>NZ_JBGCCU010000048.1 GCF_041261445.1 Catenulispora sp. EB89
GCGTTCGTCCTGAGCCAGGATCAAACTCTCCATTGATGATTATCACCAGCCGACCGGAATAAGGTCGGCATGAGGTGTCAGAAGAGTCACCTGGCGGACAGTCGCATACACCCCGACGGGGGTCGGGATGGGCACTGTCAACCATGTGTTCAATGACGCTCGGACCATCGCTCACGAGGAGCGCAGGACCGAGGTCGCATGGCATCACAATTCGTCACACACTGTTGAGTTCTCAAGAAACAGACGCCCGAACCACTCGTCCCGGAACCTTCGTTCCGATCGGCTGCGACCCGGCGTTGTCAGGTCTTGCTGTTTTTCTTTTGTTCTTTCTTGCCTTGCTTCGCTTTAGATCTTAGCAGATCCTCTGCGTTCTTCGCAATTTCAGCTTTCGCTTTATTGCTATTTGCTTTGGGCGGGATTTAATGTCCCGTTCCTCGGCGGTTCCCAGACTGTATCGGACTCCGTGGCCGCCGACCAAATCGGCGGGCTGTCAGAGCCCTGACGACACCCGAAGACGCCGACACGGCACCTGCGTCGCTTCGCTGATCTTCTGACGAAGGTCAGAGCGCCGCACTTGCCGTGGAGGTATGTCGCTTCGAATGGCTACCCGGAGTGATCCCGCGATTGCGTTGATCCTGCCTGGTGGGCAACGTCTACAAACTATACGCTGGGCCGCCGTTCAGGTCAACTCGGACCCGGACGACGGCCGGAACAGCAGGTCAGGCCCCGACCTCGACCGAGCCGAGGGTGCGCTTGCCGCGCCGCAGGACCAGCCAGCGGCCGTGCAGCAGGTCCGCCTCGGCCGGCACTTCGTCCTCGGCCTCGACCTTGCGGTTGTTCACGTACGCGCCGCCCTCGTTGATCGTCCGGCGGCCGGCGCCGCGGCTGGCCACCAGGCCGGTGTCGGCCAGCAGCTGCGCGACCGGGACCAGCTCGGTGACCTTCGTGCCCGGCAGCTCGGCCAGGGCCGCGCGCAAGGTCGGCTCGTCGAGCTCGGCCAGGTCGCCCTGGCCGAACAGCGCCTTGGAGGCCGCGATCACCTGGGCGGTGGCCTCGGCTCCGTGCACCAGCGTCGTGATCTCCTCGGCGAGCGCCTTCTGTGCGGCGCGCATCTGAGGCTTCTCCGTCGTCAGCCGTTCCAGTTCCTCGATCTCCTCGCGGGACCGGAAGCTGAACACCTTCAGGTAGCTGACCACCATTGCGTCTTCGGAGTTCAGGAAGAACTGGTAGAAGGCGTACGGCGTCATCAGCTCTGCAGAGAGCCACACCGTGCCGGACTCTGTCTTGCCGAACTTCGTGCCGTCCGCCTTAAGGAGCAGCGGGGTGGCCAGTGCGTGTACCGAGGCGCCTTCCGCCTTGTGGATCAGGTCGACACCCGCGGTGATGTTGCCCCACTGGTCGCTGCCGCCGGTCTGCAGAACGCAGCCGTACTGCCGGTACAGCTCCAGGTAGTCCATCCCCTGCAGGATCTGGTAGCTGAACTCCGTGTAGCTGATGCCGGCCTCGGAGTTCAGACGCGTACTCACGGCGTCCTTGGACAGCATCTTCCCGACCCGGAAGTGCTTGCCGATGTCCCGCAGGAAGTCGATCGCGGACATCGGCGCCGTCCAGTCGAGGTTGTTCACCACGCGCGCGGCGTTGGGGCCCTCGAAGGAGACGAAGCGGGAGACCTGCTCGCGGATCTTGCCGACCCACTCCGCGACCGTCTCCTTGCTGTTCAGCGTGCGCTCGGAGGTCGGCTTGGGGTCGCCGATCAGTCCGGTCGAGCCGCCGACCAGGATCAGCGGCTTGTGCCCGGCCTCCTGGATGCGCCGGGCGGCGATCATCTGGACCAGGTTGCCGAAGTGCAGGGAGGGCGCGGTGGGGTCGAAGCCCACATAGAAGGTGACCGGCCCGTCGGCGAACGCTTTGCGCAGCGCGTCCTCGTCCGTGGACAGGGCCAGCAGCCCGTGCCACTTCAGGTCATCGACGATGTCGGTCACGGTATCCCTCGCGGTCATCGCTAGTAGGTGATCGGTGTCGTACTCCAGCCTGCCGTATAGGACACCGGTCGTGCGAACGGGTTCAGGACTCAGGACGACGTGGCGGACCGCACTTTGGGCTTGTGCTCCTTATAGGGGCTGACCGTCTTGTCGCCTTCAATCCAGAATCGCCAGGGGATCTCCTTAGCGGACGACACCCCGACGCGGGGACCTGTCGCGACAGTGAAGTCGGCGGATTCCCGCGCGAGGACCGTCAACGGACCGCCGTCGCACAGGTCGCGGCCGTTGTCGTCCCGGCCCAGGTCCAACGCCTTGGTGAGCCGCGCCGGACCTCGCGCCAAGTCGCGGTCAGAGGATCCGACTCGCACAGTCCGCGCCAGATCGGCTCCCTCGACAATCTCCCCGGCACGGATGAGAACCGCCGAGCACTCCCCATCGGGACTACAGACGAAGTTGATGCAGTAATGCATGCCGTAGGTGAAGTAGACGTACAGAAACCCCGGAGGCCCGAACATCACTTCGGTCCGCGGAGTCTTCCCTCTATAGCCGTGCGAAGCAGGGTCCAACGGACCCGCGTACGCCTCCACCTCGGTAATGCGAAGGACACGACGGCCCTCCGCACTGTCCCGAACCAGCAGGCACCCCAGAAGGTCCGGTGCGACGTCCTCAGAAGGGCGCGAGAAGAAGGACCGCGGCACGACAGGCATACAGCGAGTCAACCACGCCGCGCCCACAGCCCTTAGCGGAAACCGGACCCGTCAACCGCTCCACAGCCCCGACAGTTCGGCCGCGAGCCCGAGCCCGGTCTCCAGGTACGCCACAAAGGACTCGTTGCTCAGCGCGGCTGGCGAACGGTACTTCCGGATCATCGCTATAGCGTCCGCCGCCGTATAGCCGCTCTGTATGAGTACCTCTGCGACCACCAACCCAGAGCGGTTCATCCCGGCCCAACACCGCACCAGCACATGCCGCCCCGCGATGTAGTCCGAGGCCGCCGACGCCGCGAACTCCTCGACGTCGCGGATCTGCTGAGCGGTCAGCACGTCGTCGGGTATGCGCAGCACATGGTGCTCCACCCCCGGGGCAGGTCCGTAGCCCTCCTTCTGCGTCAGGCTGTAGACCACATCGAACTGATCGGTGACGATGGCCCTCGTCGAGATCCCGTCGACGGCCGTGTAGACGTGGCCCCCCATCCACAGCCCCGGCGCCACCTCTGACCATGGCTCACGCGGTGAGTCGTCCCCGTACTCGTCGTCGGGATCCCGCCTCTTGGTCCGCAAAGCATCTCCTCCCCTCAACGCAAAGATGCCTAACAGAATGCCGAATGCGTCGCCAACTGGCTACGGTCAGCGACGCATTCGCTGTGAACCAATCAGCGCGCGGCCCACCCCCGCTGCCCAGCGACGTCCGCGACCAGCTCCTCCAGCTGCTCGGCGACCCGCTTCGGCGCCGTGCCGCCCCGGCCGTCGCGCGAGGCCAGCGACCCCTCGACGCTCAGCACCGTCTTCACGTCGGGCGTCAGCAGCGGCGAGATCTCCGCGAGCTGCGCGTCGGTCAGCTCCTCCAGGGTGAGGCCGCGCTCCTCGCAGTACCGCACCGAGCCGCCCGCGACCTCGTGCGCGACCCGGAACGGGACGCCCTGCCGCACCAGCCACTCCGCGACGTCGGTCGCCAGCGAGAATCCCTGCGGCGCCAGCGCCGCCATCCGGTCGCCGTGCACGACCATCGTCGCGATCATCCCGGTGAACGCCGGCAGCAGCACCTCCAGCGTGTCGACCGAGTCGAACACCGGCTCCTTGTCCTCCTGCAGGTCCCGGTTGTAGGCCAGCGGCAGGGCCTTGAGCGTGGCCAGCAGGCCGGTCAGGTTCCCGAGCAGCCGGCCGGACTTGCCGCGCGCCAGCTCGGCGATGTCCGGGTTCTTCTTCTGCGGCATGATCGAGGAGCCGGTGGCGAAGGCGTCGTCCAGGGTCACGAAGGAGAACTCCTTCGTGGTCCACAGGATGATCTCCTCGGCGATCCGGGAGACGTCGATCCCGATCATCGCCGTGACGAACGCGAACTCGGCGAACACGTCGCGCGATGCGGTCCCGTCGATGGAGTTCGCGGCGCTGGCCGAGAAGCCCAGGTCGGCCGCGACGGCCTCGGGGTCCAGCCCGAGCGTCGAGCCGGCCAGCGCGCCGGAGCCGTACGGCGAGACGTCGGCCCGCTTGTCCCAGTCCCGCAGCCGCTCGGCGTCCCGGGACAGCGCCTGCGCGTGCGCCAGGATGTGGTGCGCGAACAGCACCGGCTGCGCGTGCTGCAGGTGGGTGCGGCCGGGCATGGCCACGTCCATGTGCGCCGACGCCTGGTCGATCAGCGCCTGCTCGAGGTCGGCCACCAGGGAGGCGATCTGCCGCGCGTGGTCGCGCAGGAACATCCGGCCCAGCGTGGCGATCTGGTCGTTGCGCGAACGGCCGGCCCGCAGCCGGCCGCCGAGCTCGGCCCCGAGCTTCTCGATCAGGCCGCGCTCCAGCGCGGTGTGGCAGTCCTCGTCGGCGACCGTGGCCACGAACGCCCCGGAGACCACGTCGGCCTCCAGCGCGTCCAGCCCGGCCAGCATCGCGGCCAGGTCCTCGGCGCTGAGCAGGCCGGCGCGGTTCAGGACGCGCGCGTGGGCCCGCGAGCCGGCCAGGTCGTACCGCGCCAGCCGCCAGTCGAAGTGCACCGACGCCGACAGGGCGGCCAGCGCCTCCGACGGTCCGCCGGAGAAGCGGGAGCCCCAAAGCTGCGACTTGGGTGCCGGGTTGCTCATGTTCCTCGCCGTTCCCTCTGAGTAAGTGTGAAAAGAATCAGTTCTCGGCCGCGGCCAGCAGTTTCGCGGCCAGCGCCGCGCCGCCGTCGGGCTCCCGGCTGATCAGCAGCACCGTGTCGTCGCCGGCGATGCTGCCCAGGATCTCCGGGATCGAGGCCTTGTCGAAAGCGCTGGCCATGAACTGCGCGGCCCCCGGCGGCGTGCGCACGACCACCAGGTTCGCCGACGCCTCCGCGCTGACCAGCAGCTCCCCCAGCAGCCGGTGCAGCCGGTGCTCGAACACCGGCTCGGACTGCGCGGCCACCGGCGTGCGGTCGCCGCCCTCGGCCGGGATCGCGTACACCAGGTTCCCGGCACCGTCGCGCACCCGGACCGCGCCGAGCTCGTCGAGGTCCCGCGACAGCGTGGCCTGAGTGACGGACAGGCCGTCCTCGGCCAGCAGCCGGCCCAGCTCGGCCTGGGAGCGCACGGAGTGCCGCTCCAACAGCAGCGCGATCCGCTGGTGGCGCGCGGTGCGGGTCTGCGGGACGGTGGCTTCGCTCATGAGGAGGACTCCAACAGGAAAGCGAGTAGGGCCTTCTGCGCGTGGAGCCTGTTCTCCGCCTCGTCCCACACCACGCTCTGCGGGCCGTCGATCACCGAAGCCGCTATCTCATAGCCCCGATACGCCGGGAGGCAGTGAAGGACTATCGCGTCCGGGGCGCCGAGCGCCAGCGCGGCCTCGTCCAGGGCGTAGGGCTTGAAGACCTCGACGCGCGCCGCCTTCTCGTCCTCCTGGCCCATGGACACCCAGGTGTCGGTGACCAGGACGTCGGCCCCGGCGCAGGCCTCGGCGACGTCGGTGCTCACCGTTACCGAGCCGCCGGTGGCCTCCGCGACGCGCTCGGCGTCGGCGACGATGTCGGGCCGGGGCAGGTACTCCGCGGGTCCGCAGACCCGCACGTGCATGCCGGCGGTGGCGCCGCCGAGCAGGTAGGAGTTCGCCATGTTGTTGGCGGCGTCGCCGAGGTAGGTCATGGTGAGCCCGGCCAGCCGGCCCTTGTGTTCGCGCACCGTCTGCAGGTCGGCGAGGATCTGGCAGGGGTGGAAGTCGTCGGTCAGGGCGTTGACGACCGGCACCGAGGACACCGCGGCCAGCTCCTCGATCCGGGCCTGGCTGAAGGTCCGCCACACGATCGCCGCGACCTGCCGCTCCAGCACCCGCGCGGTGTCGCCGATCTCCTCGCCGCGGCCGAGCTGGCTGCTGCCGGAGTCGATGACCAGCGGGTAGCCGCCGAGCTGGGCGACGCCGACGCTGAAGGAGACGCGGGTACGGGTGGAGGGCTTGTCGAAGATGACGGCGACCGCCCGCGGCCCGGACAGGACCTGGTGGTCCAGCGGGGCCTTCTTGAACGCGATGGCCAGGTCCAGGACCCGCTTCTGTTCGGCGGGGCTCAGGTCGTCGTCGCGGAGGAAGTGGCGGACCATGCTCAGGCGTCCTTCGGGGTGGCGGCGGCGAGCGCCGTGTCGAGGAGGGCGGGAAGCGCGGCCAGGAACTCGTCGGCCTGCGGGGTGGTGAGGATGAGCGGCGGGGCGAGCCGGATGGCGTCGGGGGCCGGGGCGTTGACGATGAAGCCGGCGTCCAGCGCGGCCTTGGCGGCGTCGGCGGAGTACGGGCCGGTCAGCATGATCGCCAGCAGCAGCCCCTCGCCGCGCACCCCGGCCACCGCCGGGTGGTTCAGGGCGTTGATACCGGCGGCCAGGTGCGCGCCGACGGTGCGGACGTTGGCCAGCAGGTCGTCGCGCTCGATGGCGTGCAGCACGGCCAGCCCGGCGGCGCAGGCGACCGGGTTGCCGGCGTAGGTGGAGCCGTGCTGTCCCGGTCCGAGCAGCGTCGCGGCCCGGCCCAGGCCCACGCACGCGCCGATCGGCATGCCGCCGCCGAGGCCCTTGGCGAGCGTGACCAGGTCCGGGACGACGCCGGTGCCGCTGTGCCCGAACCACTTGCCGGTGCGGCCGATGCCGGTCTGGACCTCGTCGAGGATGAGCAGCGCGCCGTGCCTGGCGGTGATCTCGCGCGCCGCCTCCAGGTAGCCGGGGGCGGCGGCGATGACGCCCTTCTCACCCTGGATCGGCTCGACGATGAACGCCGCGGTCTCGTCGTCGATCGCGGCTTCGAGCGCTGCGACGTCGCCGTAGGGCACGAAGCTCACCTCGCCCGGCAGCGGCTCGAACGGCTCGCGGATCGCGGCCTTGCCGGTCAGCGCCAGCGCGCCCATGGTCCGGCCGTGGAACGAGCCCTCGGTGGAGACCATCTTGGTCCGGCCGGTGCGGCGCGCGGCCTTGAACGCGGCCTCGTTCGCCTCGGCGCCGGAGTTGCAGAAGAACACCCGCGCGTCGGTGTCGTTGGCCCGGCCCAGCAGCTCCACGAGCCGCTCGGCCAGCACGATCTGCGGCGCCGAGGCGAAGAAGTTGGAGATGTGGCCGAGGGTGGTCAGCTGCGTGGTGACGGCCTGCACGATCAGCGGGTGCGCGTGTCCGAGCGCGTTGACCGCGATGCCGGCCAGCAGGTCCAGGTAGCGGCGGCCGTCGGCGTCCCAGACGTAGACGCCCTCGCCGCGCACCAGCACCTTCTGCGGCGTGCCGAAGGTGTTCATCAGGGCTCCGCCGTACCGCTCGGTCCAGGCTTCGCCGTATCCGGGTTCGACGACCGGCAGCGCGGTCTCTCCGAACAGCTCGGCGTCCCCGAACAGCTCGGTCTCGCCCACCGGTTCCGGTTCCCGATTCACCACGGCGTTCATGCCGGCACCACCATCGTTCCGATCCCCTCGTCCGTGAAGACCTCCAGTAGCAGCGCGTGCGGCACCCGGCCGTCTAAAACGTGGGCCCGCGGCACTCCGCCGCGCACGGCCCGCAGGCAGGCCTCCATCTTCGGCACCATCCCGGAGGACAGCGTCGGCAGCAGTTCGGCCAGCTCGTCGGCGGACAGCAGGCTGATCACCTCGTCGGAGGCGGGCCAGTCCGCGAACAGGCCCTCGACGTCGGTGAGTACCACCAGCTTCTCCGCCCCCAGCCCGACGGCCAGCGCCGCGGCGGCGGTGTCGGCGTTGACGTTGTAGACCCCGTCGCCGTCGGCGGCGCGGGCGATGGAGGACACGACCGGGATGCGGCCGTCGTCCAGCAGGGCGTTGATGGCGCCGGGGTTGACCGCCTCGACGTCGCCGACCCGGCCGATGTCCACACTCTCGCCGTCGACGACGGCGTGCCGCTTCACCGCCTTCAGCGTGTCGGCGTCCTCCCCGGACAGGCCGACGGCGAACGGGCCCAGGGTGTTGATCAGGCCGACGATGTCGCGCTGCACCTGGCCGGTGAGCACCATGCGGACCACGTCCATGGTCTCGTCGGTGGTGACCCGCAGGCCGCCGGCGAAGCGGTGCTCGATGCCGAGCTTGTCCAGCTGGGCGTTGATCTGCGGGCCGCCGCCGTGCACGACGACCGGCCGCAGGCCGGCGTAGCGCAGGAAGACGATGTCCTTGGCGAAGGCGGCCTGCAGCTCCTCGTCGATCATGGCGTTGCCGCCGAACTTCACCACGACGGTCTTGCCGTGCAGGGCCGACAGCCACGGCAGGGCCTCGGTGAGGATGCCGGCCTTGGCCAGGGCCTCGTGCCGGCGCGCGCCGCCGGCCGCGATCGACTGGACGGTGCTCACGAGGAGTACGCCGAGTTCTCGTGGACGTAGCCGGGGGTCAGGTCGTTGGTCCAGACGGTCGCGCCGGAGGTGCCGGCGGCCAGGTCGACGGTGACCTTGACCTCGCGGCCGGTGAGGTCGACCAGGTCGCGGTCCTCGCCGACACCGCCGTCGCGGCAGACCCAGACGCCGTTGATGGCCACGGACAGCTGGTCCGGCTCGAACGCCGCGTCGGTGGTACCGACGGCGGAGAGCACCCGGCCCCAGTTCGGGTCGTTGCCGTACATCGCGCACTTGAACAGGTTGCTGCGGGTGACGGCCTTGGCGACCTGGACCGCGTCGTCCTCGGTGGCGGCCCGCACGACCTCGACGGCGATGTCCTTGGTGGCGCCCTCGGCGTCGCCGACGAGCTGGCGTGCCAGGTCCGCGCACACGGAGGTGACGGCGGCCTGGAACTCGGCGAGGTCCGGGACGGTCTCGGAGGCACCGGAGGCAAGCAGCAGGACCGTGTCGTTGGTGGACATGCAGCCGTCGGAGTCGACACGGTCGAAGGTGACCTTCGTGGCGGCGCGCAGGACCGTGTCGAGCACGGCGGCGTCGGCCACGGCGTCGGTGGTGACGACCACGAGCATGGTGGCCAGCCCCGGCGCGAGCATGCCGGCGCCCTTGGCCATCCCGCCGACGACGTAGCCGCTGCCATGCGCCTCGGCGGTCTTGGCGACGGTGTCGGTGGTCATGATGGCTGTCGCGGCGGCCGGCCCGCCGTCAGCGGCGAGCGCGTCGGTCGCGGTCTTGAGCCCGGGCAGCAGCGCGTCCATCGGGAGCCGGACGCCGATCAGGCCGGTGGAGCACACGGCGATCTCGGCGGCCGAGGCGTCGAGCAGCGCGGCGGCCTCCTCGGCGGTCTTGTGCGTGTCCTGGAAGCCGGCCGGGCCGGTGCAGGCGTTCGCGCCGCCGGAGTTCAGGACGACGGCCTTGACCGCGCCGCCCTTGAGGACCTGCTCGGACCACACGACCGGGGCGGCCTTCACGCGGTTGGAGGTGAAGACGCCGGCGGCGGCGGTCGCCGGGCCGTCGTTGACGACCAGGGCCAGGTCCGGGTTTCCGGAGGCCTTGATCCCGGCGGCGATGCCCGCGGCTCGGAAGCCCTTCGCGGAGGTGACGCTCACTGTTCAGCTCCCCTGTATCTCTGTAGTTGTGGTGGTCGGGTTCACGGTGCGATCCCGACGGTGCTCAGACCGGCGGCCTCCGGCAGGCCCAGTGCGAGGTTCGCGCACTGCAGGGCACCGCCGGCCGTGCCCTTGGTGAGGTTGTCGATGGCGCCGATGACGACGGCGCGCCCGGCGGCCTCGTCGACCGCGACCTGGAGCTGCACGGCGTTCGATCCAAGGACGGCGGCGGTGGTCGGCAGCTGCCCCTCGGGCAGCACGATCACGAACGGCTCGTCGTCGTAGGCCTTCAGGTAGGCCTCCCGCAGCTGGTCGGCGCCGACGCCCGGTTTCACCTTCGCGGTGCAGGTGGCCAGGATGCCGCGGGGCATCGGGACCAGCACCGGCGTGAAGGACACCGTCACCGGCTCCCCGGCGAGCGCGCCGAGGTTCTGCGCGATCTCCGGCGTGTGCCGGTGCACGCCGGCGATGTTGTACGCGGCGGTGTTCCCCATGATCTCCGAGCCGAGCAGGTTCGGCTTCAGGGACTTGCCGGCGCCGGAGGTCCCAGTAGCAGCGACCACGACCACGTCCGGCTCGACCAGGCCGGCGGCCACGGCCGGCGCCAGCGCCAGCGAGGAGACGGTCGGGAAGCAGCCGGGCACGGCGACGCGCTTGGCGCCGGCGAGCGCGGCGCGCGCTCCGGGCAGCTCGGGCAGGCCGTAGGGCCAGGTCCCGGCGTGCGCGGAGCCGTAGAACTTCTCCCACGCCGCGGCGTCGGAGAGCCGGTAGTCGGCGCCGCAGTCGACGATCACGGTGTCCGGTCCCAGCGCCTCGGCGATGGCGGCGGACTGTCCGTGCGGCAGCGCGAGGAAGACGACGTCATGCCCGGCCAGCGCCTCGGCGGTGGTGTCGGCGACGACGCGGTCGGCCAGCGGCGCCAGGTGCGGCTGGTGCTCGCCGAGCCGGGAGCCGGCGCTCGCGCCGGCGGTGAGTGCGCCGATCTGGAAGTCGGGGTGCCCGAGGAGGAGCCGGAGCAGCTCGCCCCCCGCGTAGCCGGTCGCCCCGGCCACCGCTGCCGTGTAGGTCATGTGCATGAGAATACGGAATACGGAAACTGTATGCAAAGCGCGTCTCGTCAACCGGACATCCGCGGCTCCCGTGGGCACGTCTTGATGATTGCCGGGGAAGGCATCGCACGACCAGCCTTCGGGAGATGCCTCCGGCACGCTCCGGCACTACGCCGATCGGGGGACACAGCCGCCTTCCCGGGTTCTAGTATCGAGAATTTCCTGAGAATTGCCCGCACGATACCGCGTCCAATACTGTCCGGTTCCATGTCAGGCACACGGTTCGGCGTCCTCGGTCCCCTGCTGGTCGAAGATCCTTCCGGACCGCGTCCCGTCGCGGCGCCCCGGCAGCGTGCCATCTTGGCCGCACTGCTGCTCACCGCGCCGCGCGCCGTCGCCGCCGCCGACCTGGCCGACCAGGTCTGGAACCTGGAGCCGCCCGCCGGCGCAGCCGGCACGCTGCACAGCTACCTCAGCCGGCTGCGGGGCGCACTGGGTCCGCTCGGGGACCGGGTACGGACGCACAGCTCCGGGTACACCGTCGAGCTGCACGCCGGGGAGCTGGACATCGACGTGTTCCGCGACCTTCGGGACCGTGCTCGGACGGCGACGGCGCACGGCGACCTGGAGACCGCGAGCGCCACATATACCTCGGCGCTCGCACTGTGGCGGGGCGCGCCGCTGGCAGACGTGCCGGGCGGGCCGTGGCGCGACGACGCCGTACGGTACTGGGACGAGCAGGAGCTGCTGACCCGCGAGGAGCTGTTCGAGGTCGAGCTCCGACTCGGACGCACGACGGCGGTCATCCCCCAACTACGGGTCCTGGTGGGCGAGAACCCGTTCCGGGAGCGTCCGGCCGCGCTGCTGCTCGGCGCACTGGCCGCGGACGGCAGGCGGGCCGAGGCCCTGGCCGAGTACCAGCGGGTACGACGGGTGCTGGTCGAGGAGGCCGGGATCGAGCCCGGCGAGCAGCTGAAGGCCGCCTTCCTGGAGATCCTGCGCGAGGACGACGACCGTCCGGCCGCCCCGCGGCTGCTACCCGCCGACCTCCCCGACTTCACCGGCCGTACCGACCAGCTGGCCGCCGTCGCCGAGGTGCTGACCGGGGCCGAGCCCGGCGATCCGGCGCCGGTCGTGGTGGTGACGGGACCCGGCGGCATCGGCAAGACGTCATTCGCAGTACGGCTCGGACAACGGCTGCGTGCGGAGTTCCCGGACGGGCAGGTGTTCGTCCGCCTCGGCGGCCTGCGCGCGCCACGGCGACCGGCCGAGCTCGTGTCGGAGGTACTACGAGCGCTGGGAGTGACGGAGTTCCCCGGTGACGCGGACAAGCGCACGGCGCTGCTGCGCAACACGCTGGCCGACCGCAGGGTCCTCCTGGTCCTGGACGACGCGACCGACTCGGCGCAGATCCGCCGGCTACTGCCGGCCAGCGCACCGGCCGCGGTGATCGTCACGAGCCGCCGACGACTGCCGGGACTGGCCGGACAGCTGCCGGTGGAGTTAGGACGGCTGCCGACCGACCAGGCGGTGGCGATGCTGGGACGGATCATCGGCGACGACCGCGCCGAGGCCGAACCGGCGGCACTTCGGCGGCTGGCCGAGGCATGCGGCGGGCTGCCGATCGCGCTGCGCATCTGCGGGGCACGCCTGGCGCAGCGGCGGGGGCGGAGTGTCGCGTCGCTGGTGGCTCGGTTGGAGGCTGTGGGGCAGCGGTTGGCGGGGATCGATGCGCTGGGTGATGGGGCTCAGCCTGCCCGTTCCGGTCCTAGCTCTAGCACTAGCTCCGACAGTGGCACGGGCACTAGCTCCGGCTCTGGCGCGGAAGCGGGCTCGGGCTCCGGCCCTAGCGCTAGCACTAGCTCCGGCAGTGGCACTGGCACTGGCACTGAGCAGCCTGTGGCGGAAGCGAAGCGCGCCACAGCCGTCGCCGCAGCCGAGCGCACCGCTCTTCGCGGGCCCTTGGAAGAGAGCTACCTCGCCCTGAACTACGGCGCCGCCGGCCGCGACGTCGACCTGGCCCGCGCCTTCCGCCTGCTGAGCCTGATCGGCGGCGAGCGCTTCAGCCTGCCGGCGGCTGCGGCGGTGCTCGGTGTCGACGAGTTCGATGCCGACTCGGCGGTGGAGCACCTGGTGCAGGTCTCGCTGCTGGAGCCGGCCGCGCCGGAGCGGTTCGCGTTCCATCCGCTGATCCAGGAGCTGGCGCGCGGGCACGCGGTGGCGTCCGACAGTGGTGCGGCGCGCGACGAGGCTGTGGGCCGCTGGACGTCGTGGTGCCTGGCCGGTGCGGCGGCCGCGGACCGGTTGTTCGACCCGAACCGGCCGCGGTTGGCGTGGGAGGCGTGG
Organism: Catenulispora sp. EB89; assembly: GCF_041261445.1. Taxonomy (NCBI): domain Bacteria; kingdom Bacillati; phylum Actinomycetota; class Actinomycetes; order Catenulisporales; family Catenulisporaceae; genus Catenulispora; species Catenulispora sp. EB89. Next base: position 13,005 of record NZ_JBGCCU010000048.1, read on the forward strand.
ATTCCGGACGCCGATCCGGCGCCGTTCGCGGGGCTGCCGGAGGCCGGTGACTGGTTCGACCGCGAGTCGGCCGGGCTGCTCGAGGCCGCCGCCGCTGCCGCCGCGCAGGGCGACCATGCCACGGCCGCCGCGTTGCCGCTGGTGCTGCTGCACGGCTTCCGGATCCGGGGCCGTGTGGAAGAACTCGAAGAACCGCTGCGGGCCGGCGTCGAGGCGGCGATCAAGCTCGGCGAGCCGGAGGTGGCCGGCGTGCAGTTGAACAGCCTGGCCATCGTCTACGGCGCGCTCGGGCGGTTCGACGAGGCGATCGCGACGTTCGGCGAGGCGGTTCCGCACTACGAGTCGGCGGGGCTCGTCGAGCGCGTGGCGCAGGCGCGGATCAACGCGGCCATCACGGTCGCGCAGAGCGGTCGGCCCGGGGAGGCCGCCGAACGGCTGCGGGACTCGCTGGCCGAGCTGGACGCGCTGCCGGCGACGCCGCTGCTGTCCAGTCTTCAGGTGTCGGTAATGCTCGCGCTGACCGAGGCGCTGCGGGACTCCGGCCATCCCGAGGAGGCGCTGGAGCTGTACCCGCGGCTGCTCGCGGCGGCCGAGACGGTCGGGGACACGCCGCGGCTGGCCATCGCGTGGGGGAACCTGGGGAAGCTGCACGCGAAGAACGGCCGGGGTGAGGAAGCCATCCCCTGCATCGACAAGGCGCTGGAGCTCCATCGTTCGATCGGCAACCGTGACGGCGAGGGGTACGCGTTGTGGGCGCTTGGCGAGGCGTGCGCTTCGCTGGGGCAGGGCGATCGTGCTCGGGGTGCGTGGTCCGAGGCTCGCGAGATCTTTTTGGCGTTGGGACGTCAGGGTTATGCGGCCGACCTCGCAGAGTTGATCGCCGGAGCGGACGCGGTCTGAGCCTCCACCGGGGCCTGAGCTCGCCGCCGGCACTCCAGTTCGGCCGGCCCCCTCCGACCGGCCGACCAGGTGTGTACGACGCACGAGCGCGGTCTGCCCACCGCCCCACGACGGGCAGACCGCGTGCTCGGGCCCCCCGGGTCCGTCCGGCCCCCGATGCGGATCCGACGGAACCCCTCCCCTGCCAGGTCCCTTGCGGTGTTCCCTGGTTGACACCAATTCTGGGCGGGCGTGCTTGCGTTTGGCTTGCGCGGCGAGTGCGCGGCGCAAGACCATGGAGGAGAGGGGATGCCATCATGATCATCAGAGTGTGGCGCGGGTGGACCACGCCGGAGAACGCCGACGCGTACGAGGCGCTGCTGCGCGAGGAGATCACCGGCGAGTCGGTGAACGGGGAGCAGACGCCGGGGATGCTCGGGATCGACGTGCTGCGGCACGATCCCGATGCGACCGATGCCACCGATGACGGCGGTGCCGACTCCGGTTCCCCCGAGGTCGAGTTCAGCACGATCATGTACTTCTTCGACTGGGACGCGGTCCGCGCCTTCGCCGGCGACGACGCCTTCGCCGCGGTCGTCCCGGACGCCGACCGTGCCCTGCTGACCCGTTGGGACGAACGGTCGCGGCATTATGACCTGCTGTCACGAAACGGACAGTGGAAAACACTTGCGGACGGGTGAACGCGCCGCAAAGATCACGACGTATGACCGAAGCCGCTGAACCCGCTGGACCCCCGAAGGCCCTCGCCCCGGGTGTCGTCCCGCCGGAGACCGTCGACCTCGACGGCTACCACCTCCGGCGCCCCGCCCTGGACGACACCGACGCACTCCACGAGGCCGTCAAAGCCAGCTTCACCGAGCTGCACCCGTGGATGCCGTGGTGCACGGAGCCGGTGGAAAGCGTGCAACAGCGGGAGTTCATCGAGCGCTCGGAGACCGGCTGGGCGGCGGGCACGACCTTCAACTGGCTGATCATGGACGCCGGCGGCGACCTGATCGGCACCATCGGCCTGATGGACCGGATCGGCCCCGGCGGCCTGGAGATCGGCTACTGGCTGCGCTCCGACGCCACCGGCCGCGGCGTGATGACGCGCGCCACGGCCCGCGTCACGGACATAGCCCTCGCCCTGCCGGGGATCGAGCGCGTCGAGATCCACTGCGACGCGGCGAACGTGCGCAGCGCCGCGGTGCCCCGCCGGCTCGGATACCGGCTGGACCGGGAGACGCAGAACGAGCCGACGGCTCCCGGGGAGTCGGGGCTGAGTCAGTACTGGATCACGCCCTGAACGGAACTTCCCCTTGAACGGGATCACACCTTGAACGGGATCGCGCTCTGACCCGCCCGGTCGTGTACCTGCTGGCCGGGCTGACCGGATCCGGGAAGACGACGTACGCGCGACGACTGGAGACCGAGCACGGCCTGCTGCGGCTGTCGGTCGACGAGGAAGTCTTCGCACGCCATGGCCGCCACGGCGTCGACTACCCGGAGGAGGAGTACCCCGCGCGTGCGGCGCCGGTGGTGGAAGACGTCCAGCGGCGCCTGGCCGAGGCGATCCGGGCGGGTCACTCGGTGGTGTTGGACTACGGCCTCTGGCTCCGCACGGAGCGCGAGGCGTACAAGGAACTGGTCGAGGCCGCCAGCGGGAGCTGGCGCCTGATCTACCTGAAGGTGGACCGGGCCGAACTCCTGCGGCGGCTCGCCGAGCGCAACGTACGTCAGGACGCGAACGCGCTGACCGTGACCCCTGCGATGCTCGACCAGTTCGCCGCGCGGTTCGAGGAGCCGCGCGGCGAGGGCGAGGAGGTGGTCGCTCCCGACGCCCTGTAGCACCTGTCCGAGGCGGCGGCTACGGTTTATATTTGTACTTATATCAAGATCGGCCAGGCGCAGCCCGCCGCTCGCGCCCCTCGGGGTTCGGTGAATGCGCCCCAGACAGCCACCGGCCTCCGGCTTTCTGATCGCGGCACCCGCCGACAACGCGAGCATCGGCAGGACGGGCCGCGTGGAAGGCTGACGCCATGGCGTCCATCGGTGCAGACCGTGCCAACACAGACCGCGCCAATACAGACCGCGCCAAAGCACTCGCCAAGCTGCTGCGTGAAGACCTCGCCGCGGCAGGCTTCGACATCCCGCACAGCCTCGCCCTCGAACTGACCGCCCACCAGGTCGGCGCGAAGGACTGGAACGTGCTCGCCGCGCTGGCCGGAAGGCCCGGCGCGGGCAGGAACGCTCCCCCGGAGATCGGCGCCGGCATCCCGGTGCTGCGAGTGATGTCGGTGGCGGCGGCGCTGCCGTTCTACCTCGAGTACCTGGGATTCACCCTGGACTGGGAGCACCGGTTCGAGCCCGGGCTGCCGCTGTACGTACAGGTGTCCCGCTCGCAGGCGGTCCTGCACCTGTCCGAGCACCACGGCGACGGCAGCCCGAACGGTGTCGCCTGGTTCCCGGTCGCCGACGTCTTCGACCTCCACGCCGAACTGCTGGCCCGCCCGAACGCACCGCTGCGTCCGGGGCTCGACCTGGACGCGCCCGGCGGCCCGACGTTCCATGTGATCGATCCGTATGGCAACGTCCTGCGCTTCGCGCAGGTGTCAGCATCAGCCACGTAGGACGCCTCAGACCCCCGCCTCCGCCGCCCGCGAGATCCGCGTGAACGACATCCGCCAGTTGTGCACCCACGTCTGACCGCCGTCGAACGAGAACGCCTGCTCCCACTGTGCGGTGTCGGCGTCGAAGACGTTCCAGTCGAAGCGCACTTCGATCGGTGTGCCGTTGACGGTGTCGGTGCCGTGGAAGACCCCGTGGGTGCCGGTCCAGCGGCCGGTGACCGGCGGGTCGAGGTGGCCGGGGGCGGCGGTCGAGGCCCAGTGGATGTTCCACTCGCGGGTCTCGGGGTTGAACAGGCGCAGGGACATGCCTTCGAAGCGGGTGCCGTTCGGCATCTTCTCGACGGTGAGGTTGTCGACGTTGGCCAGGCCGCCGAGGGTGGGACGGAGCCACTGCACGCCTTCGAACTCGACCCACTCCGTGCAGTGCGGGTCGGCCATCGCGGCCAGCTTGCGGTGCTCGACCTTCCAGGTGCCGACCAGGAAGTCGAAGTCGTGGCGGCCGTCGTCGATCAGGTTCTCGCTCGTGGTCATGGGTCCACTGTGGACCTACATCCCTGACATCTCTTGTCAGTGATCTGGTCGGCAATCTTCGCAATCTTCGAAGAGATCTTGCGCTCGGCACGAGCCTCACCCTATCTTCTCGATGTATCGGCCCGATACATCGAGAAGATACAAAGGAGCTGTGGCATGAAGCTGACCGACTACGACACCGAGCAGTATCAGGACTATGCGCGGGGGCGTGCGCTGAGAGACGCGCAGATGGCAGCGTGGATCGGCGCGTTCAGTGCCCTGCTGCCCGAAGCGCGGCCGCTGGTCGGATTAGACGTCGGCTCCGGGACCGGCAGGTTCACCCCGGCGCTGGCGAGCGCCTTCGGGCCGGTGACCGGGGTCGAGCCGTCGGTACGGATGCGGGAGGTGGCGCTGGCGGAGTCGCAGCACCCCGATGTGCGGTACGTGGCAGGCGCCGCTGAGGACATTCCGGTGCCGACGGCCAGTGCCGACTACGCGATGCTGCTGCTGTCGTGGCACCACGTGCAGGACAAGCCGCGGGCGGCACGGGAACTGGCCCGCGTCGTCAAGCCGGGCGGACGGCTGATCATCCGCTCCGGGTACGGCGACCAGATGCCCTGGATCTGGTGGCTGGAGCATTTCCCGAACGGTTTCGAGAAGGACGCCACGCTGTTCCCGCCGCTGCACCAGGCCATCGAGACCTTCACCTCGGCCGGCTGGCGCGTCCGCACCTTCGGCCCCTTCACCGAGCCCTCCCCCGGGACCTACGGCGAGATGCTCGACCGGCTCCGGCTGCGGACCCACACGATCTTCAACCATCTCACCGCGGAGGAGGTGGAAACCGGGTTCGAACGGCTGGAGCGAGCTGTCGCGCGGAACCCCGACGCGCCGGCGCCCAGCGAACCCGCGCCGCTGCTGAGCTTCGAGCGCCGCTAAGGCTTGACGGAGCAACCCCACCGCACACAAGAAGCCGGGTCCCATCCGAACGACTCGGACGGGACCCGGCTTCCCCAACAACCTCAGAGCTCAGACCTCAGCCCCTAAGACCGCAGCACCGCCCCGGTCCGCGCACCGGCCAACGCCACCGCGCTGTCCCGAGCCTGGCTCGCCTCCTCAGCCGTCAGCGTCCGGTCCGGAGCCCGGAACCGCAGCGCGAAAGCCAGCGACTTGCGCCCCTCGCCGATCCGCTCCCCGGTGTACACGTCGAACAACCGCACCGACTCCAGCAGCTCCCCCGCGCCCTCGCGCAGCGCCGCCTCGACGTCGTGCTCGGGGACCGCGGCGTCCACGACCAGCGCGACATCCTGGGTGGCGACCGGCATCGAGGAGATGCTCGGGGCCTGCGTCAGCACCTCCTCGGCCGGGATCATCCGGTCCAGTTCCAGCTCCATCGCGGCGGTGCGGGGCGGCAGGCCCAGCTCGGCCACGACCCGCGGGTGCAGCTCGCCGGCGTGGCCGACCAGGCGGCCGTTCACCGCCAGGCGGGCGCAGCGGCCCGGGTGCCAGGGCTCGTGCTGGTCCTGGGTGATCTCCAGCTCGACCCGGCAGGCGTCGGCGATGACGCGCGCGGCCTCGATCGCGTCCTGCCAGCCGGCCGGACGGCCCGGGCCCCACCAGCCGGCGGGCTCGCGCAGGCCGGACAGCACCACCGCGACGCGGCGGGGCTGCAGCGGCAGCGCGGCGTCCAGGGACGCCAGCTCCTCGTCGGTCGGACGGCGCTCGACGGTCAGGCGCGGGGCCACCGGCGTTGCGTCCTTGCGGGGCCGGAACACCAGGCCCTGCTCGAACAGCGCCAGATCCGCCGTGCCGCGGCCGACGTTGCGGCGCAGCGCCGCCAGCAGCCCGGGCAGCAGCGTCGTGCGCATCGACGGCTGCTCCTCGGAGATCGGGTTCGCCAGCAGCACCGTGTTGCGGCGCGGGTCGCCCTCCGGCAGCCCGAGCGCGTCCAGGTCGGCCTGGCCCAGGAACGGGTAGGCGATGACCTCGGTGTAGCCGGCCGAGGCCAGCGCGATGCCGACCCGGCGGCGGATCCGCTGCACGTGCGTGTAGCCGGTGCCCGCGGCGACCTTGGGCAGCGTGGAGGGCAGCCGGTCGAAGCCCTCCAGCCGGATCACCTCCTCGGCCAGGTCGTTCGGGTCGCGCAGGTCCGGGCGCCAGCTCGGCGGGGTGACGACCACGTCCTCGTCCCCGGCGGGCGCCAGGTCGCAGCCGACCTGTACCAGTCGGCGCTCGGTCTCCTCGCGGGTGTAGTCGACCCCTGCCACCCGGCCCGGGTGCGTCCACGGGATCGTGATCGCCGCCGGCCGGGTGACCTCGCCGACCACCGTCACGCCCGCCTCGGCGGTGCCGCCGGCCAGCTCGACCAGCAGGTCCACCACGCGCTGCGCGGCGGCGGCCGCGGCGGCCGGGTCCGCGCCGCGCTCGAAGCGCTTGGAGGCCTCGGAGTGCAGCTTGTGCCGGCGCACGGTCCGCGCGATCGAGGTCGCCTCGAAGTGCGCGGCCTCGACCACGACCTCGGTCGACCCGTCGTGGATCTCGGTGGACGCCCCGCCCATCACCCCGGCCAGGCCGATCGGCCCGGACTCGTCGGTGATCAGCAGGTCGCCCGGGTCCAGCTGCCGCTTGGCGCCGTCCAGCGTCTCCAGCACCTCGCCGGCGGCCGCCCGGCGCACCGTGATCGGCCCGGACAGCCGGGCCCGGTCGTAGGCGTGGATCGGCTGGCCCAGCTCCAGCATCACGTAGTTGGTGATGTCGACGATCAGCGAGATCGGCCGCATCCCCGACATCTGGAGCCGGCGCTGCATCCACAGCGGCGAGGGCGCCTTCGGGTCGATGCCGGTCACGGTCCGCGCCACGAACAGGTCGCAGCCGGCCGGGTCCTGGACCACGACCGGGTACCCGCCGTCGTCGCCGGCCGGGACGGCCAGCGCCGCCGGGTCCTTGAACGCCACGTCGAACCCGGTGGCCGCCTCCCGCGCGAGGCCGCGCAGGGACAGCGTGTAGCCGCGGTCCGGGGTGACTTCGAACTCGATGACCTCGTCGTCCAGGCCCAGGTAGGCGATCGCGTCCGCGCCGACCGGGGACTCCGGGGACAGCACGATGATGCCGTCGTGGTCATCGCCCATGCCGAGCTCACGCGCGGAGCAGATCATGCCGTTGGAGTCGCGGCTGTAGGTCTTGCGCGCGGCGATGTGGAAGTCGCCGGGCAGCACCGCGCCGGGCAGCGCCACGACCACATGGTCGCCGACCGCGAAGTTGCGGGCGCCGCAGACGATCAGCTGCGGGTCGGCGGCCGAGCCCGGGCCCTCGGCGGCCGCCGTGACGACGACCTGGCAGTGCCGGATCGGCTTCTTGAACCCGGTCAGCTCCTCGATCGCCGCCACCTTGCCCACGACCAGCGGCCCGGTCAGGCCCTCGCCGACGCGCTCGATGGTCTCCAGCTTGCCGCCGCCGGTCTGGGTCAGCTTGTCCGCGACCGCGAAAGCGGTGGTCCCGTCCGGCAGCGCGACGTAATCCTGCAGCCAGGAGTAGGGGACGTGCATCAGATCTCCATCCCGAACGGGAGCGTGAAGCGCACGTCTCCCTCGATCATGTCCCGCATGTCCTGCACGTTGCTCAGGAACATCAGGCTCCGCTCAAGACCCATCCCGAAGGCGAACCCGCTGTAGCGCTCGGGGTCCACGCCGCACGCGACCAGCACGCGCGGGTTGACCATGCCGCAGCCGCCCCACTCGATCCAGCCCTCCGAGCCGCAGGTCCGGCAGGGGTTGTCCGGGTCGCCGACCGAGGCGCCCTTGCAGACGAAGCACTGCAGGTCGACCTCGGCCGAGGGCTCGGTGAACGGGAAGAAGTGCGGACGCAGCCGGGTCACCACGCCGTCGCCGAACATGGCGTTGGCCCAGTGGTCCAGGGTGCCCTTCAGGTCGCCCATCGTCAGACCCTCGTCGACGGCCAGACCCTCGATCTGGCTGAACACCGGGGTGTGCGTGGCGTCGAGCTCGTCGGTGCGGTACGTGCGGCCCGGCGAGACGGCGTACACCGGGGCGCCCTGCGCCAGCAGGGTACGGGCCTGCACCGGGGAGGTGTGGGTGCGCAGCACCATGCCGCTCCCCTCCCCCTCGTTCTTACCGGCCACGAAGAAGGTGTCCTGAAGATCGCGCACCGGATGGTCCGGCGGGAAGTTCAGCGCGTCGAAGTTGTACCACTCGGCCTCGACCTCGGGACCGTCCACCACCTGGTAGCCCATGGCCACGAAGATGTCCGCGATCCGCTCCTGGATCGTGGTCAGCGGGTGCCGGGCGCCGCGCGGGGCGCGGTCCCAGGGCAGCGTGACGTCCACGGCCTCCTCGACCAGGACCCGCGCGTCGCGCTCGGCCTCCAGGGCCTCCTGCCGCTCGGCCAGCGCGGTCTTCACCGCGCCCCGGGCCTCGCCGATGCGCTTGCCGGCCTCGGCGCGGGCGGCCGGCGGCAGCGCGCCGATCTCCCGGTTGGCCAGCGCCAGCGGGGCGCGGTCGCCGGTCACGGCGATCTTCACCTGGTGCAGTTCGTCCAACGAGGTCGCGGCGGCGATCGCGGCCAGCGCGTCGGCCCGGTGGCGGGCGACCTCGTCGGGCTTCACCGCCTCGACTTCCACCGGGTCGTACGACTTGTTCGGTGCCGACATGTTGTTGTTGTCTCCATGGATTTATGGCCCCGCGAGGTCGGCGGGGTTCAGAGCCGAGTCTAGAGGGGTCACCGGACGAACACGGATTCCGCCCGGGCTGTGACACAGCACCGAGCACACGGGAAACCCATGCGGGGACGCGAGAAAGCCCGCGCGTGGTCTCCGCTGGGAAGAACTACGCGACGGGCAGCGTAAATCGGAAGCGCGCGCCACCCTCGGGGCTGTTGCCGACGGACACCAATCCGCCGTGCGCTTCCACCAGACCCTTCACGATGGACAGGCCAAGGCCGGTCCCACCCCGGCGACCACCCCGCCAGAAGCGGGTGAAGACGCGGTTGAGCTGGTCCTCGGGGATCCCGGGACCTTCGTCGCTCACCGCAACCGCCACGCTCGACACACCTTCAGTATGGAGACCTTGAGGGTGGGGCCGGTCGTCCTCGGCCCGCACTTCAATAGTGACAGTCCCCCCGCCGTGCCGCACGGCGTTTTCCAAAAGATTAGCCAGGACTTGACGTAGTTTGTCCGGGTCGGCGGCCACCAGCGGCAGCCCGCGCGGGATCCGGGTCCGGAACGTCTCCTCCGGCACCCCCTGCGCCACACAGGCCCGCACCTGATCGGTGATCAGCTCGCGCAGGTCCACCGGCACCCGGTGCAGCTCCATCCGGCCGGAGTCCAGGCGCGCGACGTCCAGCAGCTCCGCGATCAGCCGCACCACGCGGTCGGCGTCGGCGTCGACGGTCTGCAGCATCATCCGCTTCTGGTCGTCGGTGAACCGGTCCCAGCGCGCCAGCAGGGTCGCGGTGAAGCCCTTGACGCTGGTCAGCGGCGAGCGCAGCTCGTGCGCGACGGTCGCGATCAGGTCCGACTGCCGGCGCTCCCGGCGCCGCCGGGCCTGGGTTCCGCGCAGCGCCACGACCAGGCCGGTGACCGGCGTCGAGCGGCCGTCGCGGCGCTGGTAGCGCGCGGTGACGAGCAGTTCGGTGCCGGCCTCGGGGTCGTCCTGCTCCGGGTCGTCCGGCAGGAACAACTGCGCCTCGCGATGGCCGGTCCTTATGCCCAGGCCCCCATAGGGATCGGTGAGCCGCCACCAGTCGCGGCCGTCGACCGTGCGCAGCGGTAACACCTCGTCGAACGGACGGCCCAGGGCGTCGTCGGCGCGGATCCCGGTGAGCGTCACCGCGGCGCGGTTGAAGACCCGCACCAGGCCGTCGGTGTCGGCGGCGACGAACCCGTCCGGCAGGTCGTCGGGCACCAGCAGGCCGTCCAGGGCGCCGGCGAAAAGCTGCATGCCGGATCGCGCCCCGCGTGCACCGACCGAAACGGTCACCTGACGGTCCTCCTGCCTGCCCTCGCTGTCGTCGCGCTGCGCGCCTTGTGCGTCACCTTCCGTAGATCCGCCAGACTATCGTTCCGCTCCGACGGATCATCGACCACGGTGGCGAACCATTCGCCACCCTGACCGCCTGGGGACTCGGAGCGGACTCGCGGCGGACGCGCCTAGCGTTGCGCCCGGGCAGAGGAATATAAGCACACTGCTGCCGCCGTCGCCAGGTTGAGGCTCTCGGCCCGGCCGTGGATCGGCACCCGGACCGCCTCGTCGGCCAGTCCCAGCAGCGCTTCGGGCAGTCCCCAGGCCTCGTTGCCGAACATCCAGCATGTGGGCTGGGCCAGCCGGCCGGCGTCGAGCTCGTCGTCGAGGTCGGCGGCGCCCGTGCCGTCGGCGGCCAGGATCCGCAGACCGGCGGCGCGCAGAGCGCTGACGGCCTGCTCGGCGGTGACCCCGACGGAGACCGGCACGTGGAACAGGCTGCCGGCCGAGGCGCGCACGGCCTTGGGGTTGTAGACGTCGACGGACTCCGAGGTGACGACCACCAGGTCCGCTCCGGCGGCGTCGGCGCAGCGGATCACGGTCCCGGCGTTCCCAGGGTCGCGGACATGCGTCAGCAGCGCGACCAGCTTCGGGGCGCGCGCGGCGAGGAAGGATTCGAGCGGGACGTCCAGGAACCGGCACACGCCGATCAGGCCCTGCGGCGTGACGGTCTCGCTCAGCGACTCCACCAGATCCGGGGTCGCGACGGTGATCTTCGAGCCCTGCTTGCGGGCGGCGGCGACGATCTCGCCGTACCGGTCCGCGGCCTCGCCGGTGGTGAACAGCTCGACCAGCACCCCGTCGAGCTCGGCGGCCTCGCGCACCGCCTGCGGCCCCTCGGCCAGGAAGAGCTCCTGCCTGGCCCGGAACGACCGCGAGGCGAGCCGCCGGGCCGCCACCGCGCGGGGTGCGCGCGGGTTGGACAGCTCAGGACTCGCCTCGCTCATCGCTCACCGTGCCTAACTGGCGAAGTGGGGCTGGATCGCCAAGACTTACGCGGCGGTCTTCGGCGCGTTGACGTCGGAGGGCAGCGCCTTCTTCGCGACGTCGACCAGGGCGCGGAACGCATCGAGGTCGTTGACGGCCAGCTCGGCCAGCATCTTGCGGTCGACCTCGACGTTCGCCAGGTGCAGGCCCTGGATGAACCGGTTGTAGGTCATGCCCTCGGCGCGGACCGCGGCGTTGATGCGCTGGATCCACAGCCGGCGGAAGTCGCCCTTGCGGTCCTTGCGGTCCCGGTAGGCGTAGACGAGGGAGTGGGTGACCTGCTCCTTCGCCTTGCGGTACAGGCGCGAGCGCTGACCGCGGTAGCCGCTGGCCTGTTCCAGGACGACCCGGCGCTTCTTCTGGGCGTTCACTGCCCGCTTGACGCGTGCCATTGTTCTATCTCCTGCTCAGTAACTAGGTCGGGGGGCGATGCGCCGCGGGATGCCTCAGCGGCCCAGCAGCCGCTTGATGCGCTTGACGTCGGACTTGGCCACCTCGACCTCGCCGGTGTGGGCGCGGGTGTACTCCGAGGACTTGCGCTCGAAGTTGTGGCGCATGCCGGCCTGGCCGCGCATGATCTTGCCCGAGCCGGTCACCTTGAAACGCTTCTTGGAACCGCTGTGGGTCTTCTGCTTCGGCATGGCGCCGTTTCTCCTTCACATGGGGCGGATCCGCGGGGTGCTTACCCACACGGATCCGCTCTCGCTCTCGCCCCGGGGCTGCCGCCCCGCAGCTAGTGCGGGGGGCCGAACTCTCGGGGCCGGTCCGGCCTGACCGGGGTCAGGACTGCTCTTCGGTGGCCTGGGCGGAGGCGCCGACGACGGCCTCGGCCTGCTCGGCCGGTTCCACCGCCTCGATCGACTCCACCGACTCGACCGGCTCGGCCGACTCGGTCAGCTCGCCGGGCTCGATGTGCTCGGCGTGCTCGACCTCGCCGGACGCGCCGGAGGCGTCGGCCTTGCGCTGCTCCTTGGCCGCACGCGCCTCGGCCATGGCCTCGGTCTTCTTCTTGTGCGGGCCGAGGACCATGATCATGTTGCGGCCGTCCTGCTTCGGCGCGAACTCCACGAAGCCGAGCTCGGCCACGTCCTCGGCGAGCTTGCTCAGCAGCCGCCGGCCGAGTTCGGGCCGGGACTGCTCGCGGCCGCGGAACATGATGGTGATCTTGACCTTGTCCCCGGCCTTCAGGAACCGCACCACGTGACCCTTCTTGGTCTCGTAGTCGTGCGGGTCGATCTTCGGGCGGAGCTTCATCTCCTTGATGACCGTGTGCGCCTGGTTCTTGCGCGCCTCACGGGCCTTCAGGGCGGACTCGTACTTGTACTTGCCGTAGTCCATGACCTTGACGACCGGCGGGCGCGCGGTCGCCGCGACCTCGACCAGGTCGAGGTCCTGCTCCTGAGCCAGCCGGAGCGCGTCCTGGATCGACACGATGCCGACCTGCTCACCGTTGGGGCCGACCAGCCGCACTTCGGGAACGCGGATCCGGTCGTTGATACGGGGCTCAGTGCTGATGGGGCCTCCTACGTTTTGGGCTCGATGCCCGGGGTCTTCTTCGGTGCGCGGCCCCCGCGAAAAACACGAAAGCCCCGCACGACACGCATGCGAGGCTCCACCACCGGACTGACCGACGCCGCGGGGTTGTTCGGACGAGCGCGAACGCCGCCCGCACACCCTTGAGGCGTGAGGCTGTGTGACCGGACCCGTCCGCCCGAGGGCGAACCAGGTGGGAGATGGAATCTCCGCTTGCGGATCGAGGCACGCGCGAGCGTGCCCGATCGGTCGTGGAACCGATACTAGCAGCTTCCGGCCGGTGGTCGTGACCGCGAGGTCACCGCCGACGGCGTGGGAAGCTTGATCCGCACACGGAAGACATCCGCCGCGAGGAGCCGCAGTGACCGACAACACCCCCGAAGCCCAGGGCATTCCCGCCGCCGGCGCCGACGCCCCGAGCGAGCAGCGCGACCTGGCGGACGTCCCCGCGGTCGAGGTCATCGGCACGGTGACGGTCCACCTGATGAGCGCGGCGGCGGTGAAGCTGGGCCTGGCCGAGGGCGGCGAGGACGATCTGGACCTGGACGAGGCCCGCAAGCTGATCACCGCGCTGGCCGGGCTGATCACCGCGGCCGCGCCGGAGATCGGGTCGCAGCACGCGGCGCCGCTGCGCGACGGGCTGCGGACGCTGCAGCTGGCGTTCCGGGAGGCTTCGCCGTACCCGGACGAGCCGGGGCAGGGGCCCGGCGAGAAGTTCACCGGGGCTGTCTACGCGCGTTCTTAGAGGCTGCTTCTCAGAAGCTGCTCTCAGCTGGCTTCTTCAGCGGTTTCTGTAGCGCCAGCGGTCTCAGCATTTTCCACGGTGCCACCGGCCGCACTGGTCTCACTGGTCTCGCTGGTCTCAGTGGTCTCAGCACTGCTGCCGGTGTCGCCGGCCTCGCCGGCCTGCTTCTCCAGCACCGCCGCGAACGCCCGCACCGCCGCCGGCTCGACCTCCAGGAACGACGGCCGCGCGAGGTCGACGAGCACGACCTCCGCGCCCTCGGCCTTCGCCGCGGCACAAGCCCGCGGGAACGCCACCGGCATCGGCCGGGCCTCCGGGTTCCAGGTCGCCAGCGCCTCCACCGAGGTGAACACCGGCAGCGCCCGCGTCCCGTCCGGGGCGACCAGCGTCACCAGCGCCATGTCGCTGTTCTTGTCGCGGCGCAGGTTCCGGCCCTGCTCGTCCGGCACCTCCTCGGCCTCGCCGAGCACCGCCACGATCGGCGCCAGCACCCGCGCGTTGAGCAGGTAGCCGTAGGCGTGCTCGACGGCCGCCTCGCCCCGGCCGTGCGCCTCCAGGACGGCCAGCAGCGCCGGGTCCGCGGCGCCGTCGTCGGTCGGGAAGGCGGAGGGGGCCAGCGTGCGGCCAGCGAAGTCGGTCATGGGCTCGACTTTAGTGGCGGCCCAGGCAGTCACCGGCACGCCGGGGGCGCCTGCCGTTCCCGCGAGGCCACCGATGCCACCTACGCCACCTACGCCACCGAAGCCTCCGAGGCCCGCGAGCTGCGCGGCCCGGGCCCGCCGCCGCCCGCGCACCGCCAGCCAGCCGCCGAGCACGAGCGAGCCGCTGAACGCGACCGCGGCGTCGGCCATCCCGCGCTGCCGGGTGCTCAGCCCGCCGATGGTCTGGTCGGCGACCACCTCCGGGCCGAACCCGAAGTACTTCGAGCCCTGGTAGGCCGGAGCCTTCGGTGTCGCCGGCTGCGCGGCCAGCCCGGCGGCCGCCCTCAACGCCGCCACCGGATCCACGATCCCGTTCCCGAGCTGGTCGTCGCGGCCGCCGGCCGGCCGGTGCGAGGCGGTGTCCTTCACGATCTGTGCCACCTGCTCCGGGCTCAGCGCCGGGTTCGCCGAACGGATCAGCGCCACGACCCCGGCGACGTATGCGCACGCCGGGCTGGTCCCGGCGCCGACCAGGATGTCGCCGCCGATCTCCGGCCCGAAGTCGGCGTAGGTGTTCCCGGCGGTGTCGTCGACCGGCAGCGCCATCGGGATGTCGACGCCGGGCGCGGCGACCGCCACGTCCCAGCCGGTCGAGGAGAAGAACGCGCGCCGGCCGTTCTCGTCCACCGCCGCCACCCCGATCACCCCGCGCTCGCCGGCCGGGTACTCGGTCACGTCCTTGTCCGGCTTGTCGCCGGAGTTCCCCGCCGACACCACCACCGACACCCCGTGCGCGATCGCGTAGCGCACCGCGCCGGCCTCGTTGGTGCTGTCGCTGTCCGCGCCGGGCACGGTGCCGCCGAGCGACATGCTGATGACCTGCGCGCCGTGGTCGACGGCGTACTTGATGCCCTCGGAGATCGGCGTGTGCGAGGCCTGGAGCAGGCCGCGGTCCGGGCTCTCGTCGTCCCGGATCACCCGCACCGAAAGGATCTTGGCGGCCGGTGCGACGCCCATGACGCCCTGGCTGCCGCCGGGGCCGTGGCCGTGCCCGGCGATCACCGACGCCATCCCGGTGCCGTGCACGCCCCAGTCCGGGTCGCCCGGCTTCTCGCTGCCGCCAACCAGGTCCGGTCCGGTGGTCACCTGGCCGGTCAGGTCCGCGCGGGTGCCGACGACGCCGGTGTCGAGCACCGCGACGGTGATCCCCGCGCCCTTCGTGGTCTTCCACGCCTGCGGCAGGTTCAGGAAGCCGATCGGCCACTGCGCCGACCGCACCTGGTCTGCTCGGGCGGCGGGCGCCGCGATCAGCACCGGCAGCATCGCGGCGACGGCCAGGGCCGAGGCTCGGCGCAGCATCGTCACTGGCCCTTCTCCGGGTTGGCGAACTCGGTGGCGAACAGGTCGGACAGCCCGGAGGCGGCCTGGACCGGCGGGGAGTCGGCGACCAGGGCCTTGCCAGATCCGGCGCGCAGCTGGGCGTCGGTGGAACCGGCTCGGCCGTCGGCGAATCCCGACACCGCGTACACGAGGTACGAGCCGTCGTTGGAGGCCTGGGAGTTCCAGACCACGCGCTGGTTGTCGGCGAAGTGCGCGGCCACCGTTCCGGGAACGGGAAGCACGTCGGGCATCAGCTCCGGCCGCTTGGAGTCCGCGTCCGGCGACCACTGCCGCCACACCTTGTCGCGGGCGACCGGGTCGCCTCCGACGACGACCACCCCGACGGTCGCGAAGACGGTCTGCGTGGCGTCGGTGTAGGTGGCACGCAGCACCCTGACACACGAGGTGCCGGGGGCGTCCGCGGCCAGCTCCGACACGAAGCCCTTCGGCAGCACGTCGCACCCGGCCGTGCCGCCGACGCCCAGGCGCACATACTGGCCGCCCAGCGTCAGGCTCACGGGGAACACCTGCTCCACCGGCTTCGTCCGCCACAACGCCCGCACCGACTCGTCGGCCGCCTGCGAGGGCGGCACCACCGCCGGCTGGACCGCCCGCGCGGACCCGGACGTGGCCAGCACCACGCCGACCGCGACGGCGGCCCCGGCCACGACACTCGCCGCCGCGCCCGCCCACCAGCGCTCAGGCATTCCGCTCCGCGTGCACCTCAACACCCCTATCCACGTTCGAACCCCAGAACACTAGCCGCCTGGCCACCACCGGCGTAACCCGAACCCGGGTCTTGCGCCTACCGCTTCGCCGCTCGCCTGTGCGAGGCTGATGCTCATGCCCCCCACTCCGCCCGGCCCCGAAGCGGACCGCCGCCGCCTCGACACCGCGACCGCAGCCCTGGAGCCGCCGTTCGCCGCCGTCGACCTGGACGCGTTCCACGCCAACGCCGCGGACCTGACCCGCCGCGCCGCGGGCAAGGCGATCCGCGTGGCCAGCAAGTCGGTGCGCTGCCGGGCACTGCTGGAGGAAGTACTGAGCCGGCCCGGCTACCAGGGCATCCTGGGCTTCACGCTGCCCGAGGCGCTGTGGCTGGCCGCCGAAGGCTTCGACGACATCGTGGTCGCCTACCCCTCCGCGGACCGCGTCGCCTACGCCGAGCTGGCCGCCGACGCCACCGCGCTGGCCGCCGTCACGGTCATGGTCGACAGCACCGACCACCTGGACCTGATCGAGAAGTCGGTGGCCGGCACGCCCGGCGGCCAGGCCGCCCCGATCCGGGTCTGCATCGACATCGACGCCGCCTTCGTCGCCGCCGGCGGCCGCATCCGCATCGGCGCGCGCCGCTCCCCGCTGCACACCCCGGCACAGGTCGCGGCAATGGCCCGGGAGGTACTGCGGCGCGACGGATTCACGCTGGTCGGCCTGATGGCCTACGAATCGCAGATCGCCGGCGTCGGCGACGCCCCGCCCGGACGCCCGCTGCGCGGCGCCGCGATCCGCGCCATGCAGAGCCGCTCAGCCCGGGAGCTGGCAGCGCGCCGCGGCGCGATCGTGGAGGCGGTGCGGGAGCTGGCGCCGCTGGAGTTCGTCAACGGCGGCGGCACCGGCAGCATCGAGCGCACCACCGCCGAGGACGCCGTCACCGAGATCGCCGCCGGCTCCGGCCTGTACCAGCCATGGCTGTTCGACTCCTACCGCGCTTTCCGCGGCCGGCCCGCAGCGCTGTTTGCCCTGCCGGTGGTGCGCCGCCCGGGACCGGAGACCGCGACCGCCCTCGGCGGCGGCTACCCGGCCTCCGGCGTAGCAGGCAAGGACCGGCTGCCGCAGCCGTACCTCCCGCCGGGACTGTCCTACGACCCGAACGAGGCCGCCGGCGAGGTACAGACGCCGCTGCTGGGCAAGGTCGCCGCGAGCCTGCGCGTCGGCGACCGGGTGTGGTTCCGGCACACCAAGGCCGGCGAGCTGTGCGAACGGTTCGACACGCTGCACCTGATCTCGGGCGATGAGGTGGTCCGGTCGGTGCCGACGTATCGGGGCGAGGGTAAAACGTTCCTGTGACTGTGAACGACTCTGCGACGGCGAGCGACTCAGAGCCCTTTCATCGCACGATCGTGATGATCTCGGGGGCTCCCGGCGTCGGGAAGACGACCATCGCCCGGCCGCTGGCCCGGGCTCTGGGGATGCCGCTGTTCGCGAAGGACAGCATCAAGGAGCGGATCCACGACGTGCTGGCGGCGACGGAGCCGGCCGGGATCGCGGGGGTCGGGACCGGGCCGATCGGAGCCGGGCAGGTCGAGGCCGGGCCGATCGGAGCCGGGCAGGTCGTGGCCGCGCAGGTCAAGGCCGCGCAGGTCGGGACCGGGCAGGTCGAGGCCGGGCCGATCGGAGCCGGGCAGGTCGTGGCCGGGCCGATCAAAGCGGCGCAGGTCGGAACCGGACCGATCGGAGCCGGGCCGGTCGGAGCCGCGCCGGTCGGAGCCGGGCCGGTCAAGGCCGCGCAGGTCGGGACCCAGCCGGTCGAGGCCGGGTGGTCGCGGCGGCTCGGGGCGGCGGCGATGGAGTTGCTGTGGGTGCTGGCGGCCGACGCGCCGGAGTGCGTGCTGGAGGCCAACTTCTGGACCGGACACGAGCGGCAGAACGCCGCACTGCGCGCGCTGAGCGAGGGCGGGAAGCTGGTCGAGGTGCACTGCACGGCACCGAAGGAAGTGGTCATGCAGCGCTTCCGCGAGCGTGCCGCCATCGGAGCGCGGCACGCGGTGCATCCCGACCAGGAGCTGACCTCCGAGCGCTGGGAGGCCGACTTCCACGGGCCGATCGGGATCGGCACGCTCCTGACGGTCGACACCTCGACGCGCGTGGACGTGGCGCAGGTCGCCGCTGAGGTGCGCGCACTGCTGGCGTGAGCTCGGTTCCCGGTTGCCACGCGGCTGCCACACCATTCGCACGGAAATGCCACACCCCTTCGCCATGGTCTTCGTGACGACGTCGGCACCTGACCGCGGTCGTCGCAGACAACGTCCTTCCGAAGGGAACAGAACCATGGCGAACCTCTCGCTCGCTCTGCCGATGCGGCGCCGCTTCGTCGCGGTCGCCGTCGGCGTTCTCGCCATCGGCGGCGGCACGCTGGCGGCCACCGCGCCGGCGCAGGCCGCGACCTCGAACATCTGCGGCTACACCAACGCCCAGCCGCAGCTGTACGTCGGCAGCCAGGGCGTGGCGGTGGAGCAGGCCCAGTGTGAGATCGACGTCGCGTACGCGTTCGGCCACTCCACCGACTACGGCAGCGGCCCGTACAACGGCGTCCTCATCGACGGCGACTTCGGCCGGAACACCGAGGCCGCGGTCAAGAACTTCCAGATCCACTGCATGGGCGCCACCAACCCCGACGGCATCATCGGCCCGAACACCTGGGAGCGGCTCGACGAAGGGGTCGACTCGGGCCACTTCTGCTGAGCCGGCGCCGGTCTTTGATCGCCGGTCGCTCGGGCCGGACCCGGTGCCGCTGGTGCCGCCGGGACCGGCCGGGCCGTGCTCGTACCCGTGCTCGTACTTGTACCCGTGCTCGTACCGGTACTCGTACTTGTAGGCGTACTCGTGCTCGGACCCGTGCTCGCACTTGCAACCGTGCTCGTGCTCCTACCCGTGCTCGTACTTGTAGGCGTACTTGTAGGCGTACTTGTAGGCGTACTTGTAGGCGTACTCGTACTCGTGCTCGTGCTCGTGCTCGTACTTGTAGCCGTACTCGTACTCGTACTTGACCTTGACGTAGCGGCAGGATTTAGCGTCGCTCGCCATGAAGATTGTTGTCCACGACACCGCGTCCGCCACCGCCGACCTGCTGCGCCGTCCGCTGGAGGAACGTCCGGAGCTACTACGGGAGATGTACGCACCCTTGCAGACCATGCTCGGCCTGATGGGCGGCGCAGACGTCGTCCAGCAGCACCAGAACATGGGCAGCGGCTTCCGAGTCGACCGCGACGACGCGCGCTACCTCCCGGCGATCCGAACCATGCAGGACGCCGACGTCTGGTCCCACGTGCGGGACTGGCTCCAGAAAGCCTGGGAGCACCTGGACGCGGCGGTCCCCGGTGTCAAGCACGCCGAGACAGTCCACGTGGTCCTACTGCTCGGCAACCCCGACGACGACCACCTGATCCAGCGCAGCGCGGGCTACTTCGGCTTCGGCGGCATCCCGGGCTCGATCATGCTGACGATGTGGCCGACCGACGCGGCGCTGCGCAACATCGGCTTCGCCGCCGTGCACGAGCTGCACCACAACGTGCGCTACGCGAACGTGGTGTGGAATCCGATGACGGTGACGCTCGGCGAACAGATCGTGGCCGAAGGGCTGGCCGAGGCGTTCGTTCGCGAGCTGGCCGGCGAGGACGCCATGGGGCCGTGGGCCGGCGCCCTGGACGGCGAACAGCTGGAGCACGCCTACGCCACGATCACGGCCGCGATCGACACCACCGGCATGCAGAACCTCCCGGGCTACGTCCTCGGTGACGCCACCGCACGGCGCATGGGACTGCCGACCGCCGGGCTGCCGGACTTCGCCGGGTACGGCGTCGGGCTACGGATCGCCGACGCGCACTCTGCCGCGAGCGGTCTGACGGCGGCGGAGAGCGTGGCGCTCCCGGCCCGGGAGGTGCTGGGGAACGCGGGGGTGGCGACGATCATCACTTCCGACTGACGCACTGAGAGTGAGCACTGAGCAGTGAGCTCTGCGGCCGGACCCATCGCTTCGGCGCCAGCCGGCCGCTCCAGCACACACCACCGCCGACTGATCAGCCCGCCATCCGCCTGACCAGCGCCGTATCCCGACTGATCGCCCGAAACCCGAGCCCCTCGTACAACCGCAGCGCGGCGTTCCCCGGCGCCCCAAGGCAGGCGACCGTCATCTGCCCCGCCCCGGCATCCCGCGCAGCCCCCATCCCATGCAGCAACAGCGCCCGCCCCAGCCCGCGCCGGCGGAAGCGCGGATGCGTCCCCACCGGCTCGAACTCGGCAGTCCGGTTGGCCTCGTCGAGCCACACGATCGTCGAGGCCGCCATCGTCCCGTCCGGCGCCTCGACCAGGAAGTGCAGGTCCTCCCGGTACCCGGCCGCCGTCCGCACCCCCTGATACGCCTCGACCGAGTACGTGGACGGATGCCACGCGTCCAGGTGCGCCCGCGCCACCGCCGCGGCCGGGACCTCGGCGGCCGTCCGGAACCGATACCCCTCCGGCAGGATGGGTTTCGCCAAGTCATCCAAGCGCCGCTCACCCAAGTCCCGCTCGCCCGAGTCCCGCTCGCCCAGCCCGCGCTCGTTCAGCCGCGTCCACTCCCCGGCGGCGGCGGAATCAGGCCGGTAAC
Source organism: Catenulispora sp. EB89 (assembly GCF_041261445.1). Taxonomy (NCBI): domain Bacteria; kingdom Bacillati; phylum Actinomycetota; class Actinomycetes; order Catenulisporales; family Catenulisporaceae; genus Catenulispora; species Catenulispora sp. EB89. The sequence goes on from NZ_JBGCCU010000048.1 coordinate 33,707, forward strand.
CGAACTCCGCCCACCGCGCCACCATGTCCTTGTCAGTGTCCGTCATGACCACCCGCCGATCGACGTCCGGCGCGACGTCCGCGAACCAGCCGATGACCTTGTCGACCAGCTCGGCGTGGTCGGGGTGCACCTGGAAGGTGACCGAGGCGTCCTCGACCTTGCGCACCGACCCGTCGCTGCTGCGCACCCACCGCGGCAGCGCGGCCCACACCCACGCGACGAGCTCCTTGCCGGACGGCGTCTCGGCGAACCACAGCGCGCGACGCCAGCTGTTCCCGGCTGAGCCATGCCCCTTGCCCCAGATCCAGGCCAGCCCGCCGTACGACGCGCCGGGGTTGACCAGATCGGGCCGGATCGCGACCAGGCGCTGCGCCAACCCCTGCATGAGGACGACGTCCCCGGCGGTCACCAGGTCAGACGGTTTCGACGGCGATGAGCTCATAAACGGTCACAGTGACAGGGTGCGAACCGCTCGTGCAATGAGTTTCGCCCGCGTTCACACGCAAAGCCAGCAATACACCCGCTCGCCACGCTCGCTCGCGCCCCGCGCCAGCGCCCTGAGCTCGGTCAGCAGGCTGACGATCGGCCCGGTGTCGGCGAGCGCCCGCCCCGGCAGCGCCACGCTCCGCGCCAGCGCGACCGCGGCCGCCTTGAGCGCCGGCCCGGTGGCCGCGACCAGCGCCTCGCACGCCGCCTCCGCGATCGGCACCACCAGGCGCTCGCCCTCGTCGCGCATTGCGACCGGCCGGGGCCTGCGGTCCCAGACGTCCTCCCAGATCTCCCCGGTCAGCGTCACCTCGACCGTCGCGACGTCGGCGAAGGGGTTGAAGTCCGTGGTCGACACGACGTGGAACCCGTGCTCGGACAGCCGACCCCCGGGCCCGCCGACGACGTCGAGCGCCGCGGCGGCCGTGGCGTCGTAGGCGGCGGCGAAGTAGTCGCACCGGATTCCCATGGATCAGACGCTAGCGATCGACTCCGACATCCGTCGGGGCTGTCCAGCGCGGCGGCTTCGACGCCCAGACCCGCGCGTGCCAGCGCTCCTTGCCCGGGATCCGCGTGAGCTGTCGATCGGCGACGACCAGGCCCGCGGCCTCGATCAGCCCCACCAACCGCTCGATCGAGAGCATGAACAACTCGTACGTCACCGGGTGCCCGTACGCCTGCTCGGGCCGCACCCGGTCGTCGACCCCGACGTAGGAGCCCCACAGCAGCCGCCCGCCGGGCACCAGCGTCCGGGCGATCTCCCGGAACGCCGCCGCAACCGACTCCGGCGGCAGCAGATGCGTGGAGTACCACGTCAGCACCCCGCCGAGAGAGGCGTCGGCAAGTTCCAACTCCGTCATCGAGCCGACGTCGAACCGCAGCCCGGGATAAGCGGCTCCGGCGAGCGCGATCATCCGCGGCGACAGGTCCACCCCGAACGCCTCGACGCCGCGCTCGGCCAGGAAGGCCGTCACGTGCCCGGGCCCGCAGCCCAGGTCGGCAACCGGTCCGAGGCCGTGGTCCCGGAGCCGGCCGGCGAAGGCGGCCAGCACAACGCGGTCCGCCGAGGCCGCCTCGAACATCGGCTTGACCAGCTGCGCGTAGTCGGCCGCGACGGTTTCGAACGACTCGCGGACGGCGTCCAGCGGCGAGGAACTCACCGGCTTCGGCAGCCTCCGCTTCTCAGAAGTCCCCGTAGTTCACCTGCCAGCACGTCAACCCCATCCGCCGCCACAGCGCCACCACCCGCGAGCGGTCGTCGAGCACCACCCGAACCGCGAACCGGTCCCGCACGTGCGCGTCGAACAGCTCGCTCTTCACGATGTCGTCCGCGCGCGTGTCGCCGGCCTTGCGCATCCACAGCTCGTCGTACTTCACTCCGTGCGCCGCGAGCCAGCGCTCCGTGCCCTCGCGCACGTCGTCGCCGCGCCCCGACATCAGGACGATGCGGTCCCCGCGCTCGGCGAACGCCACCAGCGCGTCAGCGGTCGCGACGATCAGCTCGTCGCTCTCCACCTTCGCCCAGTCGTAGGGCCCGCGGTTCGTGTTGTCAGCCAGGGTGCCGTCGATGTCGCACAGCACCGCCGCCGGCAGCGCCGGGTCCGCGACGTACGTCCGCACCGGCACGACGGCGTTCAGGTCCTCCGCCGTCAGCTTCCAGCCCGAGGACTTCGTGGAGGCCAGCCGCAGCGCCATGGCCCGGATGTGCTCCTCCCCCACCGGGTTCGGACGCTGCGCGTCGCGCCGGACGCACTCCTCGACGTCCACGTCGGTCAGGTCGTGCACCTCGAACACCGCCCGGCCGCCGAGCAGGCTCTTCAGCCGCTTCGGGATCCGCGAGACCAGGTGCGTGTTGTCGACCACGACGTCGAACCCGCCCTCGACCGCGGCCAGCACCACGGCGTCCTGCACCGCCAGCACGGTCTCCTCGTGCCGACGGCCCAGCCGCTTGGAGCCGTCGTTGTCGTCCATCATCCGGCGCAGCTCGTCCAAACTGACGCGGCGCATCCGGCCCTGCGACCCGGCCATCATCTGCCGGGCCAGCGTCGACTTCCCGGAGGCCGGGAGCCCGCGCATGATGTGCACCACCGGCTTGGCGGCCGGCACGCCGGGGCCGGTGGGCACCGGGTCCGGGCCGGCGTCCGGGAGCGCGTCGTCGAAGTAGTCGTCGTCCATCAGCCCTCATTCATCGCTTCGGTCGTTGCGCTTCAGTCATCGCGGTTCGGTCATTGCGCTTCGGTCATTGCGCTTCGGTCATTGCGCTTCGGTCATTGCGCTTCGGTCATTGCGCTTCGGTCATTGCGCAGGGCTGGCGGCAGCCGCCGCCAGCCCTGGTTGAGCCCGTCAGGCCCCGTCAGCCCTCGTCAGCCCTCGTCGTCGTCCCGGAACGCATCGGTCGCCTCCGGCTTCACCGCACGCCACACGTGCATCGCGATTGGCCGACCGTCCACCAGCAGGAACATCCCGGCACGCACGAACCCGTCGAACTCCTTCGCGGCCCGCGCGTACGCGCCCCGGTCCCCGGCCAGGTGCGCCAGCGAGCGGTGCGCGTCCTCGATCGTCGCGGTGAGCTCGGCGGCGCGCGCCTTCAGCTCGTCACAGACGCCGCGCACCCACGCGTCGTACTCGTCCGGCACGCCCTCCAGCAGCGGCGCCAGCGGCCCGCCGGGGACCCGCCGCATCCCGACGACCTCGTTGGTCTGCACCCCGACGGCCTGCGCGATCTGCACGTCGGTGGCCTCCGGGTACAGCTCGACGGCCAGCGCGCGCCACAGGTGCCGCGGCCCGACGCTGGTCAGCCGGTAGTGCAGAGAGACGTAGCCGGTGAGCTTCGTCTTGGTACGAACTCCAGAGGCGAAGCGGATGACCCAGCCCTCGGCGTCGGTGCCGGTGGCGCCGACGCCGTCGAGGTGCTGGTTCTTCTCCGCGAACGCCGCCAGCACGCCGAAGGTGTCGGACCAGTCGTAGGTACGGACCACGGAGCCGATGCCGTCCCAGGCCGGGGCGGCCTCGCGCAGCGGCAGCTCGCTGCCGTCGGCCCGGAACGCGGCCAGCAGCACCAGGTCGCGGCGGTCGCCGTAGTTCACGACGATGCGGTTCTCGGGGTAGACGATCTCCGCGAGGTAGGTCACCGACGGGTCCAGCGCCGAGGTGTCCTTCTTGGCCAGGTGGCGCTGGGCCCAGGCGGCCTGGTCGGAGACGAACGAGCCCTTCGACGCCGCGTGCCAGACGCCGTCGTGGTGGAACACGATGCCCAGGGAGCCGTCGACCTTGTCGTAGACCTCGAACGGCTCGTCCGGCAGCGGCGGCGCGTAGTCGAACTTGCCGTGCTGGCCGTGGTTGAAGAACTTCGGCAGGCACCAGGCGGCCACGCGGCCGGTCGCGTCGTCCACGATCAGGCCGCGGGTGCGGGTGGTGACGGCGGTCCAGTACTGCTCGTACTGGTCGGCGTGGACCTGGCAGGCCGACGTCAACCGCATTTGAGCACCTAATACCTTCCCTGAGCTGCGTTGGAAGGACGTCACCCTCGTGACGGCCACCGTGTCAGATCGTGCCACACCGTTGTGTTGAGCAGTGCGGTAGCTGTGTTACGGCGACAATTTCAAGCATCCTGTGTTGGATCTGTGTTGGCCCGGGGCCGACGCCCAACCTCGGTTTACCTGCGCCTACGACCGCCCGCCGTCCACAGTGCGAACGGGGCCGTACAGCGTCCGACGCCCCTTCAGCCCAACCGGGCCGCGGAGTGGCCGTGATCCCGAACGAGCGAATAGGCCGATCGGCCACCACGATGGGAACCACGCGCGCCGTGTCAGCGCCATGCAGGATCATGTCGGTATGTCCAGCACCCGGCGCCTCGTGCCCACCGAACACGCGTCCCTTACCGCCGCTGTCGCCGACGGCCTGCTCCCGACGGAGAGAGCGTGGATCGACTTCAAGCGAGAGTTCTACCCGAGCACCTGGCCGACCGACGCGCAGGCAAAGGCGCAGCTGCGAGCCAAGAAGCACCGGGACCTCGCCACCGACATGGCCGCGATGGCGGTCTCCGGGGGTTTCCTGGTGGTGGGGGTCGAGGAGCACAAGAAGGCCAAGACGTTCACCCCGTATCCCGCCACGCTGTACCCCGGCATGCGTGAGGCTATCGACGCTCTGGCCCGCGACCTGATCGACCCCCCGGTGTACGTGGAGATCACCGAAGCCGAGGACCCCGCCAACCTCGGCTACGGGTTCCTGATCATTGAGGTCCTCGAATCCCCGGTCGCCCCGCACCGTGTCGACGGGGTGTACTGGGGCCGCTCGGACACCGGCAACATCCGGCTGTCCGACGATGAGGTGGAACGGCTGATGGTCGCCCGCGGCCGGAGCACCGAGCGCATCGTGGCCGCGCTGCAGACCACCGTGAAATGCGACCCCATCGCCGAGCTCGCACGCGGCACCGCCCACCTCTACTTCACCGCGATCTCCACCCGCGGGTGGCCGGACATGTTCGCCCGCTACGCCAAAGACAACCAGGCCGGCATCGATCTGGCCCAGCGGTGCCGCGAAGTCGCCGCGACCGTCCACGCCGCCGGACACATCCCGGCCGGCGTCGACTACACCGTGATCTACCAGAACACGACGAACTGCCGCCGCTCGGCCAAGACTGGCGGGATGTGGCTCACCTCATGGAACGGCCAGCCCCGGGAAGGCATCGACCACATGGTCGGCGTCGACGACGATGGCGCGATCCGCATGATCGAGTTGAGCGCCGGCAGCCTGGACAACGGGCTGTCCGGGCTGATGCAGCTGGCCCAGAGCACCGGCGCGCCGGGCTTTCCTCCCGGCAACGGACGGGTGCTGTACCAGGAGCTGATCCGCCTGCGGGTCATCGACATGCTGCACCTGGTGGCGGTGCTGTCCCAGGACGTTGGCTACGTCGGCACCTGGATGATCGGCGTGCGCGTTGACCAGCTGAAGGACCACGTCGCAGGGGACCAGCGGGGACGGTTCCCGGCGGCGGCGCCCGCCGCGTTCGACGACGAGGTCTACCAGGCCACGACCACCGTCAGCCGTGGTCAGCTGGCCGCCGCGCCCACCGTGGCTGCAGAGATTCTGCGACGGCTGTACCGCGGCCTGGGCGTCGAGCGGCAGCTCGACAGCACGAACTGATCGAGTCGACAACGCCGTTAAGCTTGTCGTTTAACCTTTTCGGCGGGGTTTGGTGCCCTTCTTGTGGTGTTCGGGTCTGGCGTAGGCCTCGCCGGTCGCAAGGACCCGGCCGA
>NZ_JBGCCU010000049.1 GCF_041261445.1 Catenulispora sp. EB89
AGACCTCACCTGCTTGTCAGCATCCTGCAACACCAGGGCGCCCGAGCCGTGACGGCTCAGGCGCTCACACCTCACTTTTCAGACACGGCCTAGTAAGGGATATAGCGCTCCTGTCTACCTACAGGCCTTACTACAGTCCCTACCTCACCGGGTGCACGACCGCCGCGGCACCGCCGCCACGCCGAGCCGGCTCCGCCGCGGCCTCGACCGCGCCGTTCGGCAGGAACTCCAGCCCGGTCGCCGCCCCGATCTCCGGCGTCGGCGTCCCTGAGGGCGGCGCGAGCGTGAACGTCTCGCCCAACGCCTCCAGACCGGGGATCTCCGGCAGGTTCAGGAACGCCGGCTCCGCCTGGGTGGAGGAGGCATTGCGCTGCGAGGCACGCGGCGCGGCGATCGCCTGCTCCAGGTTCATGCCCAGGTCCAGCCGGTTGACCAGGATCTGCAACACGGTGGTGATGATCGTCGCCCCGCCCGGGGAGCCGACCGCGATGAACGGCCGGCCGTCCTTCAGGACGATCGTCGGCGACATCGCCGAGCGCGGCCGCTTGAACGCCGCCGGCAGGTTCGGGTCCGGCACGCCCGGGTACAGCGGCGTGAAGTCGAAGTCCGTCATCTCGTTGTTCAGCAGGAAGCCCCGGCCCGGCACGGTCATCGCCGAACCGCCGGTCTGCTCGATGGTCAGGGTGTAGGACACGACGTCGCCCCACTTGTCCGCGGTCACCAGGTGCGTCGTGGACATGCCCTCGGTGTCGGTGTACGAGGTCCCGGTCGGCGCGGTGGACGGGCACTGCGTCCCGCCGGCCGGCGCGAACGGGTTCCCGGGCGCCACCGGCGTGGCCAGCGTGCTGGTCGCGCTGATCAGGCAGGACCGGTCCTTGCCATAGACCTTCGAGGTCAGCTGCTTGGTCGGCACGTCGTTGAAGTTCGCGTCCCCGACCCAGCGGTTGCGGTCCGCGAAGGCGATCTTCGAGGCCTCGTCGTACAGGTGCAGCGCCTGCACCTGGTTGCCGGGGTTCACGTCGAAGTTCGACAGGATGTTGAGAGCCTCCCCGACCGTGGTCCCGCCGGAGGACGGCGGCGCGATCGAGTAGACGTCCAGGCCCTTGTAGTTCACGTGCGTCGGCGCCTGCACCGGGGCGGAGTAGCCGGCGATGTCGGCGGCGGTGAGCTTGCCGGGCCGGAAGTTCATGGTCGGGTTCGGGATCGTCGGCGGGTGCTGGGAGGTGTTCGCGACCTCCTGGCCCAACTCCCCGCCGTAGAACAGGCCGGGGCCGTCCTTGGCCAGCAGCTTGTAGGTGTTCGCCAAATCAGGGTTCTTGAACACCGAGCCCACCGGCGGCGGCGCGCCGTTCGGCAGGAACAGCTGCGCCGTCGGCGCGATCTGTGAGAACCGGGCCTGGTTCATCGCGGTGAAGGAGTTGAACGTCGGATCGACGACGAAGCCCTTGGAGGCGATGTCGATGCCGCCCTGCAACGCCTTCTTCAACGATATGGTGCCCCAGTCGTTCAGCGCCGTCGTCCAGGTCTTCAACGTGCCCGGCACGCCGACCGACAGGCCGGAGTTGACCGCGTCGGTGAACGACAGCGGCTGGCCGGTGTTCGGGTCGATGAACCAGTTCGTGTTCATCGCCGCCGGACCGGACTCGCGGCCGTCGATCGTGGAGACCTTGTGCGTGCGGGCGTTGTAGTACACGAAGAAGCCGCCGCCGCCGATACCGGCCGAGTACGGCTCCACGACGCCCAGCGCCGCCGCCGTGGCCACCGCCGCGTCCACGGCGTTGCCGCCGTGCTTGAGCACGTCCAGGCCGGCCTGCGTGGCGTACGGGCTGACGCTGGCCACCGCGCCGCCGTAGCCGGTGGCCACCGGGTCGCGGGGCGGCTGGGCGGCGCCCGGGCCGGCGGCGGGGGCGGCGCGCGCCGCGGTCAGGGTGCCGGTCAGGGCGAGCGCCGTGGCCAGGGCGGCGACGGTCGCGGCGGGTCTGCGTCTCGGGGTGCGTCTCGGGGCGGACATGGGTTGCCTCCACGTGATCGGTCCGGTGCTCCGTGCAGGGTTTCCACTTTGGCAGAGGCCTCATTTCCTGGAAAGCGCCCATGGAATATGCTCAGGCGCCCCGCGGCTGTTACCGGGGATGGCCGGACCGGCCGCGACCGGGGGTTTCGCAGGGCGGCCCGGCTGGTCGGGTGTGATTCGATTTCCTCGCCTTGAGGGGGCTCGCGTGTCGAAACGGGGATGGCTGCTGTTCGCGGCCATGTCGGTGATCTGGGGTATCCCGTACCTGCTGATCAAGGTGGCGCTGGAGGGGATGCCGGCGCCGTTCATCGTGTTCGCGCGGACCGCGATCGGCGCGGCGGTGCTGCTGCCGGTGGCCTGGAAGCGCGGGATGGTGCGGCCGGCGCTGAAGCAGTGGCGCTACATCGCGGCGTTCGCGGCGCTGGAGATCGCCGGGCCGTGGCTGCTGCTCGGCGACGCCGAGCAGCACATGACCTCCTCGCTGGCCGGGCTGCTGATCGCGGCCGTGCCGTTCTTCGTCGCGCTGATCATGTGGCGCCTCGGGGACCGCTCGGCGGTGTCCGGGACCCGGCTGGCCGGGCTGTTCATCGGGATGGCCGGGGTCGTGGCGATCGTCGGGCTGAACATCGGCCAGGTCCAGGTGGGCCGGATGCTGGAGGTGATCGCCGTGGCCGTCGGCTACGCGATCGCGCCGATCATCGCCGACCGCAAGCTGGTCGGCGTCCCGACGCTGGCGACCATCACGCTGTCGCTGACCGGCGTGGCGTTGCTGTACCTGCCGATCGCGGCCTTCAGCCACCCCGCCCACATGCCCAAGGCCAACTCCCTGGCCGCGGTGGTCGCCCTCGGCCTGGTCTGCACGGCCGCGGCGTTCCTGCTGTTCTTCGCGCTGATCGGCGAGGTCGGACCGGCCAAGTCGTCGATGATCACCTTTGTGAACCCGGCGGTCGCGGTGGCCGGCGGGGTGGTGTTCCTCGGCGAGACCATCAAGGCCGGCATCATCGTCGGGGCGCCGCTGGTGCTGATCGGCCTGATCCTGTCGACGCTGCGCAAGGGGGACGCCGGCGCACCGATGGAGACGGCATCGGCCGCGGTTCCGGCAAAGGCTTCCGTGGCCGAGGACTGCGGCCCCGAGGCGGCCATCGCCTGAGTCCGCCGACGACTTCGCGAGGCGTGAGACCGCGAGGCGTGAGATCGCGAAGCGCCCCGGCCGTGAAGGCCGGGGCGCCTTTTCGCGTGTTCCCTACTCCGTGACCCGATGCACCTTGTGCTGCGCCGCCTGCGCCCGCGGCCGCACGACCATCAGGTCCACGTTCACGTGCGGCGGCCGCGTCACCGACCACACGATGCAGTCCGCGACGTCCTCGGCGACCAGCGGACCCGGGACGCCGGCGTAGACCGAGGCGGCCTTGTCCGCGTCGCCGCCGAACCGCTTGAGCGAGAACTCGTCGGTCATCACCATGCCCGGCGCGATCTCGATGATCCGGACCGGCTGGTCGAAGACCTCCAGGCGCAGCGTCGCGGTCATGGCGTGCATCGCGTGCTTGGACGCCGCGTAGCCCGCGCCGCCCTCGTAGGCGACGTGCGCGGCGGTCGAGGTGAGCATCACCACGGTCCCGGCGCCGGAAGCGATCAACTTCGGCAGCAGCGCCTGCGTGAAGTTCAGGGCGCCCAGGACGTTGGTCTCGAACATCGCGCGCCAGTCGCCGGGATCCGCCGCCGACACCGGGTCAGTGCCGATCGCACCGCCGGCGTTGTTCACCAGAACGTCACACGACTCCAGCCCGGCCGCGAAGGCCTTGATGGCCTCGACATCGGTCACGTCCAGCGCCACCGCCTCGGCGACGCCGCCGACCTCGGCGATCTCCGCGGCCAACGCCTCCAGGCGCTCCTTGCGGCGGGCCACGAGCACCACCCGGAATCCCTCGGCGGCCAGCTGGCGGGCGGTGGCGGCGCCGATGCCGCTGCTGGCTCCGGTGACGACGGCGGTCTTGGTCATGGCGGATCCTTATCGGTCTGTCAGTATCGGTCTGTCAGCGTCGGTCTGTTCACGGCCGGCCGGCGCGTGTCGCCGCCGGTCAGTGTCGTCGTTGTCAGTGCTGTCGCAGACAATGATCGGATGCAGATCGCCGCGACCTACGACCCCGAGGGTTTCAGGGATCGAGGCTTCGTTCAAGCGATCACCGACACCGGCGGCCCGGCCGGGCCGGCGCGCGCCGTCGCGGACCTGGAAGCCGAGGTCAGGGCACTGGAAGCGGCCTCGTCCCCGGACCGGCCGGGCCATCCGCGCTGGATCTGGCCGGCCAGCGCCGACCTCGTCCCGGCCCTGCTGCGCCGCGGCGTGCGCGTCGACCGCTGCCACGACCTGGCCCTCACCGAGGCCCTGCTGCTGGCCTACGAGGGCCACTGCGGCGAGCCGCGCTCCCTGGGCGCGGCCTGGGCCCGGCTGCACGGCCTGCCGGTCCCCGAGGACCGCGCCGAGGGCACCATGGCCGCCCCGACCGACAGCCCGACGACCCAGCCGGCGCTGTTCGAACCGGACCGCTCCGGCCTGTCCTCCGACGTCGACCCGCTGCGCGCGGTCCGCGAGGTCTACGCCGACCAGCTCCGACGGATTTCGGCCACCGCGAACCCCGGCGCGTTCCGGCTCCTGGTGGCCGCCGAATCCGCGGCCTCGCTCGCGGCCGCCGAAATGGCGCACCACGGCCTGCCCTGGCGCGTCGACGTGCACAGCACGATCCTGGAGGAGGTCCTGGGCCCGCGTCCGCTGGACGGCTCGCCGCCCCGGGAGATGGTCGCCGCGGCGGCCCGGCTCGCCGAGGCCCTGGGCGTCCGGGCCCTGAATCCGGACTCCGCGCCGCAGGTGACCAGGGCCTTCTCCGAGGCCGGGGTGAAGCTGCCCTCGCTGCGCCGCTGGGAGCTCGAGGAGATCGACCACCCGGCGATCCCGCTGCTGTTGAAGTACAAAGAGCTCTCGCGGCTGTACTCGTTCAACGGCTGGACCTGGCGCGACACCTGGGTCGTGGACGGCCGCTTCCGGCCGGAGTACTCCGTCGGCGGCGTCGTCACCGGACGCTGGGCGGCGCGCGGCGGCGGTGCGCTGCAGATCGCGCGGCGGCTGCGCAAAGCGGTCATCGCCGACCCCGGCTGGGTGTTCGTGGCCGCCGACGCCGCGCAGCTGGAGCCGCGCATCCTGGCTGCGATGGCGCAGGATCCGGGCATGGCCGAGGCGACGCAGAGCGATGACATGTACGCGGCCCTGGCCGGCGTCTTCGAGGGCTCCCGCGACCAGGCCAAGCTCGGGCTGCTGGGCGCCATGTACGGGCAGACCGGCGGCGGCGCGGCCGAACCGCTGGCCCTGATGCGCCGCCGCTTCCCCAAGGCCACCGCGCTGCTGGACGACGCCGCCCGCGAGGGCGAGCGCGGACGCCTGGTCCGATCCCAGCTCGGCCGCACCTGCCCGCCGCCCTCGGAGCGCTGGCAGAGCGCGATCGCCGGGGACGCCGAGGCCGACGCCTCCGACGACAGCAACCGCCGCTCCGGCCAGGTGGCGCGGGCCCGGGGCCGGTTCACCCGCAACTTCGTCATTCAAGCCACCGCCGCCGAGTGGGCCGAGGTGCTGCTGGCGCTGCTCCGGCAGCGGCTGCGCGTGCTGGAGGGCCCGCAGCTGGTGTTCTTCCAGCACGACGAGGTGCTGGTGCACGCCCCGCGCGAGCACGCGTCGGCGGTGGCCGAGATGATCAGTGAGTGCGCCACCGATGCCGGACGGCTGGTTTTCGGTCCTACACCGGTCCGTTTTCCTATGAGCGTTCACTCTGTGGAGTGTTACGGTGACGCCAAATAGTGCACAACCGGCGACAAGGCGGTCTTAGCGCAGGCAAGCTCGGATGATGTGGATACCAATGTGGAAGTCGAAGAAGTAGTCCTCCTCTCCGAGGACGGGACCCCCATCGGCACCGCCCCCAAGGCCACGGTGCACACCGCGAACACGCCGCTGCACCTGGCGTTCTCCTGCTATGTCTTCGACGACCAGCACCGGCTGCTGCTGACCCGGCGCGCCGATTCGAAGAAGACCTGGCCCGGGGTGTGGACGAACTCCGCGTGCGGCCATCCCGGTCCGGGGGAGTCGATCGAGGACGCCGTGCGGCGGCGACTCGCCAGTGAACTGGGGCTGAACATTCCCGCGGTCTGGCCGATCCTGCCGGACTTTCGTTACCGCGCGGTAATGCCGAACGGCATCGTGGAGAACGAGATCTGCCCGGTGTTCCGGGGCGCCGTCGCGACCGGAATTACGCCGTCGCCAGACCCCGACGAAGTAGGCGAATACCGCTGGATTCCGTGGGCGGATTTCAGTAATCAAGTACTTTCCGGTGCCTTCGAGGTGTCGCCTTGGTGCCGTCTTCAAGTCGAGCAGTTGGCGGCCCGGGATTTCGGCAGCTGGATGTATTGATCTTGCCGGTGATCATGTGATCACACAGGGGCTTGTTCGACACCTGTGATGTCGGGCATCATTGCGCGGTGCCCGATCCCTTTACGTGGTCTTGGGAATTGCTTGACCACGACCATCTGCCGGACCCCCCGCCGGCTGCCGCCTGAGCCCCTATGAGCCCCCACGACTTCAAACCCGTGATGCACCCCGCCGGATTCGACGAGCCGCTGGCCAGGATCCTCGGCGAGGTCCGCACGGGTCATTGGTTCTCCATGGCCGAGCTTCTGGCGGCCTCCGGCGGCGACCGCCGGCTGCGATGCACGCGCATCGCGCTGCTGGCCCAGGTCGCCGCCGCCTCCAACGCGGTCGACGAGTGGGTCGCCGAGCGGCCCTACGACCCCGACGCGGTCGCGATGGCCGCGCGGGTGGCGGTCGAGCGGGCCTGCAAGGCCGTGGGCAACAACATGGCCCAGGCGCAGTCGCTGGGCCGCCGCGCGGCCGAGCTGTGCGCCGAGGCCGCGGCGATGGACCCGGGCGACCCGGTGCCCTATCTGGGCCGGCTGGCCCTGGCCGCCGGGTTCGGCGAGCGCATCGAGGGCCCGGACTCCTGCCCGGTTCCGGGCCCCTGGCACGCTTTCCGCGACCTGTGGCGCATCGACCCGGCCAACCGCGAGGGCTGCCACCGGATGCTCAGTGCGGTCGGCGGCGGCACCGGTCCCAGCCCGGCCGCCGCGCAGCTGTTCGCCTCCAGCATCGTCAGCAGCGTCGGTCTGAGCAGCCTGTCGCCGCTGCAACTGCTGCCGCTGTACGCGCTGGTCATCGCCTACGAGTACCGCAAGGCGCAGAACGACGGCCTGGCGCACCTGCTGTGGACCACGGACGCGGCGCGCACCGAGATGGCCCGCGGCTGGAACTGGTTCACCAGCACCGGCAAGGACGACTGGCTGGTCGTGGACCTGTCGCACCTGGCGCACGCCCTGGTGGTCGGAGGACGCTCCGATCTGGCCGCGGACGTGTTCGACGCGCTGGGTCCCTACGGCTCGAACAAGCCGTGGTCAGTGGTTTCGGCGACGGGGGACGCCGTGGAGGAGTTCGTACGGGCCAGGACCACCGCGCTGTCGGCAGCAGCGCGGCGCTCCAACCCGTCCGGGCGGCAGCGCGCGGGCCCCTAGCCGGCGAAACTGCCTTTTTGCACCATCTCAGGGGACAGATTCCTCAACGAAATCCGAACCCGAACCCAGAAGTAGCACCATCGCAGTCGCACCATCGCAAAGAGCTCATTCGCACCATCGCAAAAGCACAACCGTCCCCTGTTGGGTCCCGAAGGGAAAACGGAACAAGAGCATGTCGATGACTGAAAGCTCAGAAAACGCCGCTTGGAGCGAAGCGGACGCCGCGGACGCCGCGCAGTTGCGCGCGATCGGCTACGAACCAGTGTTGTCCCGCAAGATGTCCGGATTCGGCAACTTCGCGATCAGCTTCTCCATCATCTCCATCCTGTCCGGCTGTATGACCCTGTTCGGCTTCGGCATGGCCACCGGCGGCCCGGCCGTCATGGTCTGGGGCTGGATCGGCGTCACCCTCGCCGTTCTGCTCATCGGCCTGAGCCTGGCCGAGGTCACCAGCGTCTACCCGACTTCCGGGGCGCTGTTCTTCATGGCCCACCGCCTCGGCGGCAAGGGCTGGGGCTGGATCACCGGCTGGCTGAACATGCTCGGCCTGTTCGGCGTCATAGCCGGCATCGACTACGGCGCCGCGGAGTTCATCGGCGCCTTCACCGGTATGGCGTTCGGCTGGACGCCGGACAAGTACGGGCTGATCGCCATCTTCGCCGGCGTGCTGCTGCTGCACGGTGTGCTGAACACCTTCGGCGTGCGGGTGCTGGACCTGTTCAACCGGGTCAGCGTCTGGTGGCACCTGCTGGGCGTGGCGTTCATCGTGGCGGTGCTGTTCCTCGTCCCGGCCCACCACCAGAGCGCCAGCTTCGTGTTCACGCACTACGCGAACGCCACCGGCTTCAAGAGCGCGATCTACGTCAGCGCCATCGGCCTGCTGCTCACCGGCTACACCCTGACCGGCTACGACGCCTCGGCGCACATGTCCGAGGAGACCTCCCAGGCCTCGACGCTGGCGCCGAAGGGCATCGTCCGGTCCATCTGGGTCTCCGGTATCGCCGGCCTGGTCCTGATCGTCGCCTTCCTGTTCTCCATCCAGGGCGGCTCCGACCAGTACGCCACCGAGTCGGCCGGCTCCGGCTACGGCGGCGCGGTGACGGCACCGTCGCTGATCATGATCGACGCCCTCGGCCAGCACTGGGCCGAGATCCTGACCCTGGTCATCATCGTCGCGCAGCTGTGCTGCGGCCTGGCCGCCATCGGCTCCGCCGCGCGCATGGTCTTCGCCTTCTCCCGGGACGGCGCCCTGCCCGGCTCGCCGACCTGGCGCAAGGTCAACCGCTCGGCGGTCCCGACCAACGCCATGTGGCTCGTGGTCGTGGTGGCGTTCCTGCTGACGTTGCCCTCGCTGTGGACGATCCAGGCCTACGGCGCGGTGACGGCCATCGCCTCGATCGGCTTGGCCCCGGCGTACGTCATCCCCGGGTTCCTGCGTGCCAGGCAGGGCAAGAACTTCAAGAAGGGCGCCTGGAACCTGGGCAAGTGGGGTCCGCTGGTCGGCTACACCGCCTCGGTGTGGGTGGTGATCGAGGTCGTGCTGTTCTGCCTGCCCCAGGCCTCGCCCATCACCGCGCTCACGTTCAACTACGCGCCGATCGCGCTGGTCGGAGCACTGCTCCTGTCCGGGATCTGGTGGCTGGCCCGCGGCCGGGCCAGTTACGCGCCGCCGGCCGGCGCGGTGGAGGCCGAGCAGTTCGCGGACCTGGACGTCATCTGAGGTCTGATTCGCTGCACCTTGCTCGTCGGCACCATGTGGCGCGCCCCGGTTTCCGGGGCGCGCTTGCTTTGCCCCTATTGCCGATCTCAGCGTGGAGTCGGCAGTCGGGCGAGGAACACCTGGAACGCCGTGGGATCGACCTTCATGGTCCCGGAGTACGGGTAACTCATCTCCCTGACGACAACTAGCGACACCACCACCAATGCCGCCAGCGTCATCACCATCACGGTGTGTGCGAAGGAACTGGACAGGCCGAACAGGAACGTGAAGGCGATCGTCACCAGCGCGCTGCCGATGAGGATCGCCCACAGCAACGGTGGCAGCGACTCCTCGGTCTGGTTCAGGCGCTCTCTTCGCTGCTCGGCCATCGACTCCACATGCGTGAGCGCGTGGTCGTAGAGCACCTGCTGCGAGATGTCGGTCGGATGGAAGGCGAACACGCTGTCCCGGATCTGGTAGACCAGATTCGTGGCCTTCGGGCTGGTCTCGTGCTTGGCCAGCAGCGGCCACTCGTCGTCGATGACGGTGTGCGCGTAATCCAGCGTCTCGTGCTCCAACTGCGAACCCAGCGGCAGCGGCATCTGACGGGAGATCCAGTAGATGCCCGCGAGCTCGTTGGCTTCCTTGAACGTGGTCTGGTGCGCGGTGTCGTTGTTCGTCCACAGCGCCACCACGACGAACGCCAGCGGCACCGCGAACACCACGGAGACCGTGGCGAAGATGAAGCCGGCGACGTCGTTGTGCGGCTCGCGCCGGTGGTGCGGGATGAAGCGCTCGAACAGGCGCAGGGTGATGAAGGTCAGGATGAGGACGGCGACGATGATGCCGTAGTCCTTGGCGGTCATGACGACCTCCCGGTGCGGTTCTTGTGCGGTGTGGTGCTTGTGCGATGCGGTGCTGTGCGGGTGGTGCTGGGGTGGCGCCGTTCTTCGGGGGCTGCCTCGGCCACGAGGTACCTCGATGCCGATATACCTCGGAGTCGAGGTATATCGAATCGAGGTTCCTCCGGGGCAGCTCGGTCGCGAGATACCTCGACGCCGATATACCTCGGCCGCGAGGTATATCGAATCGAGGCTTCTCCGGGGCAGCTCGGCCGCGTGGTACCTCGCCGATATACCTCGGGATCGAGGTATATCGAAACGAGGTTCCTCCTCCAGGGCAGCTCAGCCGCGATGCACCTCGACGCCGATATACCTCGGAGTCGAGGTATATCGAAACGATGTACCTCGAAGCGATATACCTCGCGACCGAGGTACCTCGGGTTCGATGTACCTCGGTCGCGAGGTACCAGGTGGTTGGTGGTCGCGGTCTGCGGTTGCGCTGTCGTCCTAACTCGTCCGCCGCGTGATCAGCTCGGCGATCGCGTGCAGATCATGCACCGCCGCCTGCTCGACCCCCGGCGCCCGCCGCAGGTGCGCGTGCGCCGTCGCGATCCGCGCCGTGGCCTCCGTCGCGGCCCACGCCCTGCCTCCGGCGCGCTCCACGGCCTCGGTCGCCCGCCGCACCTCGTGCTCGGTGAAGTCCCGTCCGAGCGCGTACAACCGCGCCAGCTCCCCGGCCGCGGCCGACCGCGCCGACAACGCGGCCACCACCGGCAGCGACTTCTTCCGTGCACTGAGATCCGAGCCCACCGGCTTCCCGGTGACCGCCGGATCGCCCCAAATGCCGAGCAGGTCGTCGGTCAGCTGGAACGCCATCCCGATCTCCCGCCCGAACAGGTCCAGCGCGGCCACGGCCAGCGGATCGGCCCGTACCGCCAGTGCCCCGAGCGCGCACGCGCAACCGAGCAGCGCCCCGGTCTTCTTGCCGGCCATCGTCAGGCACTCGTCGAGCGTCACGTCGTCGCGCTCCTCGAAGGCACAGTCCTCGAACTGGCCGTCGCAGATCTCGATGACGCACTCCGCCAGCCGGCTCGCCGCCTCGCCCCCGACCAGGCGCAGCGCCAGCGCCAGCATCGCGTCGCCGGCCAGGATCGCGTTCTCGGCACCGAACACGGTCCAGGCGGTCGGGCGGTGCCGGCGGGTGTGGTCGCGGTCTATGACGTCGTCGTGCAGGAGGGTGAAGTTGTGGGCCAGCTCGATGGCGGCGGCCGAGGCCAGGACCGTCGGATCGGTGGCCGCCGCGAGGCCGCTGCCGACGCCGTTGCCCACGCCACCGCCCGCAACGCCCGCAACGCCCCCGACGCCCCCGACGGCCGAGGCGGCAGTGGCGGCGGCCAACACCAGCCCCGGCCGCAGCAGCTTGCCCCCGATACCGCCGAGAGCGGCACCGTCGGCGTCCTCCCACCCGAGGTGGTACGCCGCGATCGAACGCAGCCGCCCCGGCAGCGTGTCGACAGCCGCGCGCAACACCGGCTCGACGGCCTCCCGCGTCCGCCGCAACGTCGCCTCGGCCGTCCGGCCCGCGTCGACCATCGTGTTCGCATCGATCGTCCTCGCGCGTCGCGCCGGATCGTCGCCTATATCAGGCTGCGAAGACTCCTCCGCCGTCTGCCCGGCCCCGGCCGGCCCGCCGCCCCCGACCGGCCAGGCCGTCCCGGCCGCCAGCGGCTCAGCCACGGGGTCGCGCGATCTCGACGTTCTCCAGCACGCCGAGCGCGTCCGGCACCAGCACCGCCGCCGAGTAGTACGCGCTCACCAGATAAGAGGTGATGGCCTTCTCGTCGACGCCCATGAACCGCACCGACAATCCCGGCTGGTACTCGTCCGGGAGCCCGGTCTGATGCAGCCCGACCACGCCTTGCTCGGCCTCGCCGACCCGCAGCGCCAGGATCGAGGTGGTGTGGCCGTCCACCACCGGGATCTTCGGCACCGGCAGCACCGGCACGCCGCGCCAGGACGGCACCTGCGTCCCCAGCAGGTCCACGGTCCCCGGGTAGATCCCGCGCTTGGTGCACTCCCGGCCGAACGCGGCGATCGCCTTCGGGTGCGCCAGCAGGAAGTTGGTGTCGCGGCGCAGCGAGAGCAGCTCGTCCAGGTCGTCCGGGGTCGGCGGCCCGGAGTGGGTGTGCACGCGCTGCTCGAAGTCGGCGTTGTGCAGCAACCCGAAGCTGCGGTTGTTGACCAGCTCGTCCTCCTGCCGCTCGCGCACCGCCTCGACGGTCAGCCGCAGCTGCTGGTCCAGCTGGCTCATCGGCTTGTTGTAGAGGTCTGCGACACGGGTGTGGATCCGCAGCACGGTCTGCGCCACCGACAGCTCGTACTCGCGCGGCTTGAGTTCGTAGTCGGCGAACGTGCCCGGCAGCTCGGCCTCGCCCTCGTGCCCGGCGGCCAGCGCGATCTCGGCCTCGCCGTGCGCGTTCTGCGCCTTGGCGCGGGTGGTGCGGTGCGCGGCCAGGTGCGACCGCAGCGTCTGCGACCGGTCGATCAGGGCCCTGATCTCCGAGGCCGGCACGGACAGCGCGATGACCGGGGTCACGGCGCGCGCCGTGGTCTTCCAACGCGGCGCGTGGCCGTTCGTCGCGGCACCGCCGGAGGCCGTGGTGTGGAACACCTCGTCGCCCAGGTGGTCGCCGTCGGCGAGGTGGCCGTGCACGGCATGGTCGCCGTACTTGCCCTGGCCGGCCAGGTCCACCTTGCCGTGCGCGATCAGCCACAGGGTGTCCACCGGCGTCCCGGCCTCGGCCAGCGTCTCCCCGGCCCGGAACTCGCGGGCCGCGAACCGCGCGGCCAGTTCGGTCAGCAACGCCTCGTCGGCGAAGCCGCGCAGCGGCGGCAGCTCGGTCAGGGTCGGGGCCAGCACCGTCACGTCATCGTCGCCGGCCTGGCTGAAGGCCACCCGGCCGCGCCCGACGGCGTGGCTCAGGCGGCGGTTCACGCGGTAGGCGCCGCCGGAGGCCTCGACCCACGGCAGGACGCGCAAAAGCCAGCGTGAAGTGATGCCTTGCATCTGTGGCGGCGTCTTGGTCGTGGTGGCCAGGTTCCGCGCCGCCGCGGTGTCCAGACTCAGTTGACCGCCCTCTGCAGCGGACTCGGGTGCCGCCGCGCTCTGATCGACCGTCATCGTTCCCCCTCCAAAGCTCATGGATGCTCTCGCCCTCTCATCGTGGGACCGATGTCGGGGTCGGTCTATTACCGCAATGGGTGACAAACGCAGGACGATTCACGAGTGGTCGCGCATTTCCAGGCTGCTGGCGGCTAGCCGGAGCATGTGACATAGTACTGGCGTGAGCCCAGCCGCGAGTGGATCCCCGACGCCCGACGTCGTCGTGATCGGCGCCGGCATGATCGGCGCCGCCTGCGCGTACTACGCGGCGCGCGCCGGCTTCGCGGTCACCGTCCTCGACAGCGGCCCGGTCGCCGGCGGCACCTCCGGCGCGGGCGAGGGGAACCTGCTGGTCTCGGACAAGGAACCGGGGCCGGAGCTGGACCTGGCGATGCGCTCGCAGGAGCTGTGGCGGACTCTGGCCGCCGAGGACGACGGCGCGTTCGGCACCTTCGGCGCGAGCTTCGAGTACGAGGCCAAGGGTGGCCTGGTCGTCGCCTTCACGGCAGCCGATTTCGAGGCGCTGCAAGGCTTTGCGGCCACGCAGTTAGCTTCGGGCGTAGTTGCCGAGCACGTGCCCGGCGACCACTTAGCCGAATACGAGCCCTACATCGCCCCGGGCCTGGCCGGCGGCTTCTGGTATCCGCAGGACGCGCAGGTGATGCCCGCGCTGGCCACGGCCCGACTGCTGAAGGCCTCGGGCGCGCGGCTACGTCTGGGTAGTGCGGTGACGGGGCTGTCGGTGTCGTCCGGCGGTGCGGTGCGCGGGGTGCGCACGACGTCGGGGGAGATCCCGGCGCGCTTCGTGGTGAACGCCGCCGGTTTCGGCGCGTCCGCGATCGCGGCGATGGCCGGCTCGACGCTGCCGGTTCAGCCGCGGCGTGGGTTCGTACTGGTGACCGAGCCGCTGCCGGCGATGGTGCGGCACAAGGTGTACTCGGCCGCGTACGTCGCCGACGTTTCGAGTTCTGATGCGGCGTTGCAGTCCTCCGCGGTCGTCGAGGGGACGCCGTCGGGCCCGGTGCTGATCGGCGCGAGCCGCGAGCGCGTCGGACTGGACCGCACGCCCTCGTACGAGGCGCTGGGACGGCTGGCGGCTCAGGGGGCTGAGTTGTTCCCGTTCCTGGCCGACGTGAAGGTGCAGCGGTACTACTGCGGGTTCCGGCCCTACCTGCCGGACCACCTGCCCGCGATCGGCCCGGACGCCACCGTCTCAGGACTCTTCCACGCCTGCGGCCACGAGGGCGCCGGCATCGGCCTGGCCCCGGCGACCGGAGAGCTGATCGCGGCGCTGCTGGCGGAGGCCGAGCCGGCGGTCGCGGCGGAGCCGTTCAACCCCGCGCGCTTCACACACTCTGGCGACGTGACCGACGGACACCGGGAGGACGCACAGTGAGCGTCGAGTTCACTTTCGACGGCCGCCCGATGACGGCCCAGCCGGGCCAGACCGTCGGCGCGGCGCTGCTGGCCGAGGGCATCCGCTCGTGGCGCACGACGCGCTTCGCCGGGCGGCCGCGCGGGTTGTTCTGCGGGATCGGCGTGTGCTTCGACTGCTTGGTGACGGTGAACGGAGAGCCGAACGTGCGTGCGTGCCTTGCGGTGGTCGCGGAGGGGGATGTGGTGCGGACGCAGGTCGGGGACGGACGCGGCGGCGCGCCGGCCGGTGGCGTCAGTAGCGCCGGTGATGCTGGTGGTTCCGGTGATGAGCATGTCTGAGCGCGACCTCGATCCTGCGGCCCTCGATCCCGCCGCGCTAGATCCGGCTGCCCTCGACCCCGCAGCCGTTGATCCTGCGTTCCTCGATCCTGCTGTCCCCGACCCCGTGGCCCTCGATCCTGCCGCCCTTGATCCCGCAGCCCTTGACCCCGCCGCCCCCGAGGACGTCAGCCTCGGCGACCCCGGCCACCTCGGCACCTTCGACCTGGCCGTCATCGGCGCCGGCCCGGCCGGCATGGCAGCCGCCGCGACTGCGGCCGAGCACGGACTGCGCGTCGCCCTGATCGACGCCGGCCGCCAACTAGGCGGCCAGTACTTCCGCCACCCGGCCCCCGGCCTGACCGCCCCGTGGCTGCCGAAGCTCTACCACGGCTGGCAGCAGTTCGAGCAGCTGGTGACGCGCGTGGAGACGGCCAGCGGCATCGAAGTCCTGTTCGGCCACCAGGTGTGGGCGATCGACCGCCTCACCGACCCCGGATTCAGGGTCCTGACAGACCGCGGCCCGATCGAGGCCCCCTACGTGATCCTGGCGACCGGCGCCTACGAGCGCGTGGTCCCCTTCCCCGGCTGGGACCTCCCCGGCGTCTTCACCGCCGGCGGCGCCCAGGCCCTCCTCAAAGGCAACCTGGTCCTGCCCGGCCGCCGCGTGGTCGTCGCCGGCACCGGCCCCCTGCTCCTGCCGGTGGCCACCGGCCTGGCCACAGCCGGCGCCAAAGTCCTGGGCCTGTACGAAGCGAACAACATCCGCGGCTACGCCAAGAACCCCCTGCCGCTGATCACCAACCCCACCAAGCTCACCGAAGGCCTCGACTACGCCCGCCAACTCACCCGGGCCCGCATCACCGTCCACACCGGCCGCATGATCATCGAAGCCCAAGGCACCGATACCCTCGAAGCGGTGGTAGCCGCCCGCCCCGACGGCACCGACCCCCAGCACATCCCCTGCGACACCCTCGCGATCGGCTACGGCCTAGCCCCCCAAATCGACCTGGCCCTCACCCTCGGCGCAGCCCCCACCCACCTCACCGACGGCACCATCGCCCTCCGCGTGAACACCACCCAGCGCACCACCATCCCCGGCCTCTACGCCGCCGGCGAGACCGCCGGCGTCGCCGGCGCCGAAACCGCCCTCCTAGAAGGCGAGATCGCCGGCCTCGCCGTGGCACAGGCCGCGGCGCGCGCACGACGCGTAGCCGACAGGGCGGCGGGGCTGAGCGTGGACGGCTCCGAGGCGACACCGGGCACTGATACGCCCTCCGCAGCCGAGACGACTCCCGGACCGGCTGCTCCGCCGAGCCCCAGCAGCGATGCCGAACCGTCGCGCGCCGAACCCAAACCCGCCGGCCCGATTGCGAGCCGCATGCTCGGAAGCGCCCGCGCCCAGCTGACTCGCCGCGTGTCGCCGAACCCTGACACGTCAGCGACGGCTGCCAGCAACCCGCCTGCCGCTACCGGCCTGCCCACCGCTGGCCTGCGCGCTGCCGCTGCCGATCCGCCTGCCGCTACCGGCCTGCCCGCCGCTGGCCTGCGCGCTGCCACCGGTCCACCTGCCGCTACCGGCCTGCCCGCCGCCGGCCTGCGCGCTGCCGCCAACGCGCCCGCCGAGCCCAAGCCCGCCGGCGGCCCGCTCACCAGTGCCCGCGCTCGGTTCTCCCGTCGCTCCTCATCGAGCCCTGAGACTGCCGCCGCCTCCTCCAGCCTGCCTGTCGAAGCCAAACCCGCCCGCGGCGGCCCGCTCTCCGCAGCCCGAGCCCGCGTCGCACGCCGCAACAGCCCCGCCCCGGAGGCCCCGGCTGCCGAGTCGACCACCGCGACCCCACCCCCGAACCTCCCCACCCTCCTCCGTCGCCGGGCCCGCCAACGCGCCCTCGCCGACCTCCTCCGTGCCCGCCACCCGATCCCGGCCGCTTGGCGCGCGCACCTGGCCGACGACACCGTCGTCTGCCGCTGCGAGGAGGTGACCGCCTCCGCCATCACCGAGGCGGTCACCGACCTCGGCGCCGGCGACGCCCGGACCGTCAAGCTCCTCACCCGCGCCGGCATGGGCTGGTGCCAGGGCCGCGTGTGCGGCTACGCCGTCGCCTGCCTGGCCCGCGCCGACGGGGGTGCCGACGCCGCCGACCCCGCATCCCCCTCCGCCACCGACCTCCTCGCCGCCGCGAAGCGCCCCCTGGCGCGTCCCGTCCCGCTCGGCGTCCTGGCCGAGCAAGACCGAAGGAACAAGTAGCCCATGTCCCGCATGCCCTGGCACGGAGTCGTCGTCGCCACCGCTCTGCCCTTCCGCGACGACCTGTCCGTGGACCTCGACGCCTACGCCGAGAACCTGCGCGGCCTCATCGACGCCGGGTGTGACGGCGTGTGCCCCAACGGCTCGCTCGGCGAGTACCAGACGCTGACCGACGACGAGCGCGCCGCCGTCGTCCGCACCGCGGTCGAGACGGTCGGCGGCGACCGGGTCCTGGCCGGCGTCGCCGCCTACGGGTCGATGGAGTCACGGCGCTGGGCCGAGCAGGCCGCCGAGGCAGGGGCCGGCGCGGTAATGCTGCTGCCGCCCAACGCCTACCGCGCCGACGAGCGCTCGGTCATCGCGCACTACAAGGCCGTCGCCGAGGTCGGCATCCCGATCGTGGCCTACAACAACCCCTTCGACACCAAGGTCGACCTCGTCCCCGAACTCCTCCAGCAGCTCTACGAGTCCGGCTACATCCGCGCCATCAAGGAGTTCTCCGGCGACACCCGCCGCGCCTACCGCATCAAGGAGCTGGCACCGGACCTCGACCTGCTCATCGGCGCCGACGACGTCCTGCTCGAGCTCGCCCTGGCCGGCGCCGCCGGCTGGGTGTCGGGCTACCCGAACGCGATCCCGCACGCCTGCGTCGACCTCTACCGCGCCGCGATCACCGGCGACCTGCAGACGGCCCTGCCCCTCTACCGCGAACTCCACCCGCTCCTGCGCTGGGACTCGCGCACCGAGTTCGTCCAGGCGATCAAGCTCTCGATGGACCTGGCCGGCCGGCACGGCGGCAGCTGCCGCCCGCCCCGCGTCCCGCTGCTGCCGGAGCAGTTCGACACCATCAAGGCCGACACCCTCCGGGCCCTGCCGCTGGAGGACCAGGCCCGCGAGCGGAAGCAGGCCTGATGCGCACCAAGCACGTCTACCACGCGGTCGACTCCCACACCGAGGGCATGCCGACCCGCGTCATCACCGGCGGCGTCGGCGTCGTACCCGGCGAGACCATGATGGCCAAGCGCCTGTACTTCATGGAGCACCTGGACCACCTCCGCACGCTCCTGATGTACGAGCCCCGGGGCCACGCCGCCATGTCCGGCGCGATCCTGCAGCCCCCGACACGCCCGGACGCCGACTACGGCGTGCTCTACATCGAGGTCTCCGGCCTGCTCCCGATGTGCGGCCACGGCACCATCGGCGTGGCCACCGTCCTGGTCGAGACCGGCATGGTGCCGGTGGTCGAGCCGGTGACCACGGTCCGCCTGGACACCCCGGCCGGCCTGATCCTCGCCGACGTGCACGTCGAGGACGGCGCCGCCAAGTCCGTCACCATCCGCAACGTCCCCAGCTTCGCCGAACGCCTGGACGCCCAGGTCGACGTCCCCGGCTTCGGCACCATCGGCTACGACCTGGCCTACGGCGGCAACTTCTACGCCATCGTCGACCTGGACGCCTACAAACTCCCGTTCGACCACGCCGCCAAGAACGAGATCATCGCCGCCGGCCTGGCCACGATGGACGCCATCAACGCCGCCGACGAACCCGTCCATCCCCTGGACGAGAGCATCCGGGCCGTGCACCACGTCTACTTCCGAGCCCCCGGCTCCACGGCCCAGCACTCACGCCACGCCATGGCCATCTACCCGGGCTGGTTCGACCGCTCCCCATGCGGCACCGGCACCTCGGCCCGCATGGCGCAGCTGCACGCCCGCGACGAGCTGGCCCTGAACACCGACTTCGTCAACGAGTCCTTCATCGGCACCCGCTTCATCGGCCGCCTGGTCGAGCAGACCGAGGTCGCCGGCCGACCGGCGGTGATCCCCACGGTCACCGGCCGGGCCTGGGTGACCGGAACCGCGCAGTATTTCCTGGACCCGACCGATCCGTTCCCCGCAGGGTTCCTGATCTGAGATCCCATCTGAAGGTCTGTATTCATCGACGAAGATCTGTGTTATCGCATCAATCAGCGGATAGGGTTCCGACCATGCCAGACAGGACTACCAGCAGCGCCGCGGTCTTCGCCGGCACGGCCCCCGGGCCCGACCCGGACCGCGGCCCGGCGCTGAACCTGCCCCGCGTGCTGGGCCACAACTCCCTGCGCGAACAGGTCTCGCACGCCCTGCGCGCGGCCCTGATCGCCGGCGAGCTGCGGCCCGGGGTCGTCTACTCGGCACCGGTGCTGGCCGCCGGCTTCGGAGTGTCGGCGACGCCGGTCCGCGAGGCCATGCTCGACCTGGCGAAGGAGGGCCTGGTCGAGGTCGTCCGCAACAAGGGCTTCCGGGTGACCGAGCTGTCCGAGGCGGACCTCGACCAGTTCACCGAGATCAGGGCACTGATCGAAGTGCCGGTGGTGACCGGCCTGGCCCGCAGCGCACCGCTGGCCGACCTGCAGGGGCTGCGGCCGGCGGCCGAGGCCATCGTCACCGCGGCCAAGGCCCGCGACCTGATCGGCTACGTCGAGGCCGACCAGGCCTTCCACCTGGCGCTGCTCGGCCTGTCGGGCAACCCGCACCTGGTCGAAGTCGTGAGCGATCTGCGGAACCGGTCGCGGTTGTACGGGCTGCCGTCGCTGGCCGACGCCGGCGTCCTCGCCGCCTCGGCCGAGGAACATGTGGCGCTCGTGGACGCGCTGATCGCGCGCGATGCTGATTTGGTCGAGGATCTGATGACGACGCACCTGACGCATGTGCGTTCTATTTGGGCGGGGCGGGAGTAGCGGCGGCTTGGTGCGGCCGCCGGGGTGCGACGACGGCGAGGCGGTCGCGTGCTCGGTGGCTTCTTCGGCGTCAAGAGCGGCTTCCCTTCGCGGTGCTTTGATCGGTGCTGGCGGCTGCTGGGCTTCGGGTTCGGTTGGCGGGCGTGTCGGGTGGTTGTGGGAGGGCATGTTTTTTGGCCGGACCCTGGCGTTTGGGGGTGGCGCCGGGGTCCGGTTGTTGGGTTGTGGTGCGGTGCCCGCCCCTTTCGGGGCCTGCTCGCTGCGGGGCGATCCCCCACTGTGCCTCCGACTTGGCCGAAGTCGAAGGCTGTTTATCGCCTCGCTTCGAGCAGTCGATGACGCGAGGTCATCGAGGGCGTGGCGGTCGGCCACGACCGGGCGCGGCGAGCTCTGTCCGCGCACGGCCGGTGACGACCGTCGATCCGTGGGCCGCCGGTGTTGCAATGTGGCGTTGGGTGGCGGCCTTAGGACTGTCTCAATAGTGCGCGAAGACCTCATATCGGACATCGGGTGATTTGCGTAGATCATGCTGCGCATATCAGCCGAGGCCGAACGGGTGACCTGCGGCGATGGGCCAGGGTCCTGATCCTGTGGGAAGGGTGCAGGGCCTGAGGCCGGGCTGAGGGAAGCTGGGACCTGGCCCAGCCCACCGACTGCCATGAAGCCCAGGCCCCGCGTCCCGCCCCGAAGCTCGGGCCTCCGCGCCTCGCCCCGACGTGCCAGGTGCCGCGTTGGCCGCCCCGGCCCTGAGCCTCGCGTTCCGGCCCAGCGACGCCAGAATCCGCGCCGGCCTCGAAGGTCGGCCTCCGCGCACCGCCCTACGAGCGCGCCAGGTCCGGCGGCAGCCTCGAAGCCCGCGCCCCAGGTCCCGCCTCAGCGCCGCCAGGGTGCCATGTCGGCCGCTCAAGGCGCCGCGCAGGCCGCCCCGTGCCGAGCGTAGGCTGCCCAAGGCGCCACGTCGGCTGGCCCCATGCCTAGCGCCGGCCGCGCGGCGCTCGCCGCGCCGGAGCCCGCCGCGCCAGGCGGTGCCGCGCCAGGCGGTGCCGCGCCAGGCGGTGCCGCGCCAGGAGGTGCCGCGCCAGGCGGCGCCGCCCCAAACCCCAGAACCTCAGCTCGCGTGCTCCGCCATCCACGCCTCGACGTCGTCGGGCTCGCGGGGCAGGGCCTGCGACATCAGGAGGGCGCCGTCGTTGGTGATGAGCAGGTCGTCCTCGATGCGGATGCCGATGCCGCGCAGTTCTTGCGGGAGGGTCAGGTCGTCGGGCTGGAGGTACAGGCCGGGTTCGACGGTCAGGACGTTGCCGGCGGACAGGGTGCTGTCCACGTACTCCTCGGCGCGGGCTTTGGCGCAGTCGTGGACGTCGAGGCCGAGCATGTGGCCGCTGCCGCACAGGGTGTAGCGGCGGTAGAGGCCTACCTCGGGGTCCATTGCCTCTTCGAGTGACGCCTTCAGGATGCCCATGTCGATCAGGCCTGCGGCGATGGTGCGCATGCCGGCCCAGTGGAAGTCGCGGAACTTTGCTCCGGCGCGGAGGGTGGCGATGCCGGCGTTCTGTGCTGAGAGGACCAGGTTGTACAGGTCGCGTTGGAGGGGGGTGAATGTGCCGGAGATCGGTAGGGTGCGGGTGATGTCGGCGGTGTAGAGGCTGTCGACCTCGACGCCGGCGTCGAGCAGGAGTAGTTCGCCGGTGTTCAGGGTGCCGGTGTTCGCTGTCCAGTGCAGGACGCAGGCGTGGGCGCCGCCGCCGACGATGGTGTTGTAGCCCACGTCGTTGCCTTCGATGCGGGCGCGGTTGTTGAAGGCTCCTTCGACCCAGCGTTCGCCGCGTGGTTTGCCGATGGTGGTGGGCAGGATTCGTGCGACGTCCTGGAAGCCCAGGGTGGTGGCGTCGACGGCGGCCTGCAGTTGCTCGACCTCCCATGCGTCCTTTACCAGGCGGAGCTCGGAGAGGTAGGCGGTGAACTCGGCGTCGGGTTCGGGGCGTGCGGTGACCAGGGTGTCCACGCGCGGGTCGACGCCGCGGAGTACGCGGGTGGGGACCGAGGCGCCGGAGAGCTTGTCGGCGAGGCGGTTCAGGTTCTCCGTCGCGATGCCGTAGAGCTCGGTGCTCTCGCTGAGCGAGGGGCGGCGGCCTTCCCACATCTCGCCGAGGCGGCGGTCGCGGAACGCCTCGCCGTTGTCGCGGGAGGAGCGGTCGTGGGCGAACAGGATCGCGTCGTGGCCTGAGCCGTTCGGCTCGAAGACGAGGACGCCTTCCAGGAGCTGGCTGCCGGTCAGGTGCACGAAGGCGGTGTGTGCGCGGTAGTGCCAGAAGGTGTCGTTGCTGCGCAGCTTCTCCGTGCCGGCCGGCACGATCAGGCGCTCGCCGGGGAAGCGGGCCGAGACGGCCTCGCGGCGGCGGCCGGTCCACGCCGAGGCCGGCACCGGGCTCAGGTCCGGCAGCGGCGAGGGCGCCCACTGCGTGGCCATGAACGCCGCGAGGGCGTCGGTGACCGGCAGGTCGTGGCTGCCGGTGGCGAACTTCGACAGGTTCGGGTCGCTGGACACTGCGGCGGCTCCTGGAGTGCGAAGGGTCGGGATGGTGCGGAGGGTCGGGGCGCGCGGTGCGGGACAGCGCGTCTGCGGGTTCCGCAGTGTGCAATGTTACATTCCACGGCGCGGTCCGGTAACCCCCGCGGGGGTGGGGTGAACGCTACTTGGGGCGGGGGCTTGGTGGTGCGCGGGTGTGGATCGGGGTGGTCGCGGCGGGCTCGCGATGGTCCGGGACGGGGCAGAGTTCGCGGCGGTGAGTCGAGACAGGCGTCGTGGGCCGGAGGGGAGTTGAGCCGGCCGGAGCGGGCTGCGGCGAGACGGGGAAGATCGGGTGGATCAGGCGCGCGGGGTAGGGCGCGCAGGGCCGCGTGAGAATCGGCCGCGCATCCGCAGAACCCCGTCACCTCCAGAATCGTCTGGTGGGTGTGAATGACGACGACAGCAGCGCCACAGGGCTGGGGCCCACTGCGCGGGATCCGGAGGGCGTCGATGCTGACTTCACCGCGTTCGTCGCGGCGCAGGGGGCGCGCCTGTTGCGGTTGGCGGAGCTGATCTGCGGGGATCCGCATCGGGCCGCCGATCTGACGCAGACCGCGTTGGAGCGCGCCTATCTGCGGTGGCACCGTATCCGCTCCGACGATCCGTTGGCCTATGTGCGCCGGATCATCGTCAACTCCTATCGCGACTGGTGGCGGCTGCGCCGGGGTCGTGAGTGGAGCACGGATGCGGTGCCCGAGCGGGCGCAGGCGTGGGATGTCGCGGACCGTCAGGCGCAGCAGGACCTGATGCAGGCCGCGCTGCGGAAGCTGTCGCGGCGTGAGCGGCAGGTCGTGGTGCTGCGCTACTACGCGGACCTGAGTGAGGCGGCTATCGCGGCGGAGTTGCGGATCGCGCCGGGGACCGTCAAGAGCAGCCTGTCGCGGGCCCTGGGGCGGCTGCGGGCACTGCCGGAGTTTGCCGAGCGCGGCGAACGGGTCGAACTGGAAAGGGGATGAAGTACATGGATGAGAATCAGGATGTCGGGGGCTCGGGTTTCGAGGAGCGGATCAGGGAGTTGTTCGCGGACGGGACCGCGGACGGGGTGGTCTCTGCGGGCGGGGTGATCGACGGGGCGCGGCGCCGGCGGGTGCGGCATCGGGCGACGGCGGCCGGGTCGTCGTTGGCGGTGCTGGGGGTCGCGGTGGGGGCGATCGCGTTCGCCGGGGGGAACGTCGGGGAGAACGCGGGCGCGGCGTCCGGAGGCGCATGGATCGCGAAGCACAGCACTCCCGTGCCGACCGGGGCCCTGGCGCCCAAGACCTGTTCGGCCTCGGTGACCGGTACGGTGCCCGGCACGACGACCACCACGCTGGACAGTCTGCTCTTCAACACCGTGTCGGGGACGACCGCAGGAATCCCGTGGGCCGTCCAGATCCATGTCTTCCCCGACAAGAAGTCGCACATCGACTGGGAGGACGACAAACTCCCGCCGGGCTCCATCCCGCAGGCCGCTAAGGACGCCGAGCACCCGGGGGCCATGGCGCAGTTCCGGACGCCGGGAGTGCAGGGCTACAGCGAAGTCGGCGGGCCCGACGGCACTTCGGGGGACTCGCAGTACTTCACCATCCAGGAGGGCAGGGGCATCGGCACCAGTACAGCGGCCAAGACTTCGCAAGGCTCGGCCCCGGGCCAGAACCCGCGGGTCTACACCGCCTATGTAACGTCAGGATGGATGGGGCCGGACGTCGACCACCTGTGCGCGCAGTACGCCGACCACGCGGAGTTCGAGCCGGTGTATCGGATCCAGGGAGGCGACTTCTACGTGTTCGGATACTCGGCGGCCGATCGTCCGCAGAAGGTGATCGGCTATAGCGCTTCCGGAACGGTAGTGGGGACGGCGACGGCCGTTAAGGGCGGTCAGTACTTCCTCCTGTCGCTGCCCGGAACGAAGTAGAAGACCGAAGCAGAAGACCGCGCGGGCCACTCGCCGCCATGCGACGACGACGAGGGCCCGCGCGTAAACGTGAGTTGCGCGCAAAGCATGCAGAGCGCGCAAAGCACCTAGAGAGCGCTCACGGCGTGAGCCTGTGCAGGTCCCGAGGGAACAGCGCCGTCCGCCGCAGGTTGTCCGCCTCCGTCAGCCGCATCGTCCAGCGCTCCAAGCCCAGGGCGAACCCGCCGTGCGGCGGCATCCCGTGCTTGAAGTTCGCCAGATACCCCTCGTACGCCTCCGTCGTCTCCCCGCGCGCGGCGAGCGCCGCCACGTAGTCCTCATAGCGGTGCAGCCGCTGTCCGCCGGTGATCAGCTCCAGCCCCCGGAAGATCAGGTCGAAGCTGTTCGAGTACTGCGGCCGGTCCGGCTGCGCGTGCGTGTAGAAGGGCCGCTTGACCATCGGGTATCCGGTGACGAACAGGAACTCGCTCCCGAACTCCCGCAGTGCCCACGCGCTCAGCTCGCGCTCGTTGGCCGGCGACAGGTCCGGCTCGTCCTCGCCGAGCATTTCCATCGCGTCCGCGAAGTGGATCTCGGGGATCTGCTCCGGCACCACCGGTAGTTTCACCCCGAGCAGGTCCACCGCGGCCGCCGCGCGCTCGCCGACGGCGGCGACCATGCCGGCCAGCGCCTGGCGCACCACCGCCATCACGTCGCGGTGGTCGGTGATGAAGCCGAGTTCGGCGTCCAGGCTCGTGTACTGGGCCAGGTGCCGGGCGGTGTCGGAGGGCTCGGCACGGAAGACCGGGCCGGTCTCGTAGACCCGTTCGAAGACGCCGACCATCGCCTGCTTGAAGAACTGCGGCGACTGCGCCAGGTACGCCTTGCGGCCGAACCAGTCCAGGGCGAAGACGTTCGCGCCGGACTCGGTGGCCGAGCCGACGATCTTCGGGGTGTGGATCTCGGTGAAGCCCTCGGCGTCCAGGGCGCTGCGGAAGCCCGCGACGGAGGCGGCCGTGATCTGGAACGGGGCGTTCAGGAGCGGGTGGCGCAGGGTCACCGGCGCGCCGTCCAGGATGGTCGGCAGCGAGGCGGTCACGCTCGGCCGGTAGATCTCCAGCGGCGGCGTCTCGGCCGGGCTGGACAGCAGCTCGACCTGAGGGCCCGCGGCCGGCGCGACGACCTCCACGCCGCCGGGCGCCTGCTCGTTCGCGGTCACGACCCCGACGAAGGAGAGCACGGTCTCCTCGGGGATGTCGCGCAGCTGCTCGGCGAGGGCGCCCGGCAGGACGGTCTGCGTCAGGCCGCTGCGGTCGCGCAGGATCAGGAACGTGACGTTCTTCAACTCGCGGCGGCGATGCAGCCAGCCGGACACCCGGACGGTTTCACCTACGTGCGCCGACATCTCGGACGCCAATACGCGGTGGATCATTGTTAGCCCTCCCAAGGGCCTCGAAGTGATCCCTTGGGGGTGCGGGCGATAAGGGAATCGCGGTACCACCGCACCTTCGCCGCGGCTTGCGGCCGCGACCTCGTGGCGGCCCGGTGACGGGGGCCATCCGGCGGGGCATTGCCTCCCCGCACTCGGGAGGGTCTTCGCCTCGGGACGCGGGGCCGTCTTCCCAGCTGCCGACGGCTCTCTGGACCCGCGCGGATCCGAGGCTACTCGTCTCCTTCAACGTGTTGGAGGGATCTTAACTCCGGCGGGGATCACGAACAATCGAATACTCCGCTGGGGGCGGCGGCCTTAGCGCTTGCAGAGGAGGCGGAGGCGGTGTCGGCATGAGCAGTAGAGGTAGAGGTAGCGCTAAAGGTAGAAGCGCTACGGGGCACAGAGACGGAAACCAGGCCCGGCACTCCGTGACAATGCCCGGTCACCCACGCGTCGCGATCCTTAGCCGCGGCACTGCGTCCGCCCATACGCATCCCCGTCACTACGACGTACCGCACCTGCCCAGCGCGCACGAGCGCCGCCAGCCCCTGCGCGGTCGGCGCCGGAGCGTCGCTCGTGAAGCCGCCCATGGGGAGGACCGGGATGTTGTCCGCGAGGTAGGTGGCGGCGGCCATCGAGCCGTCTACTGCGGCGGCGTAGTGACGACCGTCGCGGTTGTGCTTCAGGAAGCGCAGCACCTGCGGATCGGGTCCTCGGCCGAAGTCGCGCAGGCCGCGCTCGATCTCGTCGTTGACGGCCGCGCTGGTCTTCCGGCCCCCGAACATCCCCTGCGGCGGTCCGGCGGAGGCGGCGACGCTGCCCATCGTGTCGCCCCGGCGGGTGAGTACAGAGGACGCCCATACGGCCGGTGCGGCCAGTGCCGCAGTAGCGACAGCGAGAGCGGACACCGCGCCGAGGGCGCGGTTGCGGGAGAGGCGGGCCCAGGGGGTCAACGCGATCGCCAGGACGGCGGCGGCCAGGACGAACCAGCGCAGCCACGGCTGGTAGTGCGGAGTCTCACGGCTCGCGAGGAACGCCCAGCCGCCGGTCACCGTGACCAGCGCCGGCAGCTGCCACGTGCGACCGCGGGCGGCGGCGACGAAGGCGGCGCCGGCGAGTGCGGCGACCGGAGGGGCGAGGGTCGAGGTGTAGTAGGAGTGGATGCCGGTGGCCGCGCAGAAGGCCAGTCCGTAGATGCCCAGCCAGCCGCCCCAGAACAGGTAGCCGGCGAGGGTCTTCTGGCGCGCGCGGTCCGCTGTCGTCACGGTCGCCGCAGTGGTCTGCTGGCTTGCTGAGTCCGTAGCGAGAGACTCAAGCGCAATGCGCGCAGCCCGCCGCCCTCGCCAAGCCATCCAGAGCCCCGCACCCAGCCCCGCCACCGCCGCCGGCACCAGCCAGCTGATCTGCCCCGCCGACGCCGCCCCGAAGATCCGCCCGAGCCCGGCCGGGCCGCCGGCTCCCGACAGCACCGCGCCCCCGGCCAGCGGGTCGGTGCCGGCGCCCTGGCCCCCGATGCGGCCGAAGCCGTTGTACTGGAACACCATCTCCCACACCGAGTTGTGGACCGATCCGTCGATGTAGGGGCGCTGCGAGGCCGGCGTCAGCGTCACGAACACCATCCACGCCAGCGACACCGCCGCGACCAGCGTCCCGTACACGGCCGCCCGGCCCAGGCGCCACCAGCGCGTGCCGGCGCCGAGTAGGAAACACGTTCCGGCGAAGACCGGCACGACCAGCAGCGCCTGCCCCATCTTCACGTTGAACGCCACGCCCAGCCACACCGCCGAGGCCGCCAGCCACCAGGTGGCGCGCCGTCCGCCGTCGGCCCAGCGCCACAGCGCGTGCGCGGCGACGACCATGAAGAACACCATCAGCGCGTCGGGGATGTTCGTGCGCGACAGTGCCACGGTCACCGGGGTCAGGGTGTAGCCGACGGCGGCGGCGTACCCGGCGCCCCGGCCGGCCCAGCGGCGCACCGTGACGAACAGCAGCGGCACGCACGCCGTGGCCGCCAGCACCTGCGGCAGCAGCACCGCCCAGGGGTGGAACCCGAACATCCGCACCGACAGGGCCTGCACCCAGAACGCGCCGGGCAGCTTGTCGGTGGTGATGAAGCCCGCCGGGTCGAAGGCCCCGTAGACGAAGTCGTGCCAGTCCGCGCCCATCGAGCGGACGGCCGCCGTGTAGTAGGGGTGCGTCCGGCCGTGCTGGAAGCCCCATCCGAACATCACCGCGGCCAGCGCTGTGAGGGCAGCGACCAGGGCCCGGTCCGAGGACCGTCGAGAAATCCACGCCATGTCCGGACAACGAGCATGATCAGGACGGGTCACTATGAAGTTACGAAACTGTCATTGAACGCAGAATAACGGTGCAGTTGGGGCGCCCGAGAAAGACGATGATCATTCATGCTCGGAATCTGCGCGAACGAACATCGCAGTGAGCGGATCGCGCGCTACTGTGTCCCCATGCGCCAAGAAGACCGCCTCGGAGCCATCCTCGCCCTGCTGGCCGACCACGGTTCCGTGGGTGTGGTGGAAACCGCCGAGCGCCTGGGCACTTCCCAGGCCACCATCCGCCGCGACCTGCAGGCCCTGGAGGAACAGGGCCTGGTCAAGCGCACGCACGGCGGCGCCGTCCCGGCCGGCGTGCTGTACGAGCTGCCCATGCGCTACCGCGGCGCGCGCCAGCAGGAGGAGAAGAGCCGGATCGCCGAGCTCGCGGCCGGTCTGATCGACGAGAGTGCGGCGACTGTGGGCCTGTGCGGGGGCACGACCACCAGCGAGGTGGCGCGGTTCCTGGGGATGCGCGGCGGGCTGAAGATCGTCACCAACGCCCTCAACATCGCCGCCGAGCTGGCGCTGCGTCCGGCCATAGACCTGGTGGTCACCGGTGGCACCGTGCGCACCGAGTCCTACGAGCTGATCGGCCCGGTCGCCGAGCGCGCGCTGGAGGGCTTCAACCTGGACGCCTCGTTCCTGGGTGTCGGCGGGGTCAGCGCGGCGGCCGGCGTCACCACGCACCACGAGGTCGAGGCGCAGACGAACCGCGCCATGATCCTGCAGTCGGCGCGCGTGATCGTGGTCGCCGACGGGACCAAGGTCGGGCGCCGGGCCTTCGCGCGCATCGCCGAGGCCGCGCTCGTCTCGGATCTGGTCACCGACCCCAGCGCCGACCCCGCCGAGCTGGACGCGCTGCGGGAGCTCGGGGTTCGGATCCATCTCGCGGACTGAGCGCCGGTTGAGCGGGCTGACCGGGCTGAGCGGGCTGAGCGGCCCGGGCGGACTGAGCGCGCTGAGCGGATCGGTCGGGCAGGCCGCCCGAACCGGCGCCCGCGCGTGCTGACCCCTGCGCCGAGTTATGAGCCAGGTCGCGACACGTGGCGGCTGACCACCCGGTATTTCTTCCTGCTTGATTCTGCTCGACTCGTCTGGCTATCGTTCAGATATAAGCACGGGAGTCGATCGCAGCCTGGGGAGAGAAGCCATGTCCGGATCCGAACACGTCGACGCCGAGATAGCGAGCCAGCCGGACACCTGGCGCCGGGCCGCCGCCCTCGCCGTCGGCCCGACCGCCGAGGCGCTGCCGAAGAAGGGCGAGCGCGTCGCGGTCGTCGGCTGCGGCACCTCGCTGTACATGGCGCAGGCCTACGCGGTCCTGCGCGAGCAG
The DNA here is from genome assembly GCF_041261445.1 of Catenulispora sp. EB89. Taxonomy (NCBI): domain Bacteria; kingdom Bacillati; phylum Actinomycetota; class Actinomycetes; order Catenulisporales; family Catenulisporaceae; genus Catenulispora; species Catenulispora sp. EB89. The sequence continues at coordinate 29,522 of NZ_JBGCCU010000049.1, forward strand.
GCCGGCCTCGGCGACACCGACGCCTTCGCCGCCTCAGAGTTCCCCTTCGGCCGGGCCTACGACCGCGTGGTCGCGCTCAGCCGCTCCGGCACCACGACCGAGGTGCTGGAACTGCTCCAGCGGCTCAAGGGCGCCATCGCCACCGTCGCGGTCATCGCCGACCCCGACACCCCGGCCCCGGCGCTGGCCGACCGGACCATCGTGCTGGACTTCGCCGATGAGAAGTCGGTCGTGCAGACCCGGTTCGCGACCACCGCGCTGACCCTGTTCCGCGCGCACGTCGCCGCACAGTCCGGCACCGCCTTCGACCTGGAAAAGATCGTCGCCGACGCCCGGCACTGCGTCAGCGAGCCGCTGCCGGAGGGGATCCTGGACAAGACCCAGTTCGCCTTCCTGGGCCGGGGCTGGACCGTCGGGCTGGCCAACGAGGCCGGGCTGAAGATGACCGAGGCCTCGCTCACCTGGACCCAGTCCTACCCGGCGATGGAGTACCGGCACGGGCCGATCAGCATCGCCTCCCCGGGGACGGTGACCTGGATGCTCGGCGAGGCCCCGCGCGGGCTGGCCGAGCAGGTGGAGGCCACCGGCGGGCAGTGGCTGGACGGTACCGCGGACGGTACCGCGGACGGTACCTCCGCCGGCCGCGACCCGCTGGCCGAGCTGATCCGGGTGCAGCGCCTGGCCGTGGCGCTCGGCGCGCGCAAGGGCCTGGAGGTCGACAACCCGCGCAACCTGACCCGCTCCGTCGTCCTGTCCGAGGTCTGAGATGTCCGATCCCGAGCAGCGGTACGCGCTGGCCCTTGACGTCGGCGGCACCGGCATCAAAGCCGGCCTGGTCACCGCCGACGGCACGCTGACGCGCGGCTGGCGGCGCGCCACCCGCATCGAGCGCGGCCCGCAGGCCGTCATCGACACGATCGCGGACTTCGCCGCCGAGCTGGTCCAGGAGACCGCCGCCGACGGCACGCCGGTCGTCGCCGCGGGCTTCGCGCTGCCCGGGATCATCGACGAGCAGAACGGGGTCGGGGTGTTCTCGGCCACCGTCGGCTGGCGCGGCGTGCCGTTCCGCGAACTGCTCGGCAAGCGCCTGGCCGTGCCGGTCGCCATCGGCCACGACGTGCGCGCCGGGGGAGTGGCCGAGGCCCGCATCGGCGCCGGCCGCGGCTCCGCGCGCTTCGTCTTCCTGCCGCTGGGCACCAGCATCGGCGGCGCGATCATGATCGACGGCGTGCCGAATCTCGGCAGCCGCGGCATGGGCGGCGAGTTCGGGCACATCGTAGTCCGCCCCGGCGGCCTGCCCTGCGGCTGCGGCCTGCACGGGTGCCTGGCGCAGTACTCCTCGGCCGGCGCGGTCGCGGCGCGCTACGCGCAGGCCGCCGGCACGCCGAACGCCGGCGCCCTGGATGTCGCCGCGCGCCTGGCCACCGGCGACCCGATCGCCCGCCGCGTCTGGGACGAGGCGGTCGACGTCCTGGCCGACGCGCTGCTCACGACGGCGGCGCTGCTCGACCCGGACCGCGTGGTCATCGGCGGCGGCCTGGCCGAGGCCGGCGAGGTGCTGATGGCGCCGCTGGCCGAGGCGCTGGCGGCCAAGGCGACGTACCACGCGCTGCCGGAGCTGGTCACCGCCGAACTCGGCGACCTGGCCGGGTGCCGGGGGGCGGGGCTGCTGGCGTGGGACCTGGTGCCTCAGGACCTGGCGACGTGATAGTCACGCTCACGCTCAACCCGGCTCTGGACATCACGTATACGGTCCCTGCTTTGCTGCCGGGGACCACGCACCGGCCGCGGGTGCACGCTCAGGCCGGCGGCAAGGGAGTGAACGTCGCCCGGACCCTGCACGCCCTGGGCCGCGACACGGTCGCGGTCCTGCCGCTCGGCGGCTTCGACGGCGAAGCGGTGCGCGCGGAGCTGGCGGCGTCGGGGGTCCCGCACCACGTCATACCCATCGCCGGGGCGACTCGGCGGACGGTGACGGTCGTCGAGGAATCCGGGCTCGCGACCGGATTCAACGAGGCCGGGCCCGAGATCGGCGCCGACGAGTGGGCCGAGATATGCGCGGCGGTGGCTGTGCTCCTGGAAACCGCAGTGCTCGACGACGCGGCGGTGCTGGTGTTGTCGGGCAAGCTGCCGCGCGGGCTGGCCGACGACGCTTATGCCTCGTTGGTGGAACTGGCCGACGGCTTCGGGGTCCCGACGATCCTGGACACCGAAGGCGCGCCGTTGTTGGCCGCCCTGTCGGCGGGGCCAGCGATCGTGAAGCCGAACGCGCATGAGTTGCTGGATGCCACAGGCTTGGCTGATCCCGGTTCCGCTGCGGGGGAGTTGCTGAAGCGCGGGGCCCGGGCGGTGGTTGCCTCCAGCGGACCTGACGGCCTCACGGCTCTGACCGCCGACGGCACCTGGATCGCGAGGCCACCGCGGATTGAGGGCGGCAACCCCACTGGTGCGGGCGATGCCTCGGTCGCGGCGCTGGCCGTGGGGCTGGCAGACGGGCGCGCTTGGCCGGAGGTGCTGGCCGATGCGGTCGCGTTGTCGGCGGCGACTGTGCTCACGGACCGGGCCGGGATGTTCGATGCCGAGGCTTATCGCCGGTTCCGCTCCGAGATCACCGCTCAACATGAAGCCCGCAGTACGAGTACTAGTACGAGCGCGAGCACGAGCTCAAGCGCGAGCACGAGCCCAAGCGCGAGCTCAAGCACGAGCACGAGCACGAGCACGAGCCCAAGCGCGAGCTCAAGCACGAGCACGAGCACGAGCCCAAGCGCGAGCACGAGCACAAGCACAAGCACAAGCACAAGCACAAGCACAAGGCCTTAGCCCGAGGCCGAGCTGAAGCCCGAGGGCCTAACCCGAAGCCGAGCCGAACCCCGAGGCCGAGCCGAAGCCCGAGCCCCTAACCCAAAGCCGAGCCCGAGCCCGAAGACCAAGGACCGCCATGCCCCTGAAGCCCACCGGCGACCTCATCACCGCCGCCCGCGCCGAGCGCCGCGCCCTGGCCGCCTTCAACGTCATCACCCTGGAGCACGCCGAGGCCATTGTCGCCGCCGCCGAGACCGCGCAGTCGCCGGTGATCCTGCAGATCTCCGAGAACGCCGTGAAGTTCCACCACGGCCGCCTCGCGCCGATCGCGCGTGCCTCCGCCGCCGTCGCCGAGGCCGCCGGCGTCGATGTCGCGCTGCACCTGGACCACGTCGAGGACCCCGCGCTGCTGCGCCAGGCCGCCGACCACGGCTTCGGCTCGGCCATGTTCGACGGCTCGCACCTGCAATACGCCGAGAACGTGCAGGCCACTCGCGAAGCCGCCGACTGGGCCCACTCCCACGGCCTTTGGCTGGAGGCCGAGCTCGGCAAGGTCGGCGGCAAGGACGGGGAGCCGCCGCTGTCCGCGCACGCCCCCGGCGCACGTACCGACCCGGACGAGGCGCGCGAGTTTGTCGCCGCGACCGGCGTGGACGCCCTGGCCGTGGCCGTCGGCAGCTCGCACGCCATGACCGACCGCAGCGCCGTGCTCGACCACGAACTCATAGCCCGGCTGCGTGACGCGGTCGGCGTGCCGTTGGTGCTGCACGGGTCTTCCGGCGTGCCGGACGAGGAGCTGGCGCGCGCCGTGGCCGGGGGAGTGGTCAAGGTGAACATCGGCACCGCGCTGAACATCGCCTTCACCGGCGCCGTGCGCGCGTGGCTGGAGCAGGCGCCGGCCAACGCCGTCGACCCGCGCAAGTACTTGGCTCCCGCGCGTGAGGACATGGCCAAGACGGCGGCGCATTTCATCAGTGTCTTGTCCCCGGATGCGCGGTCGCCAGAGGGCGACTAGCAGCGGCACTGGCGCCTCGGGGGTCGGCTGGGCCAGCATAAGCGCCACAGTCGTACGCGGCCCGAATACGAAGAACGGCGGATGATGGCGAACCCTGAGATATCCAGCACGCAGGAACCGGGCCTCGCGGCGGTTCCGGCCCAGGGAGGTCCCGCCGGTCCCGCCGATGCGGTCGAGGCGTCCGGGACAGCTGCGGTGAGTCAGGGGGAGGCTCCCATTGAGGGTGATGAGGCCGGCCAGGCCCCCGAGCCCCGCCGCCGCCCCGCACCGTCGTCGTACTACGAGCCCGAACCCGAGCGCATGCCGCTCCTGGCGCGCGTCCTGCTCGCCGACCTGGCCGTCGCGGTCGTGGCCCTGATCGTGCTGTTCGTGATCGAGGTCCAGCGGTTCGGCGACGCCACCTTGCACCTGCGCCGCGAGGCCTGGACCGAGGATCTGGTCGTGCTGTTCGGTGTGTCGGTCGTGTTCGGCGCGGTCACGTACTTGTTGTTCCGTGCCGGCCATCTGCGGGTGGCGATCGTGCAGACGGTCGTGACGGCCCTGATCCTGGTCGCCGCCGTCACCTCGGCCGTGACCGGAAATCCCAAGCCGACGTCCGCCGACATCCCGGCCACCAGCACGTCGGGCAACCCGGGCTGAGGTCTGAAATCTGAAGCACTGAAATCTGAAGCACTGAGGCGGCGGAATCTCACTCCGCCGCCGGCACCACCCGGCGCAGCAGGTCCCGCAGCGTCCTGCGCTCGCTGCCGCTCAGTCCGGCCAGCGGCTCCGCGGCGAACGTCAGCCCGCCCCACACCGCGTCGAACGACGCGCGCCCGAGTTCGGTCGCTGTGATTCTCTTCACCCGCCGGTCCTCCGGATCCGGCTCCCGCGTCACCAGCCCGCGCGCCTCCATCCGGTCCACCAGCCCCGTGATGTTCGACGGCTCACACTTCAGGTGCTCGGCCAGGAACCGCATCGGCTTCGGCCCCGACATCAGGTTGGCCAGCACGAACGCCTGCATCCGGGTCAGGTCGTGGCGCGCGGCGGCCTCGTCGTAGTTGTCGTAGAAGGCCTGCGAGGCGGCCCAGAAGAGCTCCAGCACCTCCGCGGTCACGGGGTCGCGGCGGTTGTCCAGGACGGCGTGGGGTTCGGTGCTGCTCACGGGGCAACGGTATGCGGGCGCCGTCCCGTGCTCAACATCCGGGCCGGTCGTGGTTAAATACTTCATGACGTTAACTGTAAACCAGTAAAACTATGGAGCGCATCATGTCCGACCAGGCGCGGCGATCGCGGGGAGTACTGCCCGCGCTCGTGTTGTCCGTTCTGGCTTTCTCCCTCGTCCAGACCTCCGTGGTCCCGATCCTGCCGACGCTGCAGAAGGACCTGAACGTGGCGGGCAGCGGCATCACCTGGCTGATGACCGCCAACCTGCTCTCGGCCGCGGTGCTCACGCCGCTGCTGGCGCGCATCGGCGACCTGCGCGGCCGCAAGCCGATGCTGGTGGTGGCGATCGCCGGCGTGCTGGTCGGCGGCGTCCTCGGCGGGATCGGCGGCTCCTTCGGGATGCTGCTGATAGCCCGCATCGTCGCCGGCACCGGCGGCGCGATCCTGCCGCTGGCGGTCGCCGTCGTCCGTGACGAGCTGCCGCGCGAGAAGGTCACCGGCGGCGTGGCGATGGTCTCCGCGGCCCTCGGCGTCGGCTCGGGCCTGGGCCTGGTCGCGACCGGCCTGGTCGTGGAGCACTTCAGCTACCAGGCCGTGTTCTGGATGGGCGCCATCCTGGCCGCCATCGCTTTCGCGCTGGTGCTGGTCAAGGTCCCGCACGACCCGATCAAGGCCGAGGGCAAGGCCGACCCGCTGGGCGCGCTGCTGCTGGCCGGCTGGCTCTCGGCGCTGCTGATCGCGGTCAGCCAGGGCAACGACTGGGGCTGGGGCTCCACCCGGACCATGGGCCTGTTCGTGACCGCCGCGGTGGTGCTGGTGGTGTGGGTCGTGGTCGAGCGCCGCGTGGCCTCCCCGCTGGTGGACATCTCGATGCTGGCCAAGCCCGCGATCGCGGTCACCAACACCGCCGGCGTCCTGGTCGGCTTCGCGATGTACGGCTCGTTCCTGCTGATGAGCGACTTCACGCAGACCCCGAAGGCCGTCGGCTACGGCTTCGGCGCCACCGTCCTGGCCTCCGGCTGGATGCTGTTCCCCTCCGCGGTCGGCTCCTTCGCCGCCGCCCCGGTCGGCGCGGCGCTGATCAAGCGCAGCGGCCCGCGCCTGCCCCTGGTGCTCGGCGGTGCCTTCGCCGCGGTGGGCCTGGGCCTGCTGGTCTTCGCGCACAGCTCCAGCTGGCACGTGGTGGTCGCCTCCGGCGTGATGGGCGTCGGCGTGGGCATGGCGTACGCGGCCATGCCGGCCTACATCAACGCCTCGGTCCCGGTGCAGCAGTCCGGTATCGCCAACGGCATGAACGCGGTGCTGCGCACCGTCGGCGGCGCGGTCGGCACGGCCGTGATCGGCGCGGTGCTGACCGGCAACATGAAGCAGGTCGCCCCCGGTGTGAAGCTGCCGACCGTCGACGCCTACACCCACGCGTTCCTGATCGCCTCCGCGCTGGCGCTGGTCGCCGCGGTGGTGCCGTTCCTGGTGAAGACGCCTCGGATGTCGGCTATGGCGACGCCCGACACGATCGACGCCGAGGCCGACGCCGAGGCCGAGGCCGACGGTATCGGCGGGGCCGACGGCGTGGAGCCGAAGGCTATGGCTGGTGTGAACGCCTGAGGTTCGTCGAAGGGCCGGCGTCGGAGAAATCCGGCGCCGGCCCTTCGATTCGTTCAGGTCACTCCCACTGGAAACCCCATAAGGTCCCGGTACCGGGGAACTCGAGGCCGGCGCAGTAGCCGATCTGCTCCCGCGCCACCGCCGCGACCTGTTCGGGCTCCGTCGGCGGACGCGGCACGTGCAGCTCGATCCGGTCGCGGGTCAGCGTCAGCAGCTCGGCGCCGAAGCGGCGGCGCCAGTCCGCCAGCACCGCGGTGTGTTCGACCCCTGACGTTCCCAGCGCCCCGTCCCAGTCGAGCAGGCCGGGCACCTCGATCCCGCCGTACTCGGCCGGGACCAGGCCGACGGTCGTCGTGTGCGCCGCCGACGACACCTGGTCGGTGTGCGGCTCGTCGCCGAAAGTGGGGACGTCCCCACTTGCGAAGATCTCAGCCGCGCCGCGATGACGCTCCCGCCGCTCCGAGAGCAGCGGCAGCTTGTCCAGGACCGTCGGTTCGTCCGGATCCACCAGGAACGGCCACAACCCGGTCGTGGCGTGTGCGCCGCGCAGGACGCGCCACGCCTCCAGCGCCGTCCCAGCCTCCACGGTCACGGCCCGAACCTCGGTGCCGTCCGCGAGCGTGCCCTTCACCACCGCCGTGCCCATCAGGTCCATGATGGGCACCCTAGAGCCTCAGTCCCACCAGAAGTACCAGTCGTGGCTGTGAACTTGCTTCTGGGCCAGCGCGGCCAGGGTCTCGACTCCCTGATCGACGACGTCGACGCAGTAGTGGTACTGCGCCAGCGTCACCGCCTCGATCTCCGCGCGCTCGGTGGGCGGGTTCGCGACGAGCAGCTCCAGCACGTCGAAGGTGGCCACCGCGAGCTCGGCGCCGTAGCGCTCGTACCAGTACTTGAGCACGTTGCTGTGTTCGGCGCCGGTGATGCCGTGGTTGGCCGCCCCGTCCCACCGGAGCAGGCGCGGGATGTCCCAGCCGCCGGCCGCGGTGCGTACCAGGCCGATGTTGGTGGTCTGCGACTCGGACAACTTCCCGGGTGCGGGCGGCCCTGACAGGTCTGCTTCGCCCGACATCAGATTGGCCAGGTACTCGACGTCTTCCTCGTCGTCCTCGTCGAGTTCGGGAACGATGCTGAACAGCGTTTCGGCGCTGCGGGGCTCCTCGTCGTCCTCGCCGTCCTCGAGGTGGTCCCAGACCACCGGCTGGTGGTACGGCTTGTCCTCGTCGGCGTCGACGAGGAAGGGCCACAGGCCGGTCTCGGCGTGGGCGTCGCGCAGACGTTGCCACACAGCCGGCGCGGTTCCCTGCTTCACGACGAGCAACAGCACGTCCTGGCCGTCGACAGCGGTGGCCTTGATCGTCGCCGACTCCAGCAGCGTCTTCAGATCCTCGTCCATGGACGAGGACCCTAGATGAGTGATGTGGGTTGGTGGCGTGGGGCTGGCGTGTAGCCGGTTCGGCTGACGACGGCAGGGAGCGTGTCCAGCATCGGTGTTGACGAGG
>NZ_JBGCCU010000050.1 GCF_041261445.1 Catenulispora sp. EB89
CGGCGTTGTGGTTGGTGGGGATCGGCGCGGTGAAGGCGGTGTTCGATCTGGTGGTGCATCCGTTCCGGTTCGCGCAGAACACGGCGTTGTTGTTGCTGTCGGGGTTGATCATCGCCTCGATGGCGTTGCTCGCCGACCTGATTGTTCGGTCCCGGCCGGAGTGAGCGGGAACGTCTGGGCCGCGCGGGCGGTGACCGCGGCGGCCGTGCTGGCTGCGCTGTACCTGGCGGTCGGCGGCATCGCCTCGCAGCTGGCGGGGCGCACCGTGCTGGCCGACACCGACTACATGATGCGCTACGGCGAGTACGCGAACGCCGGCTACGGCGAGTCGCAGAGCAAGAACCTGATGCAGTCGGACATCTACACCTCGGAGATCCCGGCCGAGGACCTGTTCGCCAAGGGTGTGAAGTCCGGGAAGCCCTCGGCCTGGGACCCCTACATCGTCGGCGGGACCCCGCTGGGCAGCATCACCAACAACGCGCTGGCCTCCCCGGTCACGGCGCCCTACTACGTGCTGCCGTCCTGGTTGGCCCCGGCGTACGAGCGGCTGGCCGAGGTGGTCGTCGGGCTGACCGGGCTCTATCTGTTCCTGCGCCGGCTGAAGCTGTCGCCGCCGGCCGCGCTGGTCGGCGGGATGGCTTACGTGTCCGGCGCCTACATGGTGGCCTGGCAGGGCTGGCCGCAGACCCGGGTCGGCGCCTTCGTGCCGCTGGTGTTCTGGGCGGTCGAGCGGTTCATCCAGCAGCGGCGCTTCCGCGACATGGCGATCCTGGCCGTGGCGATCGCCTGCCTGCTGCTCGGCGGCTTCCCCTCGGTGGAGGGCTACTCGCTGCTCACGGTCGGGATCTACGCGCTGGTGCGGACCCGCAGGCCCGGCCAGTTGGCCGGGCTCGCCGCGGGCGTCGGGGCCGGTATCGGGCTGGCGCTGTTCCAGGTGCTGCCGTTCGCGAAGTTCTACTCGTCGTGGCTGATCGAAGGGCGGGCGCAGAACGGCGCCGACCACCTGGACCCGCTGACGTTCCTGACGTCGTTCGCGCCATGGGCGTTCGGCGGCGTGGCCTCCAACGGCCAGCAGCTGTTCTACCTGGATCCGAACGCGGTCGAGGCGCTCGGCTACGTCGGCGCGGCGGTGCTGGTGCTGGCCGTGGTCGGGGTGATGGCGATCCGGCGCGGCCGGATGCTGCTCCCGCGCGGCGTGTGGGTCTTCTTCGTGGCGGCCACCGCGCTGTGGATGCTGCTCATCTACCACGGCGGCTTCCTGCTGACGGCCGGGCAGCACGTCCCGGTGCTCAGGTCGCTGTTCGGGGCGAACTTCATCGGCCGCGCGCGGTGTGTGTCCGGGCTGCTGGTGGCGTGCCTGGCGGCGGTCGGGTTCGAGGTGGTGCTGCGCAAGCGGTCGGAGTTCGTCGCGGCGCCCGCCGCGGTGCGCGGCCGCCTCGCGCAGTGGCTCGCGCCGCGGATGTCGCGGATGCCCCGGATACCGGTGCGCCCGGGCCTGGCCCGCTGGGCCGCGCCGGCGTGGTCCGGGGCGGTGCTGCTGGCGGTGCTGCTGGAGGGCTGGACCCTCCTGCGCGAGGGGCACAAAGCCGCGGTCACGGACGGGCCCAAGGGCTACAACGGGACCGACCCCGCCTCGGCCACGCAGGTCGCCGTCTCCACCTACAGCACGGAGATCCACCGCGGGCTGATCCTGATCGCGGCGGCGGCCGTGCTGGTCGCGCTGCTGTGGCTGGTGTCCTGGTTCGGCGGGTCGGTCCGGCGGCTCGGGCTGGTGCGGGTGCTCGCGGCGTGCGGGGTGGTGGCGATGGTCGCGGCCGAGGGGACCTCGTTCATCGGACGGTTCACGCCGAGTGCCGACAAGTCGACTTTCTACCCGGTCACGGACACCCAGGAGTTCCTGGCCGCCAACCTGGGCCACTCGCGGTACGCCGCCACCGCCGAGGCCTCGGTGCTCGGCACCGACTCGGTCTACGGGCTGCGTGCGCTCAACGGGCACGCGTTCCTGAACTCGGCGTTCGCGACCCTGGTCCGCGGCGTGCCGGGGGACCCGGTGCCCGGGCCGACCCGGCTGTCCTTCGAACCGGACGAGGCGCAGGCCACCAGCCCGATCCTGGACCGGCTGGGCGTCGCCTACTTCACCGCGGCGCCGAACGAGCAGGTGTTCGGCACCCTGCACCCGGCGACGACCGACGGCTCCGAGGCGGTGCTGCAGCCGAACGTGCCGGTCACGGTGCAGCTGCCGGTCGGCGACGACGTCCGGGCGCTGGGGCTGGTGCCGACCTCCTCCGACGACGTGTTCGCCTACGCGCCGAACTCGGACAACAACTGGATCGAGGTCTCGGTCACGGACGACTCCGGCACGGTGACCTCGAAGCGGCTGACCCAGGGGATCCAGACCGGGGTCGAGTTCGACGTGCCGATACCGCTGGACTCCCCGGCGCAGGACGGGACGCGCACGGCGACGATCACGCTGCACTCGACGAAGGACACGCCGCTGGCGGTGCAGGGGCTCGCCGGGGCGCCGTCGCTGGCCACGGTGACGGACCCGGGGGACGGGCTGAAGCTGGTCTACGCCGGGTCGTCGGTGATCTACCAGCGGCTGAACGCGATGCCGCGGATCCGCTGGGCCGACTCGTCGGTGGTGGTCGCGGACGCGGCGTCCCGGGTGAACCTGCTGGCCTCCGGGATGCTGGACTCCTCGACGGTGGTGTTGAACAGCGGGTCGGCTTTGACGGCGCCGACCGTGCTGTCGGCGCCGGGTTCCGACTCCGGGACGCCGGCGGGGTCGGCTTCGTCCTCGGCGTCGAATTCGGCGGCCGGCGTCGCCGGTGCCACCGGCGCCGGGGCGGTCGGTTCGCCCCCGGCCGGGACGCCGGCGGCGGCGGTCGCGGCCACGTCGGGGATCGTCGACGGCGGCGCCGTGACGGTGACCACCGACGGCCTGGACTCGGTCGGCGCGCAGGTGAACACCGTCGCCCCCGGGTACCTGGTGGTGGCGGACTCCGACCAGGTCGGCTGGTCGGCCACCGTGGACGGCAAGGCGGCCCGCCTGGTGCCGGCCGACCAGGGCCTGGTCGCGGTGTCGGTCCCGGCCGGGACGCACACGGTGAAGCTGCGCTACAAGTCGCCGGACAACGGCTTCGGCGGCTACGCGAGCGCCGCGACGGCGTTCGCGCTCGCCGGCGGGGTCGGCGTCGAGACGTGGTGCTCGCGGCGCGGCCGGATGCTGCCGTGGGAGCTGGCGTGGATGCGCGGCCGGGCCCGGCGGGCCGCGGCGGCGGTGCCGGGCGGCGGGGCGGGGGCGGTGTCGGTGTCGGTGGTCGCGGCTGATGCCGGCGCTCGGGATGTCGGCGCTCGGGATGTGGGTGCTGCGGCGGACGTCGTGGCGCCGGATTCCGGGGGCGGCGACGCGCGGGGGCCTGACGTGCGGGAGGACACGGGTGCGTGAAGCGTCGGTTCGCGATTCGGGCTCGCGGCTCGGCGGTTCTGGTTTCGCAGATGTGCTCTGGTGTCCGGTTCTCCGCTTCAGCCGCTTCAGCTGCTCAGCGTCCGAAGCCCAGCTCGTCCAGCTTCTCCAGCAGCGGCTCGACCACATGCGCGGGCGTGAAGTGCTCGTGGGCGGCCGTACTCGAAGCCTTCTTCAGCCGCTGCAGCTCGTCGGGGCGCGCGGCCAGGTCGGCGAGGGCGTCGGCGAGCGCGGCGGCGTCGCCGGGCGGAACGTGCCGGGCGGCTCCGACCAGCGCGCGGCGCTGCGGCGGGGTGTCCGAGGTGACGATCGCGCAGCCGGCCGCGGCACCCTGGTAGACCTTGTTCGGCACCACGCGCAGGGCCTTGGGCCCGGTGCCGAAGATGCCGAGGCAGACATCGTGCCCGGCGACCAGCCGCGGCAGGTCCGCGGCCGGGACCCAGTCGCGCCAGGTGACGTTCGCGGCGTCCCCGGCATTGCGCACCGTCTCGGCCTTGTCCTGCCCGCCGCCGACCATCGTGAAGACGATCGGCTGATCGGCGAGGCGCGCGATCGCACCACCGATCGTCGCGGCCCCCTGCAGCGGCGTGAACAGCCCGTAGAACACCACCCGCAGCGGCCCCTCGGCCGCCGCCGGCTCGGCCACGAACCACTCGTCCGGAGCACCGACAGGCACGACCACCGCATGCTCCCGGTACTTGGCGGGCAGGGTCTCCCGGTGTTCCTCGGTGTCGACCACCACAACGCGCGCGGCGCCCAACGCGGCGGCATCGATCGCGCGCAGCAGCGGCTGCCGCACACCATGCCCCACCTGCCGGTCCCGAGCAGTATCGGCGGCCCCGATGAGATGGTCCAGCACCACGCGCCGCCGCCCGAACAGCAACCGCGCCAGATGCACATCGAAGTGCCCCAGGTACCCGACCACCACGACATCAGGCCGCGGCCCCCGCAGAGCCCGCCGAACCAGCCCGGCCCAACACCGAGCCAGCCGCACCCCCAAAGCGGGCACCCGCCAAGGCTGCGCCAGCATCTTGACCCGCGCCGCGGTGTCGAAGCCAAGAGGCGCGTTACACTCGCGGACCTCATGACCCGCACTCCGCAACCCCTCAGCGATGACCCCCACCCGGGGGTGCGCCGCCACATCGTAAGTACCGAAGATCAGGACGCGCATGGTCAGCCAGAGTAGCGGCTCCGGCTCTGGACGCCGGACCGGGAAGCGAGGCGACCGGGCACTCGCCGCTGACGGTGCGATGAACGACGGCGCGATGAACGACGGCACAGCGGGTAACGGGGATGCCGGGCGCTCGGACGATGGCGATGTTCGCCGCTCAGACGGTGCGTTCGCGGTCCGTGGTTTGCCGAGCGAGGCTGTTGATGTGTCTGGTGTCGGCGGTCGCGGTGCGGTCGAGGCTGGAGTGCCAGCGGATGCGGCACACTCAGGCGATGTTCGTCGTTCAGACGGTGCGTTCGCGGTCGGCGGTTTGCCGAGCGAGGTTGTTGAAGTGTCTGGTATCGGCGATGGCGCTGTGGTCGAGGCTGGAGTGCCGGCGGATGCGGCGCACTCAGACGGTGCGTTCGGCGATCGCGGTGCGGTCGAGGCTGGAGTGCCGGGGGATGCCGCGCACTCGGACGATGGCGATGTTCGCCGCTCAGGCGGTGCGTTCGCGGTCGGTGGTTGGTCGAGCGAGGCTGTTGAGGTGTCTGGTGTCGGCGATCGCGCTGCGGTCGAGACTGGAGTGTCGGCGGATACCGCGCACTCGGGCGATGCGCTCGCGGCCCGCGGTCCGGCAAGCGAGGCCGGCGTGCCGGTCGATGCTTCGGTGTGCTCGGCTGCCGGGCTTGGTGATCGTGTTTCGGAAGGTGGGGCTCCCGCAGTGCTTGCAATCGGTGATGGTGCTGCGGCGGGCTCGAGCGATGAGCTTGTACGTGGTTCGGCGGGCGGAGCTGTCGAGGTGCTTGCTGTCGAGTCTGAAGCTGTAGCTGATCCGGCCGACATCCCCACCCCGCGCCCCAACCGCCGCTCCCAGGCCACCCGCCTGGCCTTCCTCGCCCTCACCTTGGCGGCTGGCGCCTACGCCGTGGCCCGGCAGTGGAGTCGCGTGCAGGCGGGCTTCGCCGAGCTCGGTCCGGTGCCGCTGATCGTCGCGCTCGTGCCGGCGCTGGCTTCGGTGGTGGCGATGATGCTGGCGTGGCGGGGGTTGCTCGGGTCGCTGGGGTCGCCGTTGCGGTTGCGGCCCGCGTCGCGGATCTTCTTCACCAGTCAGCTCGGCAAGTACCTGCCCGGGTCGGTGTGGCCGGTCGTCGCGCAGATGCAGCTCGGCCGCGCTTATCGCATTCCGCGTGCACGCAGCGCCGCGGCTGCCGCGCTCGCGATGCTCGTTTCGCTCGCGTCGGCGCTCGTGCTGGCCGCTGCGACGTTGCCGGTTGCCGGGGGTGCTAAAGCCGCCGGCTACTGGTGGGCGTTCATTGCGGTGCCGGTGTTGATGGCCGGGTTGCATCCGCGGGTCGCGAATCCGGTGCTCAAGACCATCTTCCGGGTCACGCGGCGGCCCGCGATCGAGCCGCTCACCGCGCGCACCATCGCCGAGACGGCGGCACGGAGTGTCGTCGGGTGGTTGTTGGCCGGCATGCACATCTGGATCCTGGCGATCGCGCTCGGTGCGTCGCCGTGGCGCACGCTGCTGCTCGGCATCGGCGGGTACGCCTTCGCCTGGAGCGTCGGCTTCATCATCGTCTTCGCCCCGGCCGGCGCCGGTGTGCGCGAGCTGATCCTGGTCGCGGCGTTGCAGCCGGTGCTGGATCCGGGCAAGGCGACGGTCGTGGCCCTGGCCTCACGCCTGGTCACCATCGTCGCCGACCTGATCGCCGCCGCCGTCACCGCCCGCGAGGGCCGGGCCCGCGGTGCGACGCTCACCGACAGCGAGCCGGCGGGCGCCACCGCGGGCTAGGTGTACTGACCGGTGAGGTTGGTGACGGGGTTCACGGCTGATTGATCTTGAAATGGGTGAGGGCCTTCTGGCTTGGTGTGGATTGCGAAGTCGACACCGAACCGGGAAGGCCCTCATGGTCCACCGTAACGCACCCCTGTCCGAGACTGGTCGTGAGCGGCTGGCCCGCTGCATCGTGGAGGGCGGCTGGCCGCTGCGCCGGGCCGCCGAGCGCTTCCAGGTCTCCCCGACCACGGCCAAGCGTTGGGCCGACCGCTATCGGGTGCTCGGCGCGGCCGGGATGACAGACCGGTCCTCCCGACCGCACACCAGCCCGCGCCGCACCCCAACACGTACCGAACGGCGGATCATCAAAGTCAGGGTGCTGCGCCGTTTCGGCCCGGCGCGGATCGCGTTCCTGCTGCACCTGAACCCCTCGACCGTGCACCGGGTGCTGACCCGGTACAAGCTGGCCCGGCTGTCGCACGTGGACCGGGCCACCGGCCGGCCGATCCGGCGCTACGAGCACGACGCGCCCGGAGACCTGGTGCACGTGGACATCAAGAAACTCGGCAACATCCCCGACGGCGGCGGCCACCGCATCCACGGCCGGGCCACCGGCAAAGCCAACAGCCAGCGCACCGGCTCCGACAAACGCAAGGACGGCAAGCCCCGCCTGGGCTACGCCTACCTGCACAACGCCGTCGACGACCACTCCCGACTGGCCTACACCGAGATCCTGGCCGATGAAACCCGCCAGACCGCCGTCGCATTCTGGACCCGAGCCCGGGCCTTCTTCGCCGATGCCGGCATCACCGTTGCCCGCGTGCTCACCGACAACGGCTCCTGCTACCGCTCCCACCTATGGCGCGACACCCTGGCCCAGGCCGGGATCACTCACAAGCGAACCCGGCCCTACCGGCCCCAAACCAACGGCAAAGTAGAGCGCTACAACCGCACCATGCTGGAGGAATGGGCCTACGCCCGCCCCTACCGCAGCGAAACCGAACGACGCGACGCCTTCCCCACCTGGCTCCACACCTACAATCACCACCGCGGACACACCGCGCTGAAGGGCCTACCACCCGCCAGCCGCGTCCCTAACCTCTCCGGTCAGTACAGCTAGGCGAGTCAGGCAGCCGGAAGCTCACGACTCCTTCGGCGGCAGCGGCGGCATCCGAAAAGCCTTCCGCACCACCGGATTCCGCTTCACCGCCAACTCCGTCGCGGCCATCCGCCAGCGCACGTACCCCTTCTTCGAGTACCGCCACTCCCGCTTGTGCCGAGCCCAGTCCACCTTCCGCGGCTCCGGCACCGCCCCCAGCTTCTCCGAAGCCAGCGCCCGGTACTTCTCCTGCAGCGACGTCCGCAGTGCCGCGTCCTCGGCGTCCTTGTTCACGCTGCTGATGTTCGCGTCGTGCCGCCGGTACAGGAACGACGGCGTCCGCGAGTAGACGAACTTCCGCCCGTCGATCAGCAGCGTCGCCCACACCGGGTACAGCATCTGCGCCAGCAGCGCCGGGTCGAGCTCGACCGCCTGGATCAGCTCCGTCCGGACGAAGGCGCCGTCGTTCACGTCGATCCGCCCGATCAGCAGATCGCCCAGGTGCGCCGCCTTCCGCCGCTTCGCGTACTGCCGGTTCAGCTGCCCGTCGGTGATGTAGTACGACGCCGCCGACACGTCCGCGCCGCCCCGCATGTTCCGCAGGTGCAGCGTGACGTGCTCCGGCAGCATGATGTCGTCGTCGCCGAAGATCGTCAGGTAGCGCGAGGCCGCCAGCGACACCCCGAGGGCGATCGCGGCGCCCGGGTCCTTGCGGCCGTCGTGGACCTCGACCCGCGCGTAGTCGACGCTCACCGCCGGACCGGCCGCGGCGGCTTCGGCGCCCAGGGCGGCGACCGCCTCGCGCGTCGACTCCGTCGGCGAGGCGTCGTCCACCACCAGCACCCGCACCGTGGCCCCGAGCTTGTCCGACGCGGCACGCGCCGAGGCGACGATGGATTCCACCGTCTCCTTCAGCAGCCCCGGGCGCTCCCGTGTGGGGACGATGACAGTCAGTTCAGAGTCGGTCACGGTACTCCTCAGCAAGTAGACGGCATAAGGGTATTCGGAACCGTGCCGGGTACGCTTGCGTCCGGTCATGTAGGAGAAGTCAACAGCCGAGCCTGGAGTCCGGAGCACTGTGAAGATCAGCGTCATTGGAATGGGCAAGATCGGCCTGCCGCTGGCCGTGCAGTTCGCCTCGAAGGGCCACCAGGTCTACGGCGTGGACGTCGTGGCGCGCACGGTCGACCAGATCAACGCCGGCGTCGAGCCGTTCCCCGGCGAGGCCGAGCTGGACACGCGGCTGCCGCGGGTCGTCAGCTCCGGCCACCTCACCGCCACCCTGGACGGGGTCGCGGCGGTCGCCGACAGCGACGCGGTCGTGGTCGTCGTCCCGGTCGTCGTCGACGAGGACGCGGTCCCGGACTTCCGCGCCATGGACGCCGCCACCCAGACCATCGCCGCCGGCCTGAAGCAGGCCGCCGCCAACGGCCGCACCGGCATCCTGCTGAGCTACGAGACCACCCTGCCGGTCCACACCACCCGCGAGCGCTTCGTGCCCGCGCTGGAGGCCGCCTCGGGCCTGAACGCCGGCGCCGACTTCCTGCTCTGCCACAGCCCCGAGCGCGTCTACACCGGCCGGGTCTTCGCCGACCTGCGCAAGTACCCGAAGCTGGTCGGCGGGATCGACGCCGAGTCCGCCGCCGCCGCGGTCGCGTTCTACGAGGCGGTGCTGGACTTCGACGAGCGCCCCGACCTCAGGCGCGGCAACGGCGTCTGGGACCTGGGCTCCGCGGAGGCCGCCGAGCTGGCCAAGCTCGCCGAGACCACCTACCGCGACGTCAACATCGGCCTGGCCAACCAGTTCGCGCGCTTCGCCGACCGCACCGGCATCGACATCTTCCAGGTGATCGAGGCCTCCAACAGCCAGCCGTTCAGCCACATCCACCAGCCCGGTCCGGCGGTCGGCGGCCACTGCATCCCGGTGTACCCGCGCTTCTACCTGTTCAACGACCCCGAGGCCTCGATCGTGCGCGCGGCCCGCGAGTCCAACCTCGCGCAGCCGGCCTACCTGGTCGGCCTGCTGGAGGGCCTGCTCGGCGGCGCGACCGGCGGCGGCGGGCTGGCCGGCCGCAAGGTGCTGGTGCTCGGCGCGGCCTACCGCGGCGGCGGCGTGAAGGAGACCGCGTTCTCCGGCGTCTTCGGCCTGGTCGCCGCGCTGGCCGGGGACGGCGCGCAGCCGTACGTGTCCGACCCGCTGTACTCCGCCGAGGAGCTGGCCGCGCTCGGCCTGCCGGCCTACGAGCCCGGTACCGAGGTCGCCGGCATCATCGTGCACACCGACCACGAGGAGTACCGCGAGCTGTCGGCCGCGGACTTCCCGGGCGTGAAGGTGCTCGTGGACGGCCGCAACGTCACCGACCCGGCCAAGTGGGAAGGCGTCGCGCGCAAGGTCCTGGGCATCGCCTGAGGAGAGGGAGGCCCATGCCGATCCGCGCGATCATCCTGGACATAGGCGGGGTCCTGGAGCACACCCCGGACCTCGACACCGCGGCGCGCTGGGAGCCCGAGTTCGGCTCCGGCTGGATCCACCGCGTCGACCCGGTTTTCCGGGCCGGCGAGATCGGCGAGATCACGCTGGAGCAGGTCCACGAACGGGCCGCCGACGCCCTCGGCGTCCCGGTGGCCCGGATCGAGGCCTTCATGGACGACGTCTGGGTCGAGTACCTCGGCACCTACAACGCCGAGATCGCCGACTACTGGCGCGCCCGCCGGGACGAGGGCTACACGACCGCGATCATCAGCAACAGCTTCGTCGGCGCGCGCGAGCGCGAGGAGGAGGCGTACCGGTTCAGCGAGCTGACCGACCTGATCGTGTACTCGCACGAAGTCGGCATGCTGAAGCCGGATCCGGCGATCTACGAACTCTGCCTCGACCGCCTCGGCCTGCCGCCGGAGGAAACGGTGTTCGTGGACGACGTAGAGGGGAACTGCGCGGCGGCCCGCGCGCTCGGCATGTCGGCGGTGCTCTTTAAGGACACGGCGCAGGCCGTGCGCGAGCTCGACGCGCTGCTGCAAAGGGCCTGATCCGCCAGAGCGGCGAAAAATCCGGCGGCACCGATGACCACCGATGACTTCGGCGCCGCCGGATCGTCTGTACAGGCATGAGTGACCTCAAGCCCCTGCGGGCCAAGAACCTGTCCCAGCCCAAGTACGGACTCGCGCAGCTGGAGTGGGAGGAGATCGAGCAGGCGGTCGCCGCGGCCGTGGCCGGTCCCGGCCGTTCCTGGTTCCTCACCACCCTGAACCCCGACGGCTCGCCGCACACCACCGGCTTCGGCCACACCTGGCTGGACGGCGCCGTCCACTTCACCACCGATCCGACAGTCCGCAAGACCCGGAACCTGGCCGCCGACCCGCGCTGCACCGTCGCGGCGCCGATCGAGGGGTACGACGTGACCTTCGACGGCGAGGCCCGGCGGGTCACCGACCCGGCGGTGGTCGAGCGGATCGCCGCGGTCTACGCCGCCGTCGGCTGGCCCTGCGAGGCCCACGGCGATGTGATCACCGCGCCGTTCAGCGCCCCGAGCGCCGGGCCGGGGCCCTGGCAGGTCTACCGGATCGACGTGCGCTCCGCGGTCGCGCTGAAGAGCACCGGGGACGGCGGCGCGACCAAGTGGTGGTTCGGGTAGTCCAGCCGATTCGGTAGTCCGGCGGGTCGGCAGGGGGATCAGCCGGGCGTTTCGGCGGCGGCGCGCAGGGATCAGGAAATCAGTCGCGCCATCGCCGAACGGATCGTCGGCGTCCGGAGAACCCTTCAGGACGTCGTCTGCTCGCCCTGCTTCGCCGACAGCGCCAGCACATCGGTCGGCACCGGCGTGTCCTGCCGCATCGCCGTGAACAGCTCCTGCGCCATCGGCGCCAGCTCCACGCGGTTCGGGTCCGGCTGGTACCACTGCCACGGCACCGTCAGGTACGTGATCTGCTGCCGCGGCACCTGCTTCAGGTCCGAGGCGAAGTCCGCCAGCGCCGGCAGCGAGCCCAGCGCCGGGTCGGTCGTCAGGGCCTTGGTGGCGGCGTCCAGCACCTTGTAGAGCTTCGCCGGGTCGTCCAGCGTCCCGTCGTTGGCCAGGGTGTCCAGCGCGGAGTTCAGGAACTGCTGCTGGCGGCCCATCCGGCCGATGTCCGAGCCGTCGCCGAGGTTGTGCCGGGCCCGGACGAAGGCCAGGGCCTGCTCCCCGTCGACCACGGTGGTGCCGGCCGGCAGGTTCAGGTGCGAGTCCGGGTCGTTGACCGCCTGGTCCAGGTGCACCGGGATGCCGCCGATGGCGTCCACGATCTTCTTGAAGCCGGTGAAGTCCACCACCAGGACGTGGTCGATCGTCAGGCCGCTGAAGCCCTCGACGGTCTTGACCGTGCAGGCCGCGCCGCCGATGGAGAACGCGGCGTTGAACATCCCGAACTGCGGCTGCGACCGCGTGCCGTTGGACAGGACGCACGCCGGCGTCTGCACCATCGAGTCGCGGGGGATCG
Organism: Catenulispora sp. EB89; assembly: GCF_041261445.1. Taxonomy (NCBI): domain Bacteria; kingdom Bacillati; phylum Actinomycetota; class Actinomycetes; order Catenulisporales; family Catenulisporaceae; genus Catenulispora; species Catenulispora sp. EB89. The sequence continues at coordinate 11,972 of NZ_JBGCCU010000050.1, forward strand.
AGGCCACCGTCGCGCTCTTCCGGTCCGCGGCCACGTGCAGCAGCATCGTGGTGTCCGAGCGGGCCCCGGAGTTGGCGTCGCCGTACTGCGCGTTCGCCCCGTCGCGGTCGTCGGAGCCGATCAGCAGGATGTTCATCGCCGTGTGGGTGCCGGGCGGGGGCGTGGCCGAGCTCGGCCTCAGCGCGTCCGCCGGTCCCGGGGCGTCGTCCGCGTGGATGTCGACGGTCCGGATGTTGTCGTTGAGCCGGTTGTACACGGTCCACAGGCCGGTCGCGCCGGCGATAGCCAGCACCGACAGCGAGGTCGCGCAGATGATGACGACGCGCCGCCGGGACATGGAGCCGCTGTCGGCGGCGCTGACGTGCCGTGCGGCGCGCCGTGTGGCACGCCGTACGCGGCGGGAGGGACGGTGCGGGGCACCCGGTGCACCGTCGGGTGCGTCAGGTGCACCAGGCGCGGCGAGCGCGTCTGCGGCGTCCTCCGGGCGGTCGGCCGGGCCGGTGGTCTGGTCGTTCATGATGCGATGAGACTATGTCATCTTCGTACTGACTTCGTCTCCAAATGTCCCGGTACTGCGACATCTGTGCGATCCGGCGCCCGCCGGATCGCACAGATGTGTCACGCCGCCCCGCTCAGCCGGTCCCGGCGCCGTAACCAGCGGTGATACCCGAGCAGATGTCCTGGTCGGCGGTCCGCGAGTTGTTCGCGATGTCGGTCGGCAGCGGTCCGGCGGCGGTCGAGCCGCTGCTCGGGGCGGTCGAGCCGGCGGTGGGCGCGCCGCTCGTCGCGGAGCCGGCGCCGGCGCCCTTCGGGTGCGCCGCGGCGTAGTCGTCGCCGATGATCACCAGGATCTGCGTCCCGGAGCCGCCGACCTCGACCTTCGCGCCCGGGTACAGCGTGGCCAGCTGCTTGGCCTTGGCCTCGGAGCGGGAGCTCGGGTACATGATCGTGGTCACCGCGGTGTGCGCCGGCACGATCCGGCTGACCACCGCGTCGTAGCCCTGGGCCTGCAGCGCGGTGGTCGCGTCGGTGGCCAGGCCGGTGACCGTGGTGCCGTTCTCCACCTTCACCGAGATCGTCGAGGGCGAGATGGACGGCGCCGGCGGCTGCGTGGTGGTCGCCGCCGTGGTCGCCGGGGCCGAGGTCGTGGCCGGCGAGCCCGCGGCCCCGGAGGCGCCCGAGCCGTCCAGCAGCGTGTCGCTCTTGAGGTGGTCCCAGATCACCCCGGCGGCCACCGGGTCCATGTCCACCCGCCCGTCCTGGGTCCGGTAGTGGCCCGGCAGGGTCAGGAACTGGATGTGCGAGGGGTCGATGCCCTTGATCGACTCGGCGAAGCTCGACAGGGCGCTCAGGCTGCCCAGGTCCGGGTCGAACTGCGCGTACTTGAGCGCGTCGTTGAAGATCGCGGCCAGCGTCCGGGGGTCGTTCATCACCCCGTCGCTCTCCACCTTCTTGATCATCGATCCCAGGAACGCCTGCTGGCGCCGGGTGCGGCCGATGTCGGAGCCGTCGCCCAGGCCCTCGCGCTCGCGGACGTAGTCCAGCGCGGTCTGGCCCTTCACGGTCTGGATGCCCTTGTGCAGCGTGATGTTGTCGCCGCCGACGTCGCTCACGTCCTTGGGCACGCAGACCTGTACGCCGCCGATGTCGTCGGTGAGCTTGGCGAACGCCGAGAAGCCGACCACCACGGTGTGGTCGACCCGGATCCCGGAGATCGACTCGATGGTGTTGATCTCGCAGGCCACGTTGCCCTGCGAGGTGTTGCCGACCGCGAACGCCGCGTTGAACTGGTTCTGCTGCGGCCTGGTGTGCCCTTTGTTGGGATCGTTCGGGTCGATCTGGCAGGCCGGCATGTTGACCATCATGTCGCGCGGGATCGAGATGCCCACGGCGTGCTGGTGGTCGGCGTAGACGTGCAGCAGGATCGAGGTGTCCGAGCGGGCCCCGTCGCCGGTCGCGCCGCCGCCGAAGGCGTTGTTGCCGTTGTCGCGGCTGTCCGAGCCGACCAGCAGGATGTTCTCCGGGCGCTGGCCCTGGGCGTTGGCCTTGGCCTCGGCCGGGCGGTTCGCGGACAGGCCCGAGTTGCTGAAGGTGTTGATGCTGCCGTTGAAGTGCTCGTAGGTGAAGGCGCCGGCGCCTATCAGCGTGATCACCAGTGAGGCCGCGGAGATCGTGATGACGCCGCGGGGCGCCAGGCGTCCGGCTCCGGCGGCCGCGGGTATCGCGGCGCCGCGTCCGTTGCGCCCGCCGTGCCCGCCGCGACCGTTGCGGTCATCACGGCCGTCGCGGTCGTCGCGTCCATCGCGTCCGTTCCGCCCGCCGCCGTGCCCGCCGCGGCTCCGGGCGGCGTCGAACGCGATCTCGGCGTCGCTGTCCGGCTCGTCGCGGTACCGGCCGCGGCCGCGCACCGGGCCCGGGGCGTCGTCGTCGTAACCGTCGGACGCCCTCCGGTGACCGCCGCCAGGCTGCCGAGCCACTTGTTCCCACGGGAGCGGTTCGGGGTTGTGCTGGCCTGCCACACGATCTCCTCACACCAGGGTTCGCGCGGTGGCGTCATTCCACGGGCAGGACTCCCAGAGAGCCCCCAGCGCCCTCGGAGCCCGCGCCCTCACCGCCACCGCCTCCGGCCAGGGACGCGACTCGCGCGTTCACCTTCTCCGAAGCCATACGACCCGGCAGCCTCGACGGATCGACATTCCGGCACAGTACCAAGGAAGCGCCGACCGCGAGTTCGGACGTCAAGGCTGCCCTGATCTCGGCACGCGAATCGTAAGCACAGCCGGTCAGTACTCGACTACTGGAAGTCAGACCCCAGCGTTCCGCCGCGTCCGCGGCGTCCTTCACGAGTTCGCCCTGGGTCCACCCCGAGCCGTCGGCGGCCAGCGCCCGGGTGTCCGCGGTGACCGGGGAGTAGGGGGCGAACACATCCGGCTGCGCCGGCGCGACCGCGGCGTAGTCGGTGAATCCTTCGGGAACGCTGGGGAAAGGCGCGCCCAGCGGCCGCAGTGCGAGCGCGATCCGCTCGCCCTTGCAGGCCAGCGCCTCCTCCAGCCGGTCCGGCCCGGCGACCACGGCGGCCGCGCGCTCGGCCGCCGAGGGGTCCTCGCCGACGCTGGCCACCACGCCGGCGGTCCAGCACGCCGCCAGCCAGATCGGGGTCTGCCAGTGCGTGGGCAGCAGGATCGCCACCTCGTCGCCGGGGGCGAGGGCCAGCTCGTCCTGGATCAGGTTGGCGGTCTTGGCGACCCAGTTGTCGAACGTGGCGTAGGACAACTCCACCCGCTCGCCGGTGTGGTCGTCGTAGTACGTCAGGAACGGCCGGGAAGGGCCGAGGGCGAGTGCGTCCCGCCACACGTCCGGGAAACTACTGTTCGCTGCGGTCACGCCGAGAGGATACGGGGGAAACAGGCTGCTGTTGCGCAAGCACGTCGGTCAAGGACCGTTTATGCTGGCCCGCACGGCGTGCCGGGTGTGCGCGACCATACGCGGTGCACGTCCGGGACGCCGCGCTGGGAGAACTGGCGAGGGGAACGAGCGTGACAGAGGCGATCCTTCTGGTGGGGGGCAAGGGCACCCGCCTGCGTCCTCTGACGGTGAACACCCCCAAACCGATGCTCCCGGTCGCCGGTGTCCCGTTCCTCACCCACCAGCTGGTCCGCGCCAAGGACGCCGGGGTGCACCGGGTCGTCTTCGCCACCGCCTACCGGGCCGAGGTTTTCGAGGAGTACTTCGGCGACGGCTCCGACCTGGGGCTGGAGCTGGTGTACGTGACCGAGGACGTGCCCCTGGACACCGCCGGCGCCATCCGCAACGTGGCCGGCCGGCTCACCAGCGCCCCGGACGAGCCGGTCCTGGTCTTCAACGGCGACATCCTGTCCGGCGTGGACATCGCCGCGCTGGTGGACGCGCACCGCGAGCGCGGCGCCGACGTCACACTGCACCTGTCCCGGGTGACCGACCCGCGCCCCTTCGGCCTGGTGCCCACCGACGCCCAGGGCTGGGTGACCGCGTTCCTGGAGAAGCCGCAGCGCCCCGAGGACATCGTCACCGACCAGATCAACGCCGGCTGCTACGTCTTCCAGCGCTCCCGCATCGACGAGATCCCCACCGGCCGCCGGGTCTCGGTGGAGCGCGAGACCTTCCCGGGCCTGCTGGCCTCCGGCGCGAAGGTGCTCGGCGTGGTCGAGCAGTCCTACTGGCTGGACCTGGGCACGCCGACGGCGTTCGCCAAGGGCTCGGCCGACCTCGTGATGGGGATAGTGACCTCCTCCGCGGTGCCCGGCCCGGCCGAGCGCGGCACCGCCGAATCGCTGATCCTGGCCGGCGCGCGCATCGCCGAGGACGCGGTGGTCGACGCCGGCACCACCGTCGGCTCCGGCGCGGTGATCGAGTCCGGCGCGCACGTGAGCGCCTCGGTCCTGGACGCCGGCGCGGTCATCGGCCCCGGCGTGAAGGTGACCTGCTCGATCATCGGCGCCGGCGCGCGCATCGGCGCGAACACGGTGCTGGACGGCGTGGTGGTCGGCGACGGCGCGGTGCTCGGCGCGGACAACGAGCTGCGAGCCGGAGCGCGGGTGTGGTGCGGGGCGGTGCTGCCGGACAAGGCGGTCCGGTTCTCCAGCGACGAGTAGGACGAGTGGGAAGACGAGCAGGAATCCGCGCACGCCCCCGCACCGGGATGGCAAACTCTGCTCCGCGATGACTGACAACGAGGACAGCGACATCCGGGCGGTCTGGGCCGCCCGCAAGGGACGCAGTGGAGGTGCCGCCTTCGAGCGGCGCCGCACGGCCCCGCCCCGGCGTCCCGTCGTCCCGGCCGCGCGGCAGGCGCCGCCGGAGCCGGTCGCGGAACCCGAGGCCTGCCAGACCGTCGTCGTCGACCCCGGCTACGACCTCACGGGGTCGGTGGGCGTTCTGCGCCGCGGCGCCGGGGACCCCACGTTCCGCCGCACCGAAGACGCCTCTCTGTGGATCGGCTGCCGCACGCCGTCCGGTGACCCGGGCACTCTGCGCCTGCGCCGGGCGACGACCGAGACCGTCGAGGCCGAAGCCTGGGGGCCCGGCGCGACCTGGCTTCTCAAGACGCTGCCCGATTTCCTCGGCCTCAGTGATACCGAGGAGACGCGCGCGGAGTTCGCCGAACTGGTTGCCGCGCAAGGCAATCCACAGCTTGTGCAGTCCCTGCGCCGCAACCGGGGACTCCGCGTGATCCGCAGCGGCCGGGTCTGGGACTCCCTGGTTCCGGCGGTCCTGGAGCAGCGCGTCACCGTCCAGGAGGCGCACCGCGCGTACCAACTGCTGGTGCGGCGCTATGGGATTCCCGCTCCAGGGGCTCCCGCAGAGGTCCGCCTGTGGGTCTCTCCATCGCCCCGCGAGTGGGCCCTGATCCCGTCCTGGGAATGGCACCGCGCCGGTGTCGACGGCAAGCGCTCACGGGCGATCCTCGGCGCCTCCCGCGTCGCGGCGCGCTTGGAGGAGACCGTGGGGATGGACCGCGATGATGCGGCGCGCCGCATCCGCACCGTCCCGGGCATCGGCGTGTGGACGGCCGCCGAAGTGATGCACCGCTCGCACGGCGACGCGGACGCGGTCTCCGTGGGCGACCTGCACCTGCCACGCATCGTGTGCGGGGCTCTGGGGGACCCGGCCATGGCGTGGGACGACGACCGCATGCTGGAGCTTCTGGAGCCCTACCGCGGCCACCGCTATCGCGTCAGCGCTCTTCTGTACCGCTGATCCGCAGCCCCGTGTGGTGATCCACCAGGCGCGCCAGCGTCTCGATCAGCGTCTTCCGCTCGCCCGGTGACAGCGGAGCCAGCAGTTCCTCCTGCGCGGCGTCCAGTTCCGCGTCCAACTCGCCGAGGAACCGCAAACCGCCCTCGGTGATGCGGACCAGATTGCGCCGCCGGTCCGCCGGGTCCGGCGCCCGTTCCAGGCAGCCGCGCCCCTCCAGGTCCGTGACCGCCGCGGTGACGTCGCTGCGGTCCAGCCCGATGCGCCGCCCGAGGTCCGCCTGGCTGGTCGGACCGGAGTCGGCCAGGGCCGCCAGCAGCGGGTAGTACGACCGGCTCGGCACGCCGGTGGCGTGCATCCGCTCGCCGATCAGCCGGTGTCCCTGGTTCGAGACCTGGCCCAACAGCCAGGTCGCGCGGCCGTGGAGGCGGACGGGGGTGGTGAGCGGGTCCATGGCCGCAGCCTACTTCGGCGGAGGGGTTGACAGAAGTGGTTGGCGCGACCAACATTGGCAGAGCCAACACAATGTTGGCCAGGCCAACGAATGGTTGATGGGGAGACGACGATGACCGGCTACGACATCCAGACCCTGGCAGACCGCGCGGAGATCACCGACCTGTTCGTGAATCTGGGCCGCTGCCTGGACGAGCACGACTTCGACGGGCTGAAGGCGGTCCTCACCGAGGACGTCGTCGGCACCACGCCCGGCGGCACGCGGGAGGGGCGCGAGGCGCTGATCGACCAGGCGCGCCGCAACCACGAGGGCTACGAGCGCCTGGCGCACCAGTTCAACAGCATCCTGGTCGAGATCCAGGGCGACACCGGCACGGTGCGCGCCTACGTGACCGGCGCGTTCGGGCACACCGACAGCCCGGAACCGGTGCGCGTCCTGGTTGGGCAGTACCGCAACAAGGTGGTGCGCACCGCGGAGGGCTGGCGGATCAGCGAGCTGACCGTCCGGCCGGTGTTCCGGGTGGGGGAGCCGGCTGTCGCGCTGTAAAGGTCAGCGCACGGTGATGAAGTCTTCGGGATCCCGCGGAGTCTGCGCAGAAGGCGCCTCCGCGGGTTTCCCTATAGCGATGACGCCCAGAGGCTCCCATCCGTCGGGAAGCGCCAGCAGCTCTCTGATGGCGGCGGGGTCCGGGTCGGCCCATGTGGACCCGATGCCCTCGGCCGCGAGCGTCACCAGGAAGTTCTCTACAGCGGCGCCCAGAGACGCGATGAGGAAGTCCCTAGCCGGCAACGCTGTAGCGATGTGGCAGGGGACCACCAGATAAGGCGCGCGCTCCAGCACTGTGTTGGCGGTGGAAGCCAGACCGCTGGCGAACGCCTTGCGGGCGGTCTCGGACTCCAGCAGGACGAACCGCCACGGAACCGTGTCGCTGTCGGGAACCGGAGCGGGAGCCGGAGCCGTCAAGGCCGCCGCCACCGCGCGGCGCACCGACTCCGGCGGCACCGGGTCCGAGGCGAACCACTGCGTGGTCCGGCGCCGCAGCACCCCCTCGCGCATCGCCTCCGTCGTCCCGAGCGAGAACATGTCGTTCTCCGCGGACCGGATCAGCGGCCGCACCCCGAGGCCCGGCTCCTCGGTCACCAGGTCGCCCAGCCCCCGGATCACCGCGACCGGCACGCCGTCGGCCTTGCCCTTGACCACCTCGCCGGCGCCGGCCAACTCGTCGGCCGTGGCCGCGGCGGTCACGAGCAGCTCGTTGCCGAAGGCGTCTATCGTCCCGCGGTGGTCCATGAGCGCGTTGACGTAGGCGCAGCCGATGGCCACGTCCGTCTGGCCCTCGCGCCACGGCCGCCCGAAGGTGTCGGTCACGACCACGCCCACCGCGACGCCGAACCGCTCGCGCAGCGCGTCGGCGATGTCCCGGGCGGAGCCGTCCGGGTCCTCGGGGAGCAGCAGCACGGTGCCGGCCGGGGTGTTGGACGCGTCCACGCCGGCCGCGGCCATCACGAAGCCGTGCCGGGTCTGCACGATCCGGGTCGGCCCGCGGCGCGCGACCAGCCGCACCATCTCGGCGTCGATCGCGGCCTCGCGGTCGTCGGCCCGGACCACGCGGCCCTCGGCCTTCGACAGGATCTTGGAGGTGACGCAGAGGATGTCGCCGTCCCGCAGGCCCAGCCCGGACCCCGTCACCGCGGCGGCGATCAGCGCCGCCAGGTCGTCGCCGGGGCCGACTTCGGGGATCCCGGCGACCGCGTGCACCGTGTAGGAGGTGTCGGCCATGGTCAGGACGCCGGTCGCGCGGAGCCGTCGGCGGAGCCCGCGGCGGGGTTCCGGCCGGCGGCGATGTCGGCGGCGATGTCGGCGGCCAGGTCCAGCGCCGCCTGGGCCATCGCCTGCGTCGCCTCCGGGGAGGACATCATCAGCGGGACCGCGCGGCAGGCGATGCCGGCGGCCTCCACCTCGGCGACCGAGGCGGCGTCCGCGTCCGCGTCGACCAGCCAGCCGTCCAGCAGCCGCGCGCCGTAGTGCTTGGCGACGGCCGCCGCCGTGACCTCGACGCCGACCGCGGCCAGGACCTTGTCGGCCATGCCGCGCACCGGACCGCCGCCGACGATCGGGGACAGGCCCACCACCGGCGCCGCGGCGTCCGCCACGGCCTGCCGGACGCCGGGGATCTCCAGGATGGTGCCGATCGACACCACGGGGTTCGACGGCGGCAGCACGATGACGTCCGCCTCGGCGATCGCCTGCAGCACGCCCGGGGCCGGCTTGGCGTTCTCCGCGCCGACCGACACGATCGCCCGCGCGTCGGGCGCGTGCATCCGGACCCAGTACTCCTGGAAGTGCACCGCGCGGCGGCCGCCGGGGGCCTCGGGGTCGTCGACCACGACGTGCGTCTCGACCCGCTCGTCGCTGGCGGGCAGCAGTCGTACCGGCAGGTCCCAGCGCGTGCACAGCGCCTCGGTCACCGCCGACAGCGGGTAGCCGGCGCCGAGCATCTGCGAGCGCACCAGGTGTGTGGCGATGTCCTTGTCGCCGAGGGTGAACCAGTCCGGGCCCACGCCGTAGGCCTTCAGCTCGTCGGCGACCCCGAACGTCTCCTCGGTGCGGCCCCAGCCCTGCCCCTCGTGGATCCCGCCGCCGAGGGTGTACATGACGGTGTCCAGGTCCGGACAGATCCGCAGGCCGTGCATGGTCATGTCGTCGCCGACGTTGCCGATCACGGTGACGTCGGCGTCGGGTGCGGCCGCGAGCAGGCCGCGGAGGAATCGGGCTCCGCCGACGCCTCCGGCAAGGGCTGTGATGCGCATGAGGGCAGTATTTCAGGAGGCGAAACGCTGCCTGGCCGCGTCCCACCGCAGCCGGCCGGCCGCGACCCCCTCGGCGCGGGCCGCGGCGGCCAGGTCGGCGACCGTGACCGTGGGTTCCGGTATCACGATGTCCGGGTGCGGGGTCGCGCCGAGGAAAAGCGCGACGAGGTCCGGCGCGAGGGCCGGAGTGGGGTTGAGCGCCGTGTTGAGCGCGGGGGAGAGCGCGAGGGCGGCGGTGGCCGTGGACGAAGCCTGGTTCGGCATGGGGGAAAACTCCGCTGGGAGATCCGGCCTGCTTCGGGCCGGGCAACGGCCGGGCCGCTGCTTTCGGTGGGTCTGTGGGAAAGGTCAGCTGTGACAGAGACAGCGACAACACAGACCGCGACACGACTCCATCGCGGTGCGCGCAGCGGTGACCTGCGCCGCGGCGGGGGACAAGCCCCGGCGGCTCTCGGCGGTCACGATGCGCGCTTTCATGATGCCCCCACCCCATCCGGCGACCGGCACCGCTGTCAAGCGGCGTCCGCATGGTGGGGGCGCGTATTACCTCCAACAGGTGAATCGCATGGTCGCTACCAGATCCCGGCTTGACGGCCCGGTAATGACGCGCGTGTAATTTCAAACGTGTCGTGATGATCTCCGCACGGGGAGTGATCTTCTTCCGTGCGGACCAGGTAGGGCCAGGAGGCGTTGCGGTGGCCGAGGCCGCGGAGAACACAGAGGGCGCGGAAGAGGCTTGTCACGCCGAGGTGTACCGCATCTATCCGCTCCACAACGGGGTCGACGAGGACCGAGGCTGGCAGTCCCGCGCCCTGTGCGCGCAGACCGACCCCGAGTCCTTCTTCCCGGAGAAGGGCGGGTCGACCCGGGAGGCGAAGAAGATCTGCCTCAACTGCGAGGTGAAGGCCGAGTGCCTGTCCTACGCGCTGTCCAACGACGAGCGCTTCGGGATCTGGGGCGGGCTGTCCGAGCGCGAGCGCAGACGACTCAAGCGCGCCGCGGTGTGACGGCGATCTGTCCCATATGACCGCCGCCTGACGGCTGCCGGGCCGGTGGAAGAGGACCTGTGGAGGACTCTTCCGTCAAGGCCCTGCGGCCGTGTTCTCCTTGCACGACAACGCAATTCGGGCATAACGGCATAGCCGGTCGGTATCTGCGAACGCTCGCGTATGGTGGACCCTCAGTCCGCCCCCGAGCGGGGATTCCCGAGACCGGAGCCGGTGCCAGCGCAGTATGTCCCAGTACCCAGAATCCGGATACCGGACCGGCGGCCTGTCCGCCACCGGCCAGTTCGCCTCCGGCGGCTACGGCGGCCAGCCCGGCGGGACCGGCCAGTTCGCCGTGGCCGACGTCGACGCCCGCCGCCGGGCCGCCGCCGAGGCGGCGGTCAACGCCTTTCCGAACCACGTGGTCACCGCGGTGGTGGTCTCCCACGACGGCGCGCGCTGGCTGGAGGACTCCCTCAAGGGCCTGCTCGGGCAGCTGCGCGCGCCCCAGCGGATCCTGGCCGTGGACACCGGGTCCAAGGACGACTCGCTGGCCATCCTGGACGAGAACCTGGGTCCAGAGGCGGTGCTGCAGACCAAGCGCAACACCGGCTTCGGTACCGCCGTGAACCACGCGCTCAAGGCCGCCCCGGTCGCCGACTTCGACCTCTATGGCCGCGGCGACCAGGTGGTGGAGTGGCTGTGGCTCCTGCACGACGACTCCGAGCCCGCGCCGGACGCCCTGCTGCGGTTGTTGGAAGTGGGGGAGTACCACCCCGAGGCCGCGGTCATCGGCCCCAAGATCCGCGGCTGGCACGACCGCGAACAGCTGCTCGAGGTCGGCGTCACCGTCACCTCCGACGGCCGCCGCTGGACCGGCCTGGAGGACGGCGAGCACGACCAGGGCCAGCACGCCGAGCCGACCCGGGTGCTCTCGGTGTCCAGCGCCGGCATGCTCGTCCGGCGCGAGGTCTGGGACCGGCTGCGCGGCTTCGACCGCGCGATCCCGATGTTCCGCGACGACCTGGACTTCTGCTGGCGCGCCAACAACTCCGGCTACGACGTGCTCACCGCGCCGAAGGCGGTGTTCTGGCACGCCGAGGCGGCGACCCGCGGCGAGCGGCGGATCAGCGCCGGCGTCTCGCGGCCGCACTTCGAGGACCGCCAGCACGCGCTGTACGCGGTCACCGTCAACCACGCGGGCCGCTTCCCGATACTGACGTTCCTGCGGCTGTTCTTCTGGTCGCTGCTGCGCGCGATCGGCCTGGTGCTCAACAAGACGCCGCTGAAGGCCGCCGACGAGGTGCTGGCGGCGCTGGCGTACGCGGGCCGTATGGACCGCATCGTGCGCGCCCGGCGGGCCAGGGCGCGGACCCGGGCCCAGGGCCCGGTGGACCTGGACTCGCTGTTCCCGTCGCGCCTGCAGGTCTTCCGCCACACCTTCGAGGACGCGTTCGAGGGCTTCCGCTCCCGGAACCAGCGCGACGACGAGGCCGGCGGCGGCTCCATCGAGAGCGGTCCGGTCTCCGAGGAGGCCGAGTCCTTCGACTCCGGGACGCCGTGGCTGATCCGCGCGGTCCGGATGCCCGGGAACTTCGTGTGGATAGCGCTGACCGTCGTGATGATGGTGGCGGCGCGGAACCTGCTCACCGGCGGCCGGCTGATGGGCGGCTCGCTGCTGCCCGCGCCGGCCGGCGCCTCCGACCTGTGGCACGACTTCTTCGCCCCCTGGCACGGCGTCGCCACCGGCTCCACCTCTCCGGCGCCGCCGTACCTGGCGGTCGTGGCCCTGCTCGGCACCCTGCTGTTCGGCCACGCCAGCCTCGCGGTGACGGTCCTGCTGCTCGGCTCCGTGCCGCTGTCCGGGCTCACCGCCTTCGCGGTCCTCAAGCGCACCGTCTCCTCCAGCTCCCTGCGGGTCTGGGGATCGGCCGCCTACGCGCTGCTGCCCGCGGCCACCGGCGCGATCTCCGGTGGCCGGCTGGGCTCGGCGGTGGGTATCATCCTGCTGCCGCTGGCGGCCTCCGGGGTGCTGCTCGCCATAGGTGGCCCGGGGCGTAAGGGCTCGGTGCGCGCCGCGTGGCCCGCCGCCTTCGCGATCGCCATCGGCATGGCGTTCGCCCCGATCGTCTGGGTGCTGTGCGCGGTGCTCGCGGCCGGCGCCGCGATGACCGTGTTCTGGCGCTCCACCGCGGACTTCGCGACCGTGCTGGTCCGGCTGGCGATCCTGCTGGTGACCCCGATCGCGGTCCTGATGCCGTGGTCGCTCCAGCTGGTGAAGCACCCGGCGGCGTTCCTGCTGGAGCCCGGCCTGCCGCCGCTGCCCGGCAAGAACCCGGACCCCACGCACCTGCTGCTGGCCAACCCCGGCGGCCCGGGCACCTACGCCTACTGGATCACCGGCGGCCTGTTCCTGGCCGGCTTCGCCGGACTGCTGCGCAGCGGCCCGCGCCGCCGCCTGAGCTTCGCCGGCTGGACGCTGGCCCTGGCCGGCTTCTTCGCCGGCCTGCTGGCGCTCCAGGTGCGCCCGACCGGCCTGGCCGGCGGGCTGCCGCAGCAGCCGTGGAGCGGCGTGCCGACCGCGGCGATCGGCTTCGGCCTGATCGTGGCCGCGGTGATCGGCGCCGAGGGTGCGCGCGACTACTTCCAGGCCTCGCAGCTCAGCTGGCGCCAGCCGGCCGCGCTGGTGGTGGCGCTGGCCGCGGTCGCCACGCCGGTCATCGCGGCCGGCTGGTGGGTGACGCACGGCGTCGCCGGGCCGATCCAGCGCTCCGCCGCGGACTTCCGCCCGGCCGTGGTGTCGGTCCAGTCCCAGATGCCCGACCAGCCGCGGGCCCTGATCCTGGGATCCGGCGCGCAGACGGTGATCGGCTACGGCATCGTGCGGGACAACGGCGCCAGCCTCGGCGACGCCGACTACCAGGTCCCGAAGGCCGACGCGGACCGGATCAACACCCTGGTCGGCGGCCTGCTGTCGGACTCCGGCGGCAGCGAGCTGCAGGGGCTGGCGTCGCTCGGCGTCCGCTACGTCGTGGGTATGAAGACCCTGACCCCGGACTACGTCCACATCCTCGACGCCACCCCCGGCTTGGACCGGCAGTCGCAGATCCAGGGCGTCAACCTCTGGAAGATCGCCAACCCGGCTTCCCGGGTCTCGCTGCGCGGTCCGGGTACCAGCGACCCCAAGGCCCTGGTGCAGACCGCCGCGAACGACCGCACGATCACGGCCACCGTGGCCGCCGGCCAGGACGGCCGCCAGCTGGTGCTCGCCGAGGACGCGGACAGCAACTGGTCGGCCCGGATGAACGGCGCCGACCTGCCCCGGGTGACGGTCGACGGCTGGGCGCAGGGCTTCACGCTGCCGGCCGGCGGCGGCACGGTGACGGTGTCCTACTCGGACGCGTCGCGCACGGTGTGGCTGGTCGGCGAGGGCCTGATCTTCCTGTTCGCGCTGATCATGGCGCTGCCGACCGGCGGCCGGGTCGAGGAGCGGGGGCCGGGCTCCGACCCGGACGACTACGTCCCGCCGAGCCTGCCCGGCCAGTACACCCCGGAGCCGGACCCGGAGCCCGCGCCGGAACTCGCGCCGGAGCCCGAGCCGGAATACGAGCCGCAGTACGAGTACCCGCAGGAGCAGTACGCCCAGCAGGAGCAGTACACGCAACCGGAGCAGTACGCCCAGCAGGAGCAGTACGCGCAGCCGGATCCGTATGCGCAACCGGACCCATATGCGCAGCAGCAAGATCCATACGCGCAGCAGTACGAGCAGGACGCCTACGCGCAGCAGCCGGACCCGTACGCTCAGCAGCAGCAGCCCGAGGCGTACCCGGATCCGCAAGATCCCTATGCGCAGCAGCCGGCCGGCTACAGCGGCCAGGAATACGGCGGTCACGAATACGCCGCCGCCGAGTACAGCGGCGAGTACGAGAACCCCGAAGCGTACGGCGGCTACCTGCGCCCCGGCACCGGTGAGTACGAGCGCCCGGACTTCGAGCGCCCCGACTTCGAGACCGACGACTACCGGCAGGGAGGCTACCGATGACCCGGCCGAACCGTCCCGCGCCTCCCGGCGCGGAAGACCGCCCGCAGCGCCCAGCGCGCCCCGCCGGAGCACGTCCGACCGGCGCCGCGCCGCGCCCGACCGGCGGTGCGCCAAGAGGCCGCGCGCTGGCCAAGACCCGCACCTCCCCGATCTCCGCCTTCGGCGCCCTCGGCGTGGTCGCGGTGGTCCTGCTGGCCGGCCTCGGCTACGGGTTCTCCACCGGCACGCAGAACAAGAGCGCGGTCAGCGAGCAGACCTCGCGCACCCTGCCGGTCGGCAGCGCCACCGCGGTCTGCCAGGGCCAGATGGGCGCCGGCAACGACACCTCGACGTCGCTGACCACCTTCACTCCGTCGGGCAACGCCACGACCGGCACCGACGGCGCGAGCGTGCAGTACGTCGACGGCAAGCCGTTCGCCCCGTTGAAGATCGGGGCCGCCGGCACCCGTTCCAGCGCGCAGCAGGTCACGCAGTTCAACACGGTCACCAACGACGTCGGCGAGCTCCAGCCGGTGCCGCTGGTCCTGCAGGCCACCGGTTCCTACGCCCCGGGCTTCACCGCCGGCGAGCTGATCCGCAGCGACAGCGGCAACCAGCGGGGCATGGCCGCCTCGCCCTGCACCACTCCGAGCACCGACTTCTGGTTCGCCGGGGTCTCGGTCGGCACCACGGACCGCGACTCGTGGCTCTACATGGCGAACACCGACAACGCCCCGGCCACCGTCAACCTGACCTACTACGGCCAGGACGGCAAGATCGACACCGGCACCCTCGGCCACGACATCACGGTCCTGCCCCACACCTCGGTCAAGTACCAGCTCAGCAGCCCCCTCGGCGCCGCGGCCCAGGCCAGCGCCGTGGCCAGCGTGCACGTCAGCACCACCGAGGGCCGGGTCGCGGCCCAGGTCCTGGACATGGACAAGCCGCAGAAGAGCGACAACGGCACCGGCCGCGGCATGGACTTCATCCCCGCCCAGACGCCGGCCGTGGCCGCCGAGACCTCGCAGACCATCCCGGGCATCCCCGCCCCGGGGAACACCCTGACGAAGTTCGACCTGGTCATCACCTCCACCAGCGACGTGCCGGTCAGCATCGACCACGTCTACTGGTACGGCAAGCAGGGCCGGATCGAGCTGGCGGCGCAGACGCAGGACCCGGGCAAGGGCTACACCAAGCGCGACAGCCCGCTGAGCATCGCCCCGGACCACACGGTGATACTGAACATGACCTCGGCCGCGCAGGACCCGACCGAGTCGGCGGCGCTGCAGATCGTCGGCAGCGGCGGCTCGTTCGTGTCCGGGGTCCGGCTGGTCGAGACCGACCCGAAGAGCGGCACCCAGGACAGCGCCTACCTGGCCCCGACCCCGCCGGTGAGCAGCGAGGCGATCGTCAGCGACAGCAACGTCGGCGGCGCGGCCAAGAGCACGCTGATCCTCACCTCCGCCGGGAGCAAGGGGTCGACGGTCCAGGTGACCACCATCGGCGCCGACAACAAGCCGGCCGTCGACCAGGTGACGATCGCGGCCAACAGCACGGTCGCCTACACCCCGAAGGCCACCGGCTGGTTCACCACGATCGTCCAGCCGCAGCCGGGCTCGGACCCGCTCTACGGCGCGCGCATCCTGTCGGACCTGCCGGCCAAGGGCGGTATGCAGGTCACCGCAGAGACGCTGGAGGACGCCCGGGTGTCGGCGGCGGTGCCGCCGGTGGCGCCGGACCTGTCGGGCGCCGTCGCCCGCTGAGACGGAGCACAGCCGCCGGCCGAGCGTTCTGCTCGGCCGGCGGCTTTTGAGTCTCTATGTGTTATCTGAGATGACGTATATAGGGTGCAACACTCTATATATAGGAAAACGGACGGACTTCTCAGTCCTCCTCGTCCCGCCCCTCATCCACCTCGTCGGGCTCCATGCCCAGCAGCTCCGCGACTTGTTCGACGACCACTTCGTAGACCAGGTCCGCCAGCTCCGGCCGGCCCGCGGCCCGGGCCTCCACCGGCCGCCGGTACACCACGATCCGCACCGGCTCGCCGGGCCGGTCCGCGATCACCCGGCCCAGCGGCACGGCCTCTTCGCTCCAGTTCTCGGCGTCGGCCGGCGGGACCTCCTCGACCGCCAGCTCGATCTCGGCCAGCCGCGGCCAGCGCCGCTCCAGCCGTTCCACGGCGTCCAGCACCAGCTCGTCGAACTGCTCGGCGCGCGTCAACGCCAGCGGGACCTGCGGCGGGGCGAGGGGTCCGCGCAGACCCCGCCCCCGCCTGTCACGCGTATGCTTCCGGCGGCGGGGCTCCTGGCCGGCCCCCGACCTGATCGAGGCAGTGATGGGCACGCGTCGAGCGTAACCGCCGATCCGCCCCTCGGCGACAGTCATTCCCCACGTGTCGGGCAGACTGCGCCGTGACCTCGGCTTTCGCTCCGGGCGTGGCTCAGCGCGGGCTCGGTGTGAGCCCGGTCCGGGCTCGGTCCGGCGCTCGGTACCGGACTCGACGCGGGCTCGGTCCGCGCTCAGTGCTCGGGATCGGGCAGCGCCCGCAGGTGGCCCCGGGCCCGCGAGAGGACCGCACCGTCCCCGTCGTCCCCGTGCGCACCCCGGTCCCCACGGCTCCCGCGCTCCCCACGGGGCCCGCGAGCGGCCTCGCGTACCGCGTTCGCCAGTGCTTCGAGGTCGTCCGACGAGGGCTGCGAGGGGCCCGGATCGGGTTCGGTCAACCGCAGCACGGCCCACCCCCGCGGGGCGGTCAGCCGGGTCGAGTGCTCAGCGCACAGGTCGTAGCTGTGCGGCTCGATATAAGCGGCCAGAGGGCCGAGGACGGCGGTGGAGTCCGCGTACACGTACGTGAGCGTCGCGACGGCCGGACGGCTACACGCGGTTCGCGAACATCTGCGGGCTGGGCTCACTTGGTGGAGATTAGCGCTTGCCGGCGCGGATGGAACACTGGCACGCCCTACATCCGTGCGCGGGTCGTCCGGCTGGGTCCTCGCGCGGGCGCCGGAGCCGTGACCACCCGCTCCGCCGCGCCACCCTCGTCCGGCGACCACCGGACCACCGGGGCCCGCTGCCCGGGATAGGCTCGACCCACCTGAAACCAGACCTGAAAGCGGGAGCCAGTGTCAGCGTCGATTCCTTCTGGCCACGACTTGTCACAGATCGTCAAGGCATACGACGTACGCGGGGTGGTCCCGGACCAGCTCGACGAGACCGACACCGAGGCGGTCGGCGCGGCGTTCGCCGAGTTCGCGGGCGCGCCCTCGGTAGTGGTGGGCCACGACATGCGCCCGAGCTCGCCGGATCTGGCCGCGGCGTTCGCCCGCGGCGCCGCCTCGCGGGGCGTGGACGTCGTGGAGATCGGCTTGGCCTCCACGGACCTGCTCTACTTCGCCTCCGGCGCCCTGGACATGCCCGGCGCGATGTTCACGGCCAGTCACAACCCGGCGAAGTACAACGGGATCAAGATGTGCAAGGCCGGCGCCGCGCCGATCGGCCAGGACTCCGGCCTGGTGCAGATCCGCGAGGCCGCGCAGGCGATCATCGACGGGAACCCGCTGCCGCCGGCGGACAAGACCGGCACCGTCACCCGGCAGGCCATGCTCGACGACTACGCCGCGTACCTGAACAAGCTGGTCGACCTGTCGAAGATCCGCCCGCTGAAGGTGGTCGTCGACGCGGCGAACGGGATGGGCGGCTATACGGTTCCCACCGTCTTCAACGGCCTGCCGCTGGACGTCGTCGACCTCTACTTCGAGCTGGACGGCACCTTCCCGAACCACGAGGCGAACCCGCTGGACCCGAAGAACCTCGTCGACCTGCAGCGCGCGGTCGTCGAGCACCGGGCCGACCTCGGCCTGGCCTTCGACGGCGACGCCGACCGCTGTTTCGTGGTCGACGAGCGCGGCGAGCCCGTCGCCCCGTCCACGATCACCGCCCTGGTCGCGGTGCGCGAACTGGCCAAGCACCCGGGCGCCACGATCATCCACAACCTGATCACCTCGGCGGCGGTGCCGGAGATCGTGCGCGAGCACGGCGGCGTCCCGGTCCGCACCCGGGTCGGCCACTCCTTCATCAAGCAGGAGATGGCGAACACCGGCGCGGTCTTCGGCGGCGAGCACTCGGCGCACTACTACTTCCAGGACTTCTGGAAGGCCGACACCGGCATGCTGGCCGCGATGCACGTGCTGGCCGCGCTCGGCGAGCAGGACGCGCCGCTGTCGGAGCTGGCCTCGGACTACACCCGCTACGCGTCCTCCGGCGAGGTCAACAGCGAGGTCGCCGACCAGGCCGGCCGTTCGGCCGCGGTCCGGGCGGCGTTCGAGAGCCGTCCCGGCGTCACCGTGGACGAGCTCGACGGCCTGACCGTCACCGGTGACGGCTGGTGGTTCAATGTGCGACCGTCGAACACCGAGCCCCTGTTGCGCCTGAACATCGAGGCGGCCGACGCCGACGCGGTGGCCGCGCTGCGCGACGAGGTGCTGGCGATCGTCCGCGCCTGAGGTGCGAAACCGCCGGGCGGACCCGCACAATCGGTCCGCCCGCACCACCTTCCGACCCGACCTGATTGGAGCCCCGCCGTGATCGAGCCCTCCCTGCTGGAGATCCTGGCCTGCCCGAAGTGCCACTCGCCGCTGCGCGAGGAGGACGCCGCCTCCGCGCTCGCCTGCACCAACTCGGAGTGTGCGCTGGTGTACCCGGTCCGCGACGGCATCCCGGTCCTGCTCATCGACGAGGCGACGAAGGCCGCCTGAGCCCTCGGGCGGCCTTCGGCACCATCCGGGTGAGCAAGTAAGCCCCGCGAACCGCTACATTCATAAACGCAACGTCAGCCGACGAAACAGGAGAAACGCCGTGAGCGTCCTCACTCCGAGCGACTACAAGGTCGCTGACCTGTCCCTGGCCGAATTCGGCCGCAAGGAGATCACCCTCGCCGAGCACGAGATGCCCGGCCTGATGGCGATCCGCGCCGAGTACGCGGACGCGCAGCCCCTGCGCGGGGCGCGCATCTCGGGCTCACTGCACATGACGGTGCAGACCGCGGTCCTCATCGAGACCCTCGCGGCCCTCGGTGCCGAAGTGCGCTGGGCTTCCTGCAACATCTTCTCCACCCAGGACCACGCCGCCGCGGCGATCGTGGTCGGCCAGGGGACGCCGGAGGCTCCGGCCGGCATCCCGGTCTTCGCCTGGAAGGGCGAGACGCTGGAGGAGTACTGGTGGTGCACGGACCGGATGCTGCAGTGGCCGGACACCGGCGACGGCAACACCGGTCCGAACATGATCCTGGACGACGGTGGCGACGCCACCATGCTGGTCCACAAGGGCACGGAGTTCGAGAAGGCCGGCTCCGTGCCGGACGCCACGGACGCCGACAGCGAGGAGTTCCAGGTCTTCCTGGCGCTGCTGCGCAAGTCGCTGTCCGAGGACGGCAACCGCTGGACCGCCATCGGGGAGCGCATCAAGGGCGTCACCGAGGAGACGACCACCGGCGTGCACCGGCTGTACGAGATGGCCAAGGAGGGCTCGCTGCTCTTCCCGGCGATCAACGTCAACGACTCGGTCACCAAGAGCAAGTTCGACAACAAGTACGGCTGCCGCCACTCCCTGGTCGACGGCATCAACCGCGCCACCGACGTGCTGATCGGCGGCAAGGTCGCGGTCATCTGCGGCTACGGCGACGTCGGCAAGGGCTGCGCCGAGTCGCTGCGCGGCCAGGGCGCGCGCGTGATCATCACCGAGGTCGACCCGATCTGCGCGCTGCAGGCGGCGATGGACGGCTTCCAGGTGGCCACGCTGCAGGACGTCGTCGGGAGCGCGGACATCTTCGTCACCGCGACCGGCAACAAGGACATCATCATGGCGGCGGACATGACCGCGATGAAGCACCAGGCGATCGTCGGCAACATCGGCCACTTCGACAACGAGATCGACATGGCCGGCCTGGCCAAGATCCCGGGCATCGAGAAGGTCGAGGTCAAGCCGCAGGTCCACACCTGGAAGTTCCCGGACGGCAAGACGATCATCGTGCTCTCCGAGGGCCGCCTGCTGAACCTGGGCAACGCCACCGGCCACCCGAGCTTCGTGATGTCGAACTCGTTCACCAACCAGGTGATCGCGCAGATCGAGCTGTTCACGAAGACCGCGGAGTACCCGATCGGCGTGTACGTGCTGCCGAAGCACCTGGACGAGAAGGTGGCGCGGCTGCACCTGGACGCGCTCGGCGTGAAGCTGACGAAGCTGTCGCCGGATCAGGCCGCTTACATCGGCGTCGAGGTCGAGGGGCCGTACAAGCCGGAGCACTACCGGTACTGAGCTTCGGTACTGAGCTCCGGTACTGATCTGGTTCGAATCGCGTGTGTGAGGCCGGTCCCGCTTGGCGGGGCCGGCCTCGGCGTTTCACTTCGCGGAAGGGTGAGCGTTGGTGCGTGGTTCTAGAGCGGCGGCTTGAACCCGTCGCGGTCGGGCTCCGGCGCCGGCTCGGTTCCTGGCATCCGATCCTGGACCGGCGGCACCATCGAGCCCTGCCATGCCGCCGGAGCGGGTGCTGTGGGCGCTGGGGGCGTTGCGGGTGCCATGGGGGTGCCTGGCGGCGGCGTAGCCGGCGGACCCGGCGCTCCGGCGTAGGCCGGAGCCTGCCTCTGAGCCCGCTCCCACGCCGCCCGGTGAGCCGCCTCCGCGGCCCGCATCTGCCGTACCCGGCGTTCGGCGGTGATCGCCGCCAGGTAGGCCCACGGCGGGGTTCCGGGCGGCGGCGTCGCGACGTAACGGACGACTTCGGTGGCGACCTCGTGGCCCATGCGCGCGGCGACGTCCGGGCGCATCTCGTGCATGCGTGTCAGGTACTGGCGCGCGGACAGGGCCACGTCGTCCGGGAGCACCGACAGGTCCAACTGCTGTGCCCAGCCGAGCAACGGATACGGCATCGCCAGTGCCGCCATCCCGGCCGGGCTCACGCCGGCGTCCGGGGCCCGGTCGCGGACCACGACCGTCCCGGCGAGCCAGTCACCGGTGCGGCGCCCCTGCTTCGAGCAGAAGGAGGTCACCACGGCGAGCACACCGACTGTGGCGTAGAGGTCGAAGATGCCTGAGAGCGCGCGCACGAGCGCGTGCCGGAAACGCACCGGGCCGCCGTCGGTGCGCACCACGCGCAGTCCGAGCGCCATCTTGCCCAGCGTGCGTCCGCGGGCGACGGTCTCCAGCAGCGCCGGGTATCCGACCACCACCGCGACGGTTATGACGATCATGAGCCCGGCCATCACCGCGTCGTCGACCGCGCCGGCCGACGCCACCACTCCGAGCACGGCGGCGAGCACACCCAGCAGGCCGGCCTGGACGAGCAGGTCCAGCAGCCGGGCCAGCGCGCGGCTCGGCAGCTTGGCGAGCCGGAGATCCAGGGCCACGCCCTCGCCGATGACCAGGTCGCTCAAGGTCTTTGTCTCCACTCCGGGCTGACGTTGTTGCGGCAACGGTAGACGGCTCATACCGTGGGCGCACAGTTTCTCACCACAGATTCTCACCACAGACTTCCCATAGAGCGCTGGCTTCTCACAGAGGCGGGGTCTTCCTACACGTGGACATCGATGCATACGCAGCGGCCCACCGCGCGGAGTGGGCTCGCCTGGCGCAGTTGTCGAACCGGAGCCGCGCTCTGGACGGCGGCGAGGCGGACGAACTTGTCGCGCTCTACCAGAACGTCGCCACGCATCTGTCTGTAGTGAGGTCCGCGGCGCCGGACGCTGTAGTGGTCGGCCACCTGTCGTCCCTCCTGGCGACCGCGCGCGGCGCCATCGCCGGACCGCGTGTTCCGGCCTGGAGAGAGATCCTGTACTTCTTCACCGACGGTTTTCCGGCGGCTCTCTATAGAGCGCGACGCTGGTGGATCGCCACTGCGGTGATCTCACTTGTGGCCGCGTTCTTCATGG
Source organism: Catenulispora sp. EB89 (assembly GCF_041261445.1). Classification (NCBI taxonomy): domain Bacteria; kingdom Bacillati; phylum Actinomycetota; class Actinomycetes; order Catenulisporales; family Catenulisporaceae; genus Catenulispora; species Catenulispora sp. EB89. The sequence continues at coordinate 33,901 of NZ_JBGCCU010000050.1, forward strand.
GCTGGTACATCGCCGCCAATCCGCGGGTGCAGGGGGAGCTGGCCTCACCGGATCTCGTGAACGGGGTGTTCCGGCCCGGTGGGCAGTTCGAGACGTATTACACGGAGTTCAGTCCGGGGTCGTTCGGCTTCAAGGTATGGGTGAACAACGCCTGGGTGTCCGCACTGGCGCTCTTCGGAGGGGTGACGCTGGTCTTCCCCTTCGTCGCCATGTACATGAACACGGCGAACCTGGCGATCGACGGCGGGTTCATGGCGGCGCACGGACGCTTCGGCACGTTCCTGTCGCTCGTCGCCCCGCACGGGATGTTGGAACTCACCGCGGTGTTCGTCGCCGGCGGCTGCGGGATGCGCATCGCGTGGACGCTTCTCTCGCCGGGACCGCGGACTCGCGGCGAGGCGCTGGGGGAGCAGGGGCGGGTGCTCGGGACGATGGCGCTCGGGTTGGCGTGCGTGCTGTTGGTGTCAGGTTCGATCGAGGGGTTCGTGACCGGGCACACGTCCGCTCCGGTGCGGCTCACGATCGGTTTCACGGCGGAGACGCTGTTCCTCGTGTACGTGTTCTTCGTTGGTCGCCGGGCCGCGCTGCGCGGCGAAACAGGCGACGTCAGCAGGGCCGACAGGGCAGACGTGGTACCCACGAGGGCTTAGTCGGGCCGCCGGGATCCGATCAGCGAACCGATGGTTTCAGCCCTCTGAGTGATGGGTAGACACCGTCGATTCGTCTGCGACCTCAGACATGTGCCATACTTACAGGGTTCCCCTCCATGAACTGGCGACGGCCATCAGGTTGACACGCGTGTTCGGGGAGCGTAAGCTAGAGGGGTTGCTGTCAAGCAGGAACGGCGGGCGAGAGCCCAAAGAAACCATGCTAGAGTAACCAAGCCGCCGGGGCAAGGGTTCGAAAAAGAATCCTGAACCGGCAATCGCAATCAAACGAAAGTTGAAATTGCGAGTAACGCGGAGGATCTGCTAAGATCTAAAGCGAAGCAAGGCAAGAAAGATAAAAGAAAAACAGCAAGACCTGACAACGCCGGGTCGCAGCCGATCGGAACGAAGGTTCCGGGACGAGTGGTTCGGGCGTCTGTTTCTTGAGAACT
>NZ_JBGCCU010000051.1 GCF_041261445.1 Catenulispora sp. EB89
CCGCCGTTGCAACGACCACTGAAATCCGCCCCTCGAGGCGCCCACCAAACGCGGCCGCCAGCCGCCAACATGACGTGTGCGCAGTGACTCGGACCCACGCGTGGTCGTGTCCGCGAAAACCGCTGGCCGCCAGCACACCGCCGCAGAGACCTGAACCGCCGCGTGGTCGTGCACGCGAAAACCGCCCGCCGCCAAAGCGCCGCACTCAAGCTCGACCGCCGCGCGCTCTTGCCCGCGAAAACCGCCAGCCGCCAACGCACCACAGCAGAGACCTGAACTACTGCGCGGTCTTGCACACGAAAACCGGCGGCCGCCAGCGCAACTTGTGGCGCTCAACCGAACTGCGTCCCCCAGCGAGGTCACCAAACCTTAGGCGAAGCCGTAAAAATCGCCTGTAAACCACACCCCAACCGCACCACACACACCGCCGAAACCCACATCGGGGAATGCCCGCGCGCCGATACTGATACTGATCGAACCTCAGAGCCCGACATCACCACCAACAGACGCCGGCGAACTAGCGTCATGAATCAGAACACGCGGTTCTCCCCCGCCATCCGCAGCCACGGCCCAGACATCCCACTCGCCGCCGGACTGTCGCGGTCGCCCGTACATGACCGTGCGGTCGTCGAGCCACGCCGCCTGGTCGTCGACGCTGTGCTCCTCCGCCAGCGGCGTTTCCTGCATGGTGCGCAGGTCGAGGACGTACAGGCGCCAGGGGCGGTTCGCGCTGGCGTTGACGCGCTTCTTGAACACGATGCGGGTGCCGTCCGGTGACAGGGACGGGCATTCGACGTTCTCCCGCAACGTCCGAGCGGTCCAGGCGCGGTAGTCGCCTTGGACGAGGTAGGTACGGCCGCCGGTCCGCACCGTGGCGTAGAAGGTGTTGTCGTCGGCGGCGAAGGTGATGCCCCAGTAGTTCACGTCCGCCGCGTGGTACGGCTTGCCGTCGAGCGTGAGGGGGATGCTCTCGACGTTGTCGATGAGGCGACCGGTCCTGGTGTCCAGGATGGATGTCCGGGTGGAGAAGTCGTCGGCCAGGTAGGAGTCGCCTTGGACGAACGTCGTCCAAGACACCATCGTGCCGCTGGCGGAGACCCGCGCGCGGTTGGGGAATCCGGCGGTCTTGACCTGGCGAACCTGATGCAGCGAGTGATCCAGGACGGTGGCATACGTAGCAGGCAGCGCACCGCCACGCTGCAAGCAGATCGCGGTGTCGTGGGCCGCGTAGAAGCGATCGCACAACGTGCTGCTGACGGTCGGCGTGGCGTCCGGCCGAGCAGCGGGAACGGACGCCACATGGCCGAAGTCGGGCCCCGGCGCAGTGTCACGGAACAGGATCGTCCCGGCAGTGCCAGCAGTCCCGGCTGCTCCAGCCGCTCCAGCCGCCCCGAGATCGATGCTGCCAGTCGGGGAATCACCGGCACCCGCACCACGGGTGTACACCACATACCCAGTGATCGCCGTAGCGGCCAACAGCCCAGCGACCGTCAATATCAGCACTCGTGCACGCGTGTTCATATATCGCTTTCCTTCGCCAACGGAAGAATCCACAGCGCCGCAAGAATCGCGGCGGCCAAAGACACCACGGCCACCGCGATCGCCGTGTGCAGCCCCCACCGATCCCACGCCGCGCCAAAGAGCACCGACGACGCCAACAGCGCCACCGACTGCCCGGTCTGAATCAGGGCCATGCCACTCGCCCGCAGATGCGCGGGCAGCATCGGCCCGACAGCGGCCATCAGGACACCGTCGGTGGCGGCGTAAAACAGGCCGTGCAGCACAAGCGTGGGCAGCAGCAACACCACACCGCCCACCGGACCGAACAACATCAGATACGCGCACAACAGAGCGGCATAGCCACCAACGAACACCCGAATCCGCCCGACACGATCGGCAAGCTGCCCGAACGGGACGGCGAGCAGCAGGTACGACGCCGTCGTGCCGAGCGGCAACAGAGGGAAGTACTCGGCAGAGATATCAAGGCGCTGCTGCAGCAACAAGTAGACAAAGGAATCGCTGAGCGCCACAACGCCCAACAGCACCGCGGCGATGCAGACCCGCCGAAACCGCGGCAGCAGCAGAAGCCGCAGCGCAGCGCCCACGGAAACCGGGTTCTCCCGGTCCACGACCTCGTTCCGGTCACGCACCAGCACAGCCAGCATCACGACACCGAACGCCGCGATCCCGAAGCTCGCGACGAAGACCGTGTCATACCGCTCCGGATTCGCCAGCAACAAACCGAACGCGACAACCGGACCGAGGAACGCCCCGACCGTATCCAGCGCACGATGCACGCCGAACGATCGTCCGAGCGTCTCCGGCGTGCTGCTCAAGGAGATCAGCGCGTCCCGAGGCCCGGTCCGCAGCCCCTTGCCGGTGCGGTCCGCGGCGATGACGACGCCGAGCGCCGACACCGAGGAACCGGCGGTCAGCAAGCCCAGTTTGCACAGCGCGGACAACGCGTAGCCGCTGCCCGCCACGAGCTTGCGGCGCTGCCAGCGGTCGGCCGCGTGCCCGCCGGCCAGGCGCACCAAGGCAGTAATGCCGAAGTACAGGCCGTTGAGCTCGCCGAACTGGAGCGGGCTCAGGCCGAGGGTGAAGATCACGTACATCGGCAGGACGGCTGTGATCATCTCCGAGGAGATGTCAGTGACCAGGCTGACCGACCCCAGAGCCAGGACGTTGGGCGCTACGGCCGCCCGAGGACGCGGCGGTACGGAACCTTCGAAGGCCGCGGAACCGACCGCGCTCGCCGAGGTGTCTGAGCTCTCTGAGATCTCTGAGGTCGCTGAGATCTCCGAAATCCCAGAACCCTGCGAAGCCGCTACATCGGTGGGCTTCACCCGCGCCGACGAGATGTACATGTCCGTCCTCTCTCAGACTGACTGCCGCGAGCGGGGGCTTCTGGTGGGCACACCTCAGCGATGCGCCCACCAGAAGAAGGGGCGAGCCTGCGTCAGTCGGCGATGTGGTACGCGTCGCCGCCGGTCTGCCAGGTCAGAGGCGCGTTCAGGTTGAGATTGCCCTTGGCGAGGAAGACCTGCTGTTCGGTGTCGATGCGGCTGGTGTCGATACGGCTGGCATCGATCCCGCCGGCGCCGTCACCCGCGGCCGCAGAATGCATCGCGGCCTTCCGAGCGCTGAGGAAGGCGTTGATGTACGTCGCCTCGTCACCACCCTGCGCGGGCGTGCGAGCCTGCTTCATAGCCGCAGCGCGGATCGCGGCGAAGCTGACCGGATCCGTTCCGGAGCCGTTCGCGATCACCGCGTCGAAGTAGGCGAACTCCCCCAGCGCGTGCAGGCCGTCCGCCTTGGCCTGGGCAACCGCGGGCGTGAAGTAGAGCCGGTCCATCTCATCGTTCTGAGCCCGCTGGAACGCCGGGTCCAAGGCGGCGGCGTGCCAGGCGGAGGTGAAGCCCGGGTCCAGCCCGAGGTGCGAGCTGCTGCCCTTGACCGCGCGCAGCGCCGGGAGGTAGGCGGCGAGGGCGTTGTTCGGAACCCGCTGGGTGTAGAGGTTCACCAGGTCGAGCAGCGTGCCGGTGGCGGTGCTGAATCCGGCGGTTCCCGCGGTGTAGCCGCGGCCGTCGCTGATGTCCGCGATGGACGCGTACTGCGATTTCCAGTCCAGCGACGAGTTCTGCGCGCTGGATACCAGCTCCATCGCGACTTCCTTCTTACGCGGATCGGTCAGGTCGCTGGTGGAACTGCTCGGCGGGATCGGCGAGGTGAAGGTCGGGCCGATCTGCTGCGGAGTTGCCGGGACGGCTCCTCCTGGCACGTTCGCCGGCGGCACGGCCGGAGCCGCAGCAGGAGCCAGGGCCGACGCCGGGCCATAGACCGCGAACTCGTAGAGCGAGTAGCCGTAGGACGTGCCGCGTTTCGTGCCGTACATGCGCACGTAGCGGCCGTGGCCGTTGACCGTCAGGTCCTCGGTTCCACCATGACCGGTGGTCGTGGAGTAGACGGTCGTCCAGGTCTTGTCGTCGTTCGAGGTCTGGATCGTGTAGGCCTTGCCGTACGCGGCTTCCCAGCTCAGCTTGACCTCGTTGATCGCCGTGTCGGCGCCGAGGTCGACGGAGATCCACTGCGGATCCGAGCCTTCCTTGCTGGCCCACCGGGTCGTCAGCTTGCCGTCGAAGGCGTTGGCCGCTCCTAGCGACGAACTCTCGGTAGAGGACGCGCTGGCCGGCCGGTTCAACGCGAGGTCGGTGCCGCCGGCCGACGGCGAGGAGGTCGGGGATGTCGGCGAGGTGGGGGAGGTCGGGGACGTCGGCGGGGGCCCACCCTGGTCCCAGATACCGGAGATGTCGCTCGCCGTGGCCGCGCTCCCCAGCGCCGGCAGGCCGTAGACGTCCTCCATGGTGTGCAGCAGCGAGTAGTGGTTGTAGTGGGTGCCACTGCTGACGCCCGGCTTGACGTGGGCGCCGACGATCATGGTGGCGATCTGGTTGTCGGAGTCGTCGCCGTCGTTCTCGTCCCAGGTGACGATCAGCAGGCTGTTGTGCGTCTTGGCCCACTGGGCGTAGCCGTCGAGGTGGTCGTGCAGCCAGGTGTCGCCGGCCTGGACCGTGCCGTCGTGCATGTCGTCGTCGAGGTTCGGGGTCACGAACGACACGGTGGGCAGCTGGCTGTAGTCCGTCGGGAAGCGGCTGAAGCGCAGGTTCGAGCTCGCCGGGATGTCGGCGAAGTCGACCCAGCCGTTGTGCTTGCGGGCGTAGCCGCCGCTCCCGTCGTCGCCGCAGTCCTTCGAGCCGTCCGAGGGCAGGCTCTCGGAGTAGCCGACGAAGGTGTGCCCGCTGGTCAGCAGCTGGTTGCCGAGGTTGTCGGCGCTGAAGTTGTAGGGACAGTCGTCGGAGTTGACGCCGTGCAGCGAGCCGGAGAACAGGGCCACGTAGTTGCCCTGGCTCGGATGCGTGGTGCCGTGGAAGTTCGTGAACGACGCACCCTGGGTGATCAGGGAGTTGATGTACGGGGCGGCGCCGCTGCCGACGATGTCGTCGTAGTACTTGTTCTCCTCGGTGACCAGCACGATGTGGTCGTACACCGGCAGGCCCGCAGCCGATGTCGAGAACGGGGAGGACGACGAGGACGCCGTGGACGGTCCCGCCGCAGCGGTCGAGGCCACGCCGAGCGCCGCCAGCGCGAACGCCGCGCCGGCGGCCACCAGGGCGCGCCGCTTCTTCGAGGCCAACAGAGGTTCCGCAGCCGGCGGAGCGCCCACGGTCAGCGGTGGACGAGTGCGCCCGGGACGCACGAAGGGGTGCCGAGATCGCATTTCGGTCTCCTTGAGGGACGCTGCCCTCGATGCGATGGGGGAACGGCAGCGCCCGGGACGTCGCCGCAGGCGCTTTCCGCAACGAGAAGGCGGCATAGGGCCGCGGGCAGCCGGGTCAGATTCCCTCTGAGCGTGTCCGGTTCGGAACTTTCACGCCAAGCCGCTGAGAGGAATATCTACATGCGCTTATACGCGCTTGTCAAGAAGGTTTACCAGAAATGGTGCCCGGCGGACGGCCAGACTCGGGGCGGCCCGCCGCTCAAGGATGGCGACGCGGCCGGCAAGCCCGGGCTGCGGGCGGCAACCGCACAGCCGGCTGCGTAGCAAAGCCAGCAGTTCGGCACAGCCCGCGATTCGACCAGCTGGTTACGCGGCACGCCCAGCGGTGCACACAACCGGCTACGCGGCACGGCGCGCGGTTCGGCCAAACCGGCGCCTCGGCACAACCGACCGCGCGGAACAGCCGGCGCTTCGGGAAGCCAGCGGCGCCGCGCGGCACAACCAGCGGTTCACACAACCGGCCATGCGGTACGGCCCGCGCTTCGGCCAAACCCGCGCTTCGGCACAACCGTCTGCGCGGCACAGCCTGCGGTGCGACACAGCCTGCGGTTCGCACAACCGGCTATGCGGCACAGCCAGCGGTTCGGCCTGGCGGCTACGCGGCACAACCAGCGGCGCACACTACGGGCCATGCGGTACGGCCCGCGATTCAGCCAAGCCGGCGCCTCGGCGCAACCGGCTGTGCGGCACAGCCCGCCGTTCATCCCTACCGACCGTGCAGCACAGCAGCCACTCCACCCAAAAAAGCTGTGCCCCTGGCCGATAGTGCCGGCCAGGGGCGATGCGCGAGGCGCCGCAGCGTTCGGGCCCGGTCGGCGTGCGGCCGGCGGGCGGGGTGGTCACTTCTTCGCGTCGGCCTTTGCCGGTCGCGTCTGGCGCTCGGCCTCGGCCTTGCGGCGGGCGGCGGCGATCTGGAGGCGGGCGGTCAGGACTTCGGCGTTCATCGTTGACTCCTTGGGGATCCATCGGATCTGATCTCGTTACGCCTATGATTCTAAGGCATCTGGGGGGTCAGTCTGACCAATTAAAGGTGAACACTGTCACAGGGTTGTGTTTTGAAGCTCCGCCGGACCGTGCCGGCCGTATCAGTGGTCTGAACCACTCAGTCGATCCACGCGTTCTGAACACGGCTCCTCACAACCGCTTCCCTACGAAAAGGAAGACTCCATGAAGCGTGTCCTGATCGGGATCGTGCTGGCCGTGACCGGCCTGTTCGCGTCGGTCGCCCTCGCCGGCACCGCGAGTGCCACCACCTGGGACAACCCCGACTACGCGACGTTCACGAACTGGTTCGAGTGCAACAACTACGGCCAGACGCTGATCGCGAACCACACGATCAGCGCCTACCAGTGCTACTCCAGCGGCACCACCATCCCCGGCGGCCCCGGCGCCTACATGGCCGTGGACTTCTGACCGACCGAGAACCGGCGGGCCCGCACTCGGGTGGGCCCGCCGGCCACTCGCGCGATCGCCCTGTGGCGGGCATCGAGCCAGGTCATGTTGCCTTTTATAAGGAGTCAAGCCCCATAAGGGACATGTGAGTCATCTCACAACGGCCTTGTTGCGTCGGGCCTCGTTGGTTAGCGTCACGGTTGCCGGCCCACCTGAATCAGCGCACTGATTTAGTCTTTCGTCGAATGTGCCGTCGCCACGCGGACAATCGGGAACATATGACTGACGCGACCATGCCACCCGCCGTCGATTATCAATACACGGAAACATCCGAGAAATTTGTCGACGCCGGGCCCAGGCCAGCGGTGATGGCGAAGGTGAAGGCGCCATGAACTGGGCTCCCGAACACCGGGAGAGCCCCAGCGAGGAGCTCGCGGACCTCGCCAAGCGGCAGCTCAACGGATTCGACGGATACAACGTGCCGCACTGGCGCCGTGAGTTCTCCGGCGAGCGCGGCATCCTCGGCTCCGTCTGCTACTTCGACCTGTGACCATGACCGTCGCACAGATCGCCGCCGGCCCCAAGCTCCGCTTCGGCGGAACGCAACGACTGCGGCCGCCGGAGGCCACGCTCGCCGCGCTGGAGGCCTACCGGGACGCCAGCGGCCTCACCCGCATCGCCGACGTCACCGGACTGGACTACCTCGGTATCCCGGTCTGCATGGCCGTCCGGCCGCTCGGCCGTCGGTTGTCCGTCGCCCAAGGCAAAGGCCTGACACTCCCCCTCGCCATGGTCTCCGCGGCGATGGAATCGCTGGAGATGTGGCACGCCGAGTACCGGTGCCCGGCCGCGCAGTACGCCGCTCGGGTATCAGAGGTCGCACTCGCCTACGACATCGCGGATCTGCAGCACCACCCCGGCAGCCTGGTCACGGATGCGACCGAGCTCGACTGGATGCCCGCCCGGGGAATGGTCACGGGCCGGGAGCATCTGGTTCCACGACAGGCCGTCGCGATGGAGACCCGCAGCCTGTCCTCCTGGGAGGCGCCCGGACTGCGGGCGTCCAGCAACGGCCTGGCATCCGGCAACTACGTCGGCGAGGCGGCGTTGCATGCGCTGTGCGAGGTGATCGAGAGAGATGTTCTCGCCGGCTACCGCGCAGATCGCCTCACCGCCGTACCACTGGACTTGAGCCTGGTCCAGGACGAAGCGGTGTCGGTCCTTTCCAGCCGCCTGGACGAGGCCGGGGTTTGGTGGGAGGCCGCGGCCATCCCCAATCCGTATGACGTGCCCACCTTCATCACCCACATCTGGAGTGAGGACATGCCGGTGCTCGGATCCGGCTCGGGCACCCACCCTGACGCGTCCATCGCGTTGTGCCGTGCCATCACGGAAGCCGCGCAGAGCCGGCTCACGGTGATCGCCGGCAGTCGCGACGACCTGGACGCCGATCTCTACAGGGGCCACCGACGCCGCATCCAGGCTCCGGCGGACGCCGCTCGGCAGCACTGGGATTCCGTGTCCTGGCCGCCCCCGGCGGACACGTTCGAGGCGGACCTGGACCGGCTGGCGCAGGCCGCGGCGACGGTGCACGGGTACGAACCGATGCTGGTCGATCTCTCCTCCGACCTCGGCGACCTCGCCTTCGTGAAGATCATCGCACCGGGCACCGGTTTCGAAGGGGATCACACTCTGCCGCGCTTGACCGGGGCGGGCCGATGACGACCCATTGCTTCCTGGGCCCCACGATGGCCCGCAGCGCAGCCCGGCTCATCAGCAAATCAGTACTTTTCCATCCGCCCATCGCCCACGGCGACCTCTTCCGCCTGGGCCCACGATCGGGCGACACCGTGATCATCATCGACGGCGTCTACCACCAGGCGCTTCCGATCCGGCACAAGGAGATCCTGCACTTTCTGGACCGGGGAGTAGGCATCGTCGGTGCCGCGAGCATGGGCGCGTTGCGTGCCGCGGAACTGGACCGCTACGGGATGCGAGGCGTCGGCACCGTCTACGAGATGCTTCGGGACGGCCGCATCAACGCCGACGACGAGGTCGCCGTCGCACACGCCCCCGACGGAAGCCATCGGCCGCTGACCGAGCCGTTGATCAACCTCCGTGTCGCCCTCGACCGCGCCCACACGGACGGGCTGCTGGCACCGGCGGTCTGCGATGATCTGCTCCGGCTCGTACGCGCCATCCCCTACGTCGACCGGACGTGGGCCCGCATGGTCGCCGAGACGACAGCGATCGGTCTAGGCACAGCTCTCGACAGTCTCAGGGCCGCCATGCAAAGCCGTGCGGATCGCGGCGACGTCAAACAGGCGGACGCGATCACCGCACTGCGCCGGACGGAACTCGCATTCGGACCAGCCGAGCTGCCCGTACCGCGCGAAGCCTGGGCCAGCAGCCACCTTCAGCGCTGGTGCGCCGAATTCAGTCCGGCGGACGATGCCGACCCGGACAGCGTCGGATTCGGGAGCGTCATCGACTACCACCGCTTGAACGACCACTCGTTTCCCCTGCTGTGGCGGCGGATCGTCCTGGCATCGATGTGCCGCCGGGACGACCCGTTCACGCCCCCGGTCGCCGCCCTCGAGCGGCAGGCGTTGGCCATCGCCGGCGAACGCGGACTGGCGATCGATGTGGAAGCGGACGCGGACGCGCAGGCCGCGGCAGCCTTCTGGCTCAGCCCCGGCGAACGCGACGAGCTCGCACCGCGGGAGCAGGCGATCCGGATACTCGTCCGTTCCAGCCGCATGGAACCTGCGGCGGCGCTGCTTCCGTGGCGCACGCACTCGTTCCTCGCCGGCAGGATACTCGCGCCGGAGGGCATCGATCGTGCGCGCGCGTCGCTCGCAGCGGTGCTTCCCAACGTCATCACGTCGCGCGGCCTGACGCTGCGCGATCTGAAGGACGAAACGATCGAAGGGTACTTGCGGCTCCGCTGGCGGTTGCCCGCCGAGGCGTACCCCGGGGCCCAGCGGTCGACCACACTCGCCGCGGCCCGCGACCGCGGATTCGCCGACATCCCCGACGCGATACACGCGGCACGGCCCTTCCTCGCCGCCCATCTCAAGGACCTGGCTGGTGCACACCCCGGCGGGGCGGCCGTATGAAGACACACGTCGCGCACCTGAATCAGACAGCACCGATGGTCACCGTGCTGGAGGACGCAGGCCGGCGAGCGCTGCTCGTGGAGCTACCAGGGGCTCCCGTCGCGGCGGCAACGATTGTCGCGGCCGATGCCGGGGCCGATGCCGGAGCCGCCGCGGAGGCGCCCGGCGGAGGCGACAGATCGGGCGATAGGGTGAGTAAGGAAGCTGACATAGAGGTGGACGAGCGCGTGGTGACGCAATCGGGTGCGAGGCAGACCCCGGCATTCACGACCGTGTCGAGGAGATCGGATCATCGTGCTCGAGAACGCTGTACCCCGGGAGCTGACGGCCGAGGACTCGATCGGCGCCAGACAACTGCGGGTGCTGTGGGCCGCCTATGTGATCAGTAGCCTCGGGAGCGCGGTCAGCACCGGGGCGATCCCGCTGATCGCCATCGAGCGGCTGCACAAGTCGGCGGGTTCGGTGTCCGTCATGACGGCCTTCGCGTTCGCCGCCACCGCCGTGATCACGCTGCCGCTCGGGCCGTTCATCGAGCGGCAGCCCAAACAGCGCGTGTTGCGGGTGACCGAGACCCTGAGCTTCGCCGCGCTCGTGTCCGTCCTCGCGGCGTTCGCGGTCGGCGCACTGAGCTACGCGCAGCTCTGCGTCGTCCTGATGATCGTCACCGTCTGCTCGATCCTCTACAGCTCGGCGCTGACCTCGCTGTTCAAACAGGCGATCGCCGAGCACAGCCAACTGGGGGTCAACGCCAAACTGTCCTCCGTCGACTGGACGACCTCGACGGTCGGGCCCGCGATCGGCGGCTTGCTGATCACGGTTGTCGGCGTGGCGAGTTCCACGGCGGTGGACGCGCTGAGCTTCGCGGTCGCGGCCGTGCTGCTGACCCGGCGCTTCGTCGGCGAGCACGGAGCTATCGAGATGCCGGCGGCGGACACCGGCCGGGAGAAGATGCTCGCCCGGGTCTCCGCCGGTCTGCGCCATATCTTCGCCCACCGGACGCTCCGCGGCCTGTACATCAACGCGATGTTCTTCGCCGGCGCGAACCGCATGACGTCACCGCTCGTGGCCGTCCTCATGCTCGACGACCTGCACCTGTCCGCGCTCGAATACGGCATCGCGCTCGGCGCGCCGTGCGCGGCCGGGCTGCTCGGCTCGGTCCTCGCCGGCCGCGTCACCGAACGGTTCGGGACGAACCGCGTGCTCGTCCTCGTCGGCGCGTTGCGCGGACCGTGTCTGCTCCCCATCGCCTTCGCGCCGGTCGGCGTTCCGGGCCTGCTCACGGTGATCGGCGCGGATTCGGTGCTCCTCTTCCTCGCAGGCGTCTTCAACCCCGTGTTCGCCTCCTACCGGATGCGCGAGACACCGAAGGAGCTGATGGCGCGGGTGACCACCGCCTGGTCGGTGAGCAACAAGTCCATCACCCCGTTGTTCATCGCGCTCGGCGGCTGGCTCGCCACCCTGCTCGGCGTGCGGGAAGCACTCTTCATCGCGGCGATGATCTGCTTGGTGAGCGGCGTGTTCCTGCCGTGGCGCCGTACGGCTGACGGACGCGGCCCGGGAGCATCAGCCCACTGATTCTCGGATGCTCTGATGCTCCCGGACGTTCGGCGGCACGACGCCGCTTCGGCGACCGAAGGGGATCAGGAATGCAGCCAGCTCAGCTTGAACGTGCCGCCGGACAGCGACGAGTTCTTCGTCAGCGGTGTGTTGCCGCGCTCGATGTTGGTCGAGTTGACCGTGCCGGCGCTCGCCAGGGGCTTGCCGTCGGCGGTGAGGCCGGTGAAGGTCACCGAGCCGAAGGGGGCCACCGGCCCGATGCCGTTGCCCAGGTCCTCGACGATCGCCTCGGCCGAGGAGAGCTGGTCGCTGCCGGTCTCGTGGAACGTCTTCGACCAGCCGCGGGTGGTGTCCTTCTCGGTCAGGGTCCACGAGCTGCCGCTCACCGACACCGAAGCGGTGATGGTGTCGCCGGCCTTGACGGTATCGGTGAAGTAGATGGAGTCCGCCGGGTACATCTCGACCCACGGGTAGTAGCCGGCCACCCCGTTCTCGCAGTCCTGGTCGAAGCCGATCTGCTCGACCGTGTCGGAGTCGTAGCCGTCGATGCCGATCCACGGCGAGACCGAGCTGTTCGGGACCGCTGAGCAGTTGAGCGTCGGCACCGTCCAGGAACCGCTGATCGAGGTGAAGCGCGCGCCGGTGTCCGCGTACCCGCCCCAGATCTGGTCCGAGTGCCGGGCGTGGTCGTAGTGGGGGAAGCTTGAGTGCGCGGCGGGGGACGCGGCAGGAGACGCGGCGGCGGCCAAGGCGGGGTCGGCCAGGGTCACGGCGAGCGCCACCGAGCCGGCGGCGGCCAGACAGGCCAGGCCGACCCGGTATCCGGGTATTGCCATAGTGGTCCTTCCAGGGGGCGGTGGGTGGCAGCGCGGGTTCGCATACGTCGGACATCATCCGATTTCTCGGAAAATAGAAGCGTGTTCGAACCCTGTCAAGGCATACCGGGCAGAGGCTGTCGCCGAGCGCCGGTCACCGAATACGCCCTGAACAGGGGAAACACTCGGGCACAGCCCCGCCGGGGAAAACCCGAGGCAGGACACCCGGGGACCGTCGGCCTTCCTTAAATGGAAGGGTCCGGTTCTTCCCGTGAACGCGGCCGAAGGGGGTCACCACCATGACCTACCAAAGCAACAACAACGCCGTCCTGTACGCCGAGTGCGAACCGCTCCTGAACACCTCGGTGCTGTTGGAGGTGACCGAAGACCTCGAGACCACCGACGGCAGTGGCTTCTCGTTCCAGCTGAACGCCTATCCCCCGGCGGGCCAGCTGAGCCAGGGCCAGACGCTGGAGATCTTCCAGTACATCATCTACGTGCTGAACGACCAGATCTGGTACGAGATCCAGTACTGGGCCGCGGGATCGACCTGGCCGCAGGGCTACGTGCCGGACCCGGGAACCACCCCGTGGCTTCCGGTGCTGCCGAACGACTACTACCTCACGTCGTTCGGCTCCGTGCCCGGCAACAAGATCCCCCGCGAGTCCACGCTCCAGATCTCGCTGACGACCGACGGCCACGCCAACGTGACGGGTGCGACGTTCAGCTACACCGATCCCGACGACAACGTCTCCAGCGCCACGTTCGACTTCCCGGAACGCGCGCAGTATCCGATCGTCGCGTTCGAGCTGGACCTCGTCGGTCCCGGGGGCGGGTCGAACTGCACGTTCACCAGCGGCCTGACGGCCAGCCGCGGGATCATCTACTACTCGGTCTCGCCCGGCACCCTGTTCGTGCAGAACGGCGGCCCGGGCGCCGCGTGCGGCGAATGGGGCGGCGGGACCGCGGAGACGTCGAACGCCGTCTACAGCGACGTGAGCCCGGCCTCCGGGTCGACCGTCACGCAGACCCTCGGCCAGCCGGTCGACTGCGCCGTCAACCACCTGGCCCGCGCCCGGCTCGGAGCGGAGGCCCCAGCCACGACCAAGCACATGCGGCACCTGCGCGACATCAAGGTGGCCCGGACCCGCAGCGGCCAGTGGCTGGCCGAGACGCTGGAGCGGCATGCCGCCGAGCTCGCCGGGCTGCTCGATCAGGATCCTGCGTTGGCCCGGGAGAGCTGGAGCCTGCTGGAGAAGGCCCGGGCCGCCTCGGACTCCGGCGAGCTGATCAGCGCGGACCTCGTCGACGCCGCGCAGGAGCTGGTGCGGCGGGCGTCACGGACCGCGACTCCCGCGCTGGCCGCGGCCGCCACCCCGCTGGGGGTCGTGCTCGACGCGCTGCGCGGTCGCACGTTGGAGGAGGGTTTGGCGAAGGCGAGCCAGACGATTCACCCGCGGACGACGGTGCCCGCGCAGCGCACGGGGCAGGTTCGCCTTCCTCCGGACGAGGCGTTCTGACCGAGGCCGACGGAGCCGGCTAAGACCGACCGCGCCGGCTAAGACCGACCGAGGCGGCTACGACCGACCGAGGCGACCGAGGCAGCCCACCCGACCCGGCCGACTGAGCCGACCGAGACCGGCCGTGCGGCACGAGTCGCAGGCCACGCTCATGCAGATCGCTGTGGCGGCGCCGACTGTCGAAAGCCGGCGCCGCCACAGCGCCTTCACCCGCTCTGCTCCCACGAAGCCCGCACCAGTGCCCGCTCCGTGGCCGCCAGGTGCAGCCCCGCGGCCAGCCAGGCCTGGGCGTAGCGGCCGGGGTCCGGGTCGGTCAGGCGGCCGAAGACGTCGCGGTTCCGGCGGTCCGCCTCGGCGGCGAGCGCCGCGACGCGGTCCGCGGCGGCGTTCAGACCCGACTGGCGCAGGTGTGCGACGTGCGGCGCCGACGTTCGTGCGAACTCTGCGACGGTGCGGCGTCCGCCGGAGACCGCCAGCTCCACGATGTGCCGGAGCCGCCACAGCGGTGAGTCCGCGACCAGGTCGGGCGGTTCCGGGACGGCCGACCCGGGTCCGGGTCCCGGTCCGTCGCCGGGCGGCGGCGGGAAGTGCGCGCTCTGCAAGCGGTCGTAGCCGAGGTCCGCATGCCCCTGCCAGGACTCCGGCAGCCGAAGCGTCGCGATGGTCGCCTCGGTGTCCGGAACGGGGCCGACCGCGAGCGGTCGCAGCGTCGCCGTACGGTCCGGGTCCAGGCGGCCGACGACCCGGATGCGCAGACCGGGATGTGCGGCGAGGCGACGCAGATTCTCGGTGTGCGCGAAGTCGGGGTGTGCGTGCGCGGCGACGAGACGGATCAGCGGGCCCGGCGCACCGTCGCCTTCGTCGTCCGCCAGCACCAGCAAACCGTCCCCGGACGCGCCGACGACCACGACCTCGCAGCCGATCAAGTCAGCACCCTGCTGCTCGGCGTCCCCGCCGGCACCCGGAACGCCGGCGAGCTGCGCACGCACCGTCGCGGCGAGCGGCTTGGCGAACAGCGCCGACAGCGGCCCGCCGGACCATCCCCGCCCGGTCAACGGGGTGGCGCGCACGCCCTTGCCCGCGCCGAGCCGGCCGTCCGCCGAGACCGTGGCCCCGGCGATCAGCAGCCCGCCCCGGGACAGCTGGCCGTGGTCCAGGGCCGTCGCGCCGATCGCGACCGGGGCCGTGGCCGCGCCCCGGGCCCGCGCCGCGCCGCCCGGCTTCACGTCCGAGACCGTGAACCAGTGCCCGTCCTCGGCCAGGACGTGGGTCGCCACGCCGCCGTAGCCGGTCGCGCTGAGGACCGGCTCCCGGCACACGCCGTGGACCCGCAGGCTCCCGCCGGGCTCGTAGGCCCGGCGTGCCGTCCCGATCAGATCGGGATCCGGGTTGGCGGCCGCCAAAAGACCTGCGGTGAGCAGGAGTTCTCGCAGGTCGGCGACGAGATCGGCGAGCCGGTGCGCGTCGCTCTGGGACCGGGCCGCGCGCAGGTCGCGGACGACGCGGAGCGCGGCGGCTTCCGGCCGGTGCAGACCCGCCAGGCGCGCGGTGTGCGCGGCACGGAGCAGTTCGGCCTGCGGTACCGCGCCTGCGGCGGGGATCCCGGCGGCCAGGATCGAGGCCGCCGCGGACCACAGTGCCGCGGCTGCGGACACCTGAGCGTCGCCCGGTGCGACCGGCTGGACGTCGCCGGGGGCGATCGGCTGCGCGGCCTCGGAGGCCTCGGAGGCTTCGGCGGATTTCGCGGATTTGGCGGCCCCGGCGGCCAGCGCGCCCTCGACCGGTTCGGCGACCGGCACGCCGTCCGCGTCCCCCGAAAGGCCGCTCGCACCCTGCGAATCAGCGACCGGACACGCCGTGAGCACGGCAGCCCGATGCAGACACTTCGGCGCCAGCAGGCACGTGCACGTAGCCTGCTCGTCCAGCGCGACGACGCCCGAAGCGTCCGGGGCGAGCGTGACCACGGCGTCCTCGCCGCACCGCACCCGCATCACGTCCCCGTCGGCCACGGCCTCCGCCGCGCCGTACTGCGCGACCGCCGCGTCGAGCTTCTTCAGCAGCCGCGACGTCAGGCTCTCGACCGCGGCCGCCGTGACCTCCGGCGCCACCGGTGGCAGACTCATCGGGCCTCCCCCCGAACACGCTCGCCGACCCACCGGGCCAGGGCGAGCGGACTGAGCGCCGCCACCGGCATCCCGGCGGCGACCAGTTGTTGCGCGATCGGCACCGAGTACCGGGCCAGCCCGGTGTCGTCGAGCGCCGCGCAGCCGATCAGGTGCACCCCGGAGGCCGCCAGCGAGCGGACCTCGCCGAGCAGGCCGCCGACCGGGTACCCCTCCTCGAAGTCGCTGACCACCGCGACGATGGTCCGGCTCGGCACCGTCACCAGCGAGCGCGCGTGCCGCAGCCCGGCGGCGATGTGCGTGCCGCCGCCGACGCGGACCTCCAGCAGCAGGGCCAGCGGGTCGGGGACGCGGTCGGTCAGGTCCACGACCTCGGTCGAGAACGCCAGGAAGTGCGTGGACAGCGCCGGCACGCCGCCCAGGACCGCGGCGGTCAGCGCCGACCACACCACCGAGGCCTCCATCGAGCCGGAGACGTCCACGACCAGGATCAGCCGCCAGTCCGCGGCGCGCCGGGCGCGGGTGCCGAAGACCGGACGCTCGGGGACGATCAGGGTTCTGCCGTCGTCCAGCCGCCGCGCCGTGCCGAGGTTGGCCCGCACGGTGCGGGACAGGTCGAGCGGGCCGCCGGGGCGGCGGGTCGGCCGCGGCGTGGCCAGGCCGGTCAGCGTCGGGCGCAGCCGGGTGGCGAGCTCCCGGGTGAGCTCCGCGACCAGCCGCCGGACCAGCGGGCGCAGCTTGGCCAGCTTCTGCTCGGGCAGTCCGCCGGCCAGCGACAGGATGTTCGTCAGCAGCTCGACGGACGGCCGGACGGATGACGGGTCGAGCTGGTCGAGCACGTCGGTACGCCCGGCCGCGGCGGCCCGGCCGAGGACTTCCTCGCGGACGTCGGCGCCGAACAGCGCGTTCAGCTCGTCGGCCCATTCGCGGGCGGTCGGGAAGGCGGTCTCGCGTCCGCCGCCCGAACCGTCGCCCGAGCCGTCGCCGGTCCAACTCTCCAGGCCCTGGGAGCCTTCTCCACGGCCGGTCCCGTAGAGCTCATCGAGAGCGCGGGCGTAGCGGCGCGAGTTCGCCGACAACTGATCCGGGCGGCGTCCGAGCAGCAGGCGCCAACGTTCGGCGGGAGGGATGCGGTGCTTGTCGCTCGAGGCGCGCGGTTGGGATTCCGCTTGGGGCGCGGATTCCGAGTGTTCTGCGGCGTCTGCAGCGTCGGGGAGGACCACGCCGAGTGCGCGGACCGCCTCGAAGGCCTCGGTGTCGGCGGCGGTCCACAGCGCGAGCAGCGCCGGATCGTCCGCCAGGGTGACGTCCGGCCGGTCGCCGAGGCGCTCGGCGACGGTTGTCAGGACCCTGCCACGCGCGGCCGGCGAGAGGGTGTCGAAGCCGCCGCGCAGGGCCGGGAGCCGGTCGAGGAAATCGCGGTCGGACAGGGTGTCGACCCGTTCCAGCAGCGGGTCCAGGGCCTGCGGCGCCGCTTGGAGCAGCGGTGCGGCGGCGGTGAGCAGACCCGCGAGGTGGCGCGCCAAACGCTGTCGGCCCTCAGGATGCGCGGCGGCATCGACCCAGCCGCCGACCCGGGTCCCGACCTCCTCGGCGCCGTCCAGGCCGAGCAGCACCCGCGCCGCCGCGACCGCGCCCTGGATCAGCGGCGAACCGGAGCGCGCCAGGGTGTCCAGGGCGTCGGCCAGCCGCAGCCCGAGGTGCCGCTCGGCGGCGCGGTCGGCCAGCGCGACCAGGGCGGCGGCGTCGGCCGGGTCGTCGCTGCCGGCCAGGCCCGGCAGGGCGCGGACGGCGGCTTCGAGCAGCGTCCCGGACAGCGTCGCAGCCTGCTCGCGCTCGGCGTCGCCGGTCCCGGGCAGGTGGCCCTCGACCAGCGCTTCGAGCAGGTCCAGCGCGGCCAGCAGCTCCGGCAACGCGGCCTGGCCGGGCAGCGTCCCGGCGGCGTCGTCCAGCCGGGCCCGGACCAGGTCCGGCAGGTCGCAGGACGCTGCGGCGCGCAGGCCGTCCAGGATGTCCGCGCACGTGGCGCCGCCGTCCTCGGCCTGCCGGCGGAAGCGCTCGCGCAGCGTCCCGGCGGCGGCCTGGGCCGCGGTGACCCCGCGCACCCCGGCGAGGTCCAGCCGCACCGGCACCCCCGGCGTCCAGGCCAGGCGCCACCGGGAGGTGAGCGCCGTCCCGTCGCCGGTCCCGGTCACCTCGACCGGCTCGCCGTAGCCGGCCCCGCAGACCAGCAACCGCTGAAGCAAAACTTCGCGCCGGCCGTCGAGCTCCGAGCGCAACGGATCCAGCCGAACCTCGCGCGGCGCGGGCTCCTCCGGATCCGGCAGCCGCAACCCGGCCAACTCGGCCTCGACCGACGGCCCGAGCCCGGAACGCGGCGTGCCCGGAGCAACCCGGCCCCGCACGGTCCCGACGAGCACGGTGTCCAGCGCACGCGCCAGAGCCCGGCCGCGCCCCAGCAACTCGCCCTGGCCGAGCACCGTGTTCACAGCCTCAAGAATCTCGCCCCGCCCCGGCGCCGGAAGAGCACGCAGCCGGGCCAGATCGCCAGCCAGACGCAGCGCCTCGGCCGCCTCCCCGGTCCCGGCCGTGTGCCCGGCGGCACGCAACTCGCGGCAGACATCAGTGATCGCGCGCGCGGCGGCCAGCTGGATCGACTCCGGATCGCCGCCGGCGGCGAAGACGGACTGCTGCCAGCGCGGGTCGCGAATGCCGGCCGGGTAGCCGGAGCGCGCGTCGAGGAGGTCGAAGGCGTAGGGGACGAGGGAGGTGGTCGAGGTCGCGGCTGCGGTCGACGGCGATGCTGCTGCGCTTGAACCAGATCCAGAACCAGCGGCCCCTGCCGCCACCGAGCCCGAAGCCGAAGCACCGGCCGCCGCCGAGCTCGAACCAGAGCCCGAATCCGAGCCGGAGCCGGAGCCCGCACCAGCAGCATCGCCCGCCGGTCCGACCAGCGCCGGCGCGTGGAACGCTCCGACCACCGCCGCCACGCGCCGTCCGTCCTTGGCGGCCTGCGAGATCACGCTGCGCATATGCGCCTCGCGCGCCAGGTCGGTCGCCGACACGCCGGCGCCGCTGTCCGTTCGCAGGGCCCAGCCGACTCCGAGCGCCGCGCGGCGGACCGCTTCCGGGGCGCAGCCCGGGGCCAGTACCTCTACTGCGCGGTCCCAGTAGTCGTCGCCTTCGCGGCCGGAGCCGGAGTCGCGCAGTGCGTCCGCGAACGCGCTGCCCGACCTCGTTGTCTCGGCGCCTGCGGACCAGCCGGGGTCGCCCAGCGGCAGGTCGCAGGCCACTACTTCGCGTCCACGCGCGCGGGCCCAGCGGATCGCGGCGAGTTCGGGCGAGAAGTCGGCGAAGGGGTAGAAGCCGAGGTAGCCGTCCGCGCCTGCGCCGGCGAGGGCCACCGGTGCGATCGTGTCCGCGTCGGCGAGGTGCGGCAGCCAGGTCTGGAAGTCCGTCGGCAGCTCGATACACACCACCTGGGCGTCCGCCGCGTCGAGCAGGGCCGGGACCACCGCGGCGAGCGCCGGGCTGTGGTGGCGCACTCCGATCACGTACGGTGCCGAGCTCTGCGCGAGCTCGGCGACCGCGTCGCGCGGATCAGCACCGGCCAGCGCGTAGCCGCCAGCTGATATCGCCTCTGACACCGCCGTCACCGCAAGGTCTCCCGCAGATCCCACAGCCGCCGCCACGTCGCCGACCCCTGCTCGGCCCGCCGACGGACCGGGCCGTCCCAGTACCCCAGCAGGCGCGCGTGGTCCTGCGGGTCATCCTTGCGCACCACGCCGAGCAGGTGGCCCGGCAGCAGGTCCAGGATGTCGCCGCCCAGTAGGTAGGCCGACGCGATGCCCAGCGCCGCGGTCACCTGCACCGCCTCCGCTGTGGACATCACCGTGCCCGGCCGCTCCACGTCCCAGCCCTCCGACGAGCGGCCGGTGCGCAGGTCGCGGAACGCCGTGACCAGCACCTCCAGGACCGCGTCGTCGACGGCGTAGGCGGCGCCGGCGCGCTGGACCGAGGCGCGCGCCTGGCGGCGGACCAGCTCGGTCTCGGCGTCCGCGTCGGCGATCGGGTCGATGGTCTCGAAGTTGAAGCGGCGCTTGAGGGCGGCGGACATCTCCGAGACGCCCCGGTCCCGCAGGTTGGCCGTGGCGATCACGGTGAAGCCGGGGACCGCCGGTACCGAGCCCTCCGGCGTCCCGGTCAGCTCCGGGACGCTCATGTGCCGGTCGGACAGGATCGAGACCAGCGCGTCCTGGACCTCCGGCAGGCAGCGGGTGATCTCCTCGACCCGCGCCACGCGCCCGGAGCGCATCGCGGCCAGGACCGGTGAGTCGACCAGGGCTTGCGGCGTCGGGCCCTGGGCGAGCAGCAGCGCGTAGTTCCAGCCGTAGCGGAAGGCGTCCTCGGTGGTGCCCGCGGTGCCCTGCACGGTCAGCCGGCTGGTGCCGCAGACCGCCGCCGCCAGCAGCTCGGAGAGCATGGACTTGGCGGTGCCGGGCTCGCCGACCAGGAGCAGGCCGCGCTCCCCGGCCAGGGTCACGACGCAGCGCTCGACCAGGGCCCGCTCGCCGACGAACTTGCGGACGATGACCAGCTTGTCTGGTACGTCCGGCTGCGCCTTGGCGAGCTTCAGCGCCTCGCCGTCGCTGCCGCACAGGAAGGTGACGACGGCGCGCGGCGTGAGCCGCCAGCCGGGCGGCCGGGCCCCGGTGTCATGGGCGGCGAGGAAGGCGAGCTCGGCCGCGTGGCGCTGTTCGGCGGGCAGCAGCTGGGCCGTCGGGGTGTCCGGGGCCTGGGCTGTGGTGGTCATGGACGATCCTGCCTTGTCATCTGTGTCAGGAGATTGCGAAAACTGCCGCGGAAGGGTTCTGCGACGTCGAAGGGAGAGCTCACCGGCGCCGTCCCCGGCGCGCGGTCTTCAGCTCCTCGAACCGCGGCGCGTCCCCGTCCTGCAACCGCTGCCAGGCCCTGCGGTACAGGTCGGCGGCGGGCTCGGCCGGCACCAGCACGCCGAGGACGGCGCCCCGGTCGTGCAGCAAGCCCTCGAAGAACGGCAGCTTCCACGCCTCCATCGGGGTGTGCGGGGACCGGATGTCCACCCACCCGCCGGGCAGGAACAGCGTCCGGCCCGCGCGCGCCCGCGCGGCCTCGACCACCGCCTCGGTCCGGGCCAGCTCGGCGCGCGCCGCCTTGAGCCGGGCCGGCTTCCATCCGGTCCAGCGCGCGGTGTTCCGGTCGGTCGGGTCCGGCATCGCCAGCAGCATCAGGTACACCGCGGCGGCGTCCTCGCCCGCGCCGAGTTCCTTCGCGGCCTCGGTCACGAGCTCCGGCACCGAGCGCGTCGGGTCCTGCGGGGACCAGGTGCCGTCGGCGTCGCGGGTCCCGGCGGCCGGGTCGCCCGGGTCGGCGAGCAGCGCGGCGAAGCGCGGGTCGCGGGCCAGCCGCAGCGCGACCTCGGCCGGGAACGGCTGCTGGGCCTCGCCGCGCAGAGCCGGTATGTAAGGGTCCGTACCCGCCGCGTCCAGCAGCGGCACCTTCAGCGCCGGCGCCGGCTGGCTGTCGTGGGTGGCCATGACGACCGCGCCGTACCGCTCGAAGCCCTGGCCGACCTCCGTCGGCGCGCCGGCGGTCTTGCGGAACTCCTCCAGTCCGACGAACCGGCGCAGGTCGAGCATCAGCTCCGGGTTCGCCAGGCGCTCGCGCATCGCCGCGAACGCGGTCGGCAGCGCCGAGCGCACCGGGTCGCCGGCCGGGAGCCGGTGCGCCAGCCAGGCGGCCAGCGACACCGCGCCGGCCAGGGCCGTCGCGTCGAAGCCGACGGCCTTGTCGTCGGTGGGACGGGCCCGGTCGCCGGTGATCCGCCACGTCAGGTCGACGCTCAGCCGGCGGGAGGAGGCAGGGTCGAGCAGCGCCGGCAGCGCGTCCAGGACGTCCCAGTCGGTGCGTACCGCGCGCCGGGCCTCGGCGCTCAGCGCCTCCGGCACCGAGACCTGCCTGCCGACCGACCGGTTCCACACCTCGGCCGCGGCGGCGACATCAGGGCCCTGCGTCCACAGGGTGGCCGGGTCCGCCGGGAGCAGCGCCGAGACCAGTTCGATCGCGATGGGCAGGCCCAGCGCCGTCAGACGGTCCCGGGCGACGGCCGCCTCGGTGGAGGTCACGCCGAGCGCCGTGCACACCTCGCGGGGCAGGAAGCCCCGCTCCTGCCGGTTGAACCGCGGCAGTCCGGCGACCACCAGCTTGGCGGTGGTCGGGGTGACGCCGGTGAGCGCGGCGAACTCCTCGGCGGCGGTCGCGAACCAGGGCGCGACGTCCTCGTGCGCGGCCGCCTCGGTGAGGAAGGCGCCCAGCCAGCCGGGCCGCCGATCGGTCCCCGACGGGGCCACAGGGGCCAGCGAGGTCAGCGAGGTCACCCGGTAGGGCGCGGGCAGCGCGGGCGGCTCGAAGCGGCCGGCCGGATCGTGGATCAGGCCGCTGAACTCGAAGTGCGGAGAGTCCCAGCTGTAGTCCAGGAACGCCGCGCAGCCGCCGCCGTCCAGGGGCAGCAGGCCGAGCCAGGAGTCCCGGTGGTCGGGGGCCCTCAGCTCCGATCGCAGCACGTGGCCGGCGAACCGCCGCCAGGTGGACTGCTCGGCGGGCTCGGCCAGCCCCAGCGCTTCCAGCTCGGTCAGCAGGCTGCGCAGCGTGTCCCGGTGTCCGGGCTCTGTGAAGGGCGAGACGGAGCGCAGCGCGGCCGCGGGCGCGGCGGCGATCGCGGCCTCCCACAGCTGGGTGCTCGGCAGGACCGGTCCGTCGACATGGACCCGCACCGGCCGGGCCCGCCGCGGCGGGTCCCGCAGCTCCTTGGCCAGCATCCGCAACACGGCGAACAGGCCCGGTTCGGTCTCCCGCCGCCACGAGTAATAGCCCTGATTCACCAGGCCGCCGAGAGCGGCGGTGACGGCGTCGTCCTTCGGGCCGGCGTCTTCGAGCCCTGACTCCCCCGGTCCGCCCTGCAGCGTCTGCTCCAGCCGCTCGGCGACCTGGTCCAGTTTGCTCTGCTGCTTCGCGGCGTGGCGCACGATCCCGGCGACGCCCTTGAGCAGCGCCTCGTCGGTCACCCGCGGGAGCAGTTCGCGGATCCGGGCGAGCCGGGCGGCCTTGGCCTGCTCCGGTGTCGGCGCCGCGATGTCGGCCCCGGCGGCCAGCAGCGCGGCGGCGGTGTCGCGGTCGATCCCGCGCAGCGCCAGCGAAGCCTGCTCCTCGCGCGGGCGCAGGTAGCGCCAGTAGGAGGCCGGCGGCAGGAGCACGGTGCCCTTGACGTAGGGGCCCGGCTTGCCGTCGGTCTTGGCCTGCGCGACCAGAACGCCTTCGGCGTCCAGCACGCTGATCTCGTAGCTGCCGCTGCCGACCAGCGCCCGCCCGGCCTCGTCGCCGGGGAACACGATCGCGCCGCTGATGCCCGCGGTCCCGGCCGGGGCGGTCACGGTCACGCCGGACAAGTCCTCGCCACGCAGCGAGCCGTCCGGCAGCTTGATGATGCGGAACCCGAGGAGCCCGTCGACCGGCCGCACGGTCGGGCCCGCCTGGTCGAGGACCGCGGGGACGACCTGGCCGCCGAGGAGCTCCGAGCCGGACGGCGCGCTCTTCAGCGCGTCGGCCACGAACGCGGGCGCCGACCTGCGGCCGGTCTGGCCGGTCGCCGGGTCGTACTCGTACCAGGCCGCCGTCTCGTGGTTCGCGCCGTCCCAGGTCCAGACCCAGTACGACACTCCGTCGCTCATGATCTCCAGGTCCGTCGGCACCGCGGAGTCGCCGGGCCGCAGCGGCGCGTTGCCGGTGGTCCGGCCGCCGCCCGGCAGCGGCAGGCTCCGCCGCAGCCGGCCCGGGCCGTAGTAGTACATCCGCAGGCTGCGGGCGTCGCGGCTGCGCTCGGGCTCGGAGCGCTCGACCGCGAACAGCCGGTCCGGCGAGTGGTGCCAGTAGCCGCGCAGCCGGCCGTCCAGGGCCCGGGAGGACCACAGGACCAGGAGTTCGCCGTCGACGTAGTGGTATCCGGGGTTGTCGTAGGCGTCGTTGGCCGGGATACGCAGGTCGTGCGTCAGGACCGGGCCGTCCGCGCCGAGCACCCGGACCTGCGTGGGACCGCCGACGATCAGGTACGGCCAGGCGTCGGCGACGATCAGGTCCTCGACGTTCTTGGTCGAGGCCAGCTCGGCGACCGCCTGCTCCCACGCCGGCCAGCCGAACTCGTCCAGGAGCCCGGCGCGCAGCGTGCGCGCCAGCACCGGGGCCAGGTCGGTCCGGACCGCGGCCCGCACCTGCTCCTCAGCCAGCGCCAGCGCCTCGCCGGGCAGCCAGCCCAGCCGGGTCATCGCGGCCGGCAGCGCGGGCAGGCCGGTAGCCGCGAACTCGCCGGCGACCGCCGCGACCCAGTCGGTCAGCAGCACCCGGCCGCCCGGCGCGGCTATCAGCTTCTTGATGGCGCGGCGGGTGGATTCGTCGGTGCCGAAGGACTGCGTGCCCCGGGCGAACGCCGCGACGAAGCGGCCGTCGGCAACGAGTGCGACCAGGTCGCGCTGGCCGTCGCCGGCTCCCCAGGCCTCCAGCGGCAGCGACAGGTGCTCGACCGGGTCGGCGACCGGCACCTTGAGCGCCAGCAGCAGATCCAGCAGATCCAGGTCGCCCTGCGGATCCAGCGTTCCGCCGGCCGCGTCCAGCTCGTCGCGCAACCGTCCCTGGCAGCGTTCGACCAAGGAGTAGAGCTCGGGCATCCGCCCCCGCGCGCGCCAACCGGAGCGCATCGACTGGAACCGCCGCAGCCAGCCGGCGGCGCCGTCCTCGGGGCGTACCGCCTCGGCCGGCGCCTCGTCGTAGAGCCCTGCGATCGCGCCGCTCTCGGTGAGGACGGCCAGCCACAGACCGGGCAGACCGGCGTCGTCGGCGCTCGGCATGGCGTTCAGCAGCGCCCGCCGGATCTGCTCGTCCTCGCGCACCAGCGCGACGATCGCCGCGCGGTGGCTCTTCCACCAGCCCTCCGGCGCGCGCAGCGTCGCGGGCAGGGTGAGCAGGCCGGCCAGGTACTCGCGCTCGACGGCCGCCGCGTCCGCGCCCGAGGCCTTCGCCAGCCGGCGCAGCTCGGCGGCCAGCTGGGCCGAGGGGGTCAGGCCGCCGGCGGTGCGCCGCGAGCACAGGCTGACGTAGCGTTCCAGGGCCTCGGCGGGAGACACCCGCGCCGACAGGGCCTTGCCATACTCGACCAGAGCCTTGGCCGGCAGCGCGCCGGCCAGCGCGAACTCCAGGAAGACCTCGTCGAGCCGGTCCTCGTCCAGCTCCAGGCCGTGCGCGGATTCGGCGCGGCGGGCCTTGGTGAACATCTGCGAGGCGAAGGTGACGCTCTCCGCGGCCAGGAACACCCGGCCGACCTGCTCGTAGTACGTCGGCAGGAAGTGCGGCAGCGCGGCGCCGAGCCGGTCGGCGATGCCCTGGTAGGCCTGGAGCGCCGCCTTCGGGCGGGACTTCGCCTGCTTCCCGGCGCGCTCCAGCTCCGGGAGCAGCGCCAGAGCCTGGTGCCCGTCCTCCGGGTGGTGCACCAGCACCCATTCCGGGAAGCCGAGCGAGGCCCGCAGGCCCAGGCCCACCTCGGCGGGCTCGCCGTCGGGCGCCAGGCCGAGGAATCCGGCTGCGGCGTCCTCGGCCGCGCCCAGGACGCCCGGGGTGAGGCGGACCACGACGCGGTCGTCCAGGCCGGGATGCCGGTAGGTCCGCGCGGTCAGGGACACGGCGCGCTCCGAGGCGACGGCGGTGCCGGGCGGGAGGATCGCGCCGGCGGCCAGGAGGCTCGCCGCGTCCTCGGGGGTCAGGGCGCTGTTTTCGATGGTCGTGTCCTGATTCGTGTGCTGCGAGCCGCTCACGCGTCCTTGCCTTCCTCGATCACGCGGCCCGCGTAGAGCGCCGCAGCCATCCGCATCCCCTCCGACCAGGCCACCGGGCCCACCTCGGACTGTCTCAGGGCGCCGCCCTCCTCGGCGTGCCAGGTGAGCGCGCCGGTCTCGCTGTCCTCGTCCCAGTAGGGCTCGCCGATCCACATCGAGGCCTCGACCGTGCGGCCGCCGTCGCGCACCCGGCAGTTCGCGTAGCCGCCGCTGACCCGGTAGCCCAGCGAGGTCGCGCGGGCGGCGAGGATGAAGCGGGAGGGGAAGCGGCCGCCGGCGAACTCGGTGACGCGCGCCGCCGCGGCCTGGGCCGCGTCGTCCTGCGCGGAGTCCTCCGGCTTGCGCCAGGTCGCCCGGTAGATCTGCTCGACGCGCTGCTCGACCCCGAGCTCGGCGGCGAACTCCCGCAGGTCGTCCAGGTCCGGCAGCAGCACCGGGTGCGGCAGCGTGACGGTCCGCGGGCTGAGCCGCACCGTCTCACCATCCAGGTTCACC
This sequence comes from Catenulispora sp. EB89, assembly GCF_041261445.1. Lineage (NCBI taxonomy): Bacteria > Bacillati > Actinomycetota > Actinomycetes > Catenulisporales > Catenulisporaceae > Catenulispora > Catenulispora sp. EB89. The sequence continues at coordinate 26,277 of NZ_JBGCCU010000051.1, forward strand.
ACGCGCAACCCGCCGTCCTCGGTGACGCCGCGCAGGAAGCCCGCCTCGTCCGGGTCGTCGCCGACGACGACCAGGTCCCGCAGCGCCGTCTGCCACGCCTCGTCCGGCCACACCCGCGCCACCAGCGCGGTGGGCACCGGCAGCGAGGAGACCATCCACGCGTCGACCTGCGCCACGCAGCCCGCGGCGTGCCGGTCCAGCCATTCGGCCAGGCGCCGCAGCCGGTCCACTTCCGGATCGTCCCGGAGCGCCTTCGGCAGCGTCTTCAGCTGCCGGCCGGCGCTGCGGCCCGCCGTGGCCCGCGCGGCCACACGCCCCTGGACCAGCGCTATCTCATATCCCTGTCCCGCGGCCAACCATGCCATCGGGCCCACCCCTTACTTGGTTCCGCCATCCGCATCCCCGTGCCGATGGCGGACACGCTGTCAGTCGGCACCGACAGAGAGCAAAACGGGAGGTGGGCGCGGGTGGGCCGGTCACCAGGGCCGAAAAAACGGCGCTGCTGACCTATGTGTGGGTGCTGGTGGCGGGTGCGGTTTGTTGGTGGGTTGACAGTCAAGGGCTTTTTTGACGGCTTCGCAGGGTTTTAAGAAGGATCCGCTGGGTGGCGCAGTTCGGTGGTGTGCCTGGGGATGCGTTGGCGGCCGGCGGTTGTGCG
>NZ_JBGCCU010000052.1 GCF_041261445.1 Catenulispora sp. EB89
GGCGGTGGTGGTCCCGGCCGTCGCACAGTGTGGCCTTTTTGGGGCATTTATTCTTTCGGGCTAACTCTTAAACCGGGGGCGGCCCCCCCCCGGTTTCCCGGGGGCGGCGGCCGCAGCGTTCATCGCCTTCGGTCTGGTTCGCGGCCCTGGCGGAAGATGATCTGCACGCCGTCGGGGTGCTCCCAGTCGCGGTTGTTGCCGATCACTGACACGCACACCTCACGATCGCCGTCCGGGTCGCGGGCGACGGTGACCTCGATTTCGGGGCCGAGGATCTCCAGGACGGCGCCGGGTCCGGCGACGGCGGCGACGGCCTCGTCCATCACCGACCGGTCGAGGGACAGGAAGGTCTCGATGGCGGCGTGGAAGTCCTGGGGGCGTTCGTCCTCATCGTAGCCCTCGACGAAGATCTCGACGTCGGTCCCCAGGGCGGGGACGGGGATCGGCTCGCTGACGTACTCGCCGCTGAACTCCTCGACCGGGCCGAGGCCCGGGATCTCGACAGTCCTGGCCGCGTCCTGGGCGGATTTCGTCTTCTGCCGATGCCATTTCATAGGGGACATCGTCTCCTGGCGGCCTCCAGCCGATCTCGCCCGGCGTCAGTCGACCCGGTCCGCCGACCAGTAGGTGTCGCCGCGCAGGATCAGCGCGGCCGCGCCGACCAGGCCGGCGTCCTGCCCCAGATCGGCCGGGACCACCTTCAGGTTCTTGGTGAAGTCCAGCCGCGCGTGCCGGTACAGCGCGGAGCGCAGGGGCTCGAACAGCAGCTCGCCGGCCTGCACGATGCCGCCGCCGATCGTCACCAGCTCCAGGTCGCACATCGCCGCCGCGCCGGCGATCGCGACGCCGAGCGCGGTGCCGGCGCGGGTGAAGGCGGCCTCGGCGATGCCGTCGCCGGCGCGGGCGTCGTCGGTGAGGTCCTTGCCGGTGCGGCTCTCCTGGCCCGCTCGCCAGCCCTGCGCCGCCGCCCACGCGGCCATGCGCGGCCCGCTCGCGACGGCCTCCAGGCAGCCGGTTCCGCCGCAGGCGCAGGGCGTCTCCTGGTCGACGACGACGTGCCCGATGTGCCCGGCGTTGCCCTTGGCGCCGTCGATGAGGCGGTCGCCGAGGATCAGGCCGCCGCCGACCCCGGTCGAGACGACCATGCCGAGCATGTTCGCGGTGCCGCGGCCGGCACCCTGCCAGTGCTCGGCGGCGGCCAGGCAGATGGCGTCGTTGTGCAGGCGCACGTCGCGCCGGAAGTCGGCCTCCAGCCGCCACCGCAACGGGAAACCGCGCCACCCGGGGATGTTCAGCGGCGAGACCTCGCCCGCCGGCCACCGCATCGGACCGCCGCAGCCGACGCCCACGGCGCGGAAGGCGCCGCGCTCGTACGGAAGGTGGTCGACGGCGTCGAGCAGCGCGGCGTAGAGCGCCTCGCCGTCCGCCCCGGCCCCGGCGGGCGTCGGCGTCCGGAACGAGGCCAGCACCTCGCCGTGCTCGTCGACGGCGCCGACCGCCATCTTCGTCCCGCCGATGTCGATCGCCAGCACCGGGGCGTGCCCGGAGGTGTCAGTCACCGTCATGGTGGACACCTTAGGCGGTTTTGTATCAGCTTCCAGAGAAGCCCTGCAGATAGGTCACCTGCTGGCGCAGGGCCTGGGCGGTGGAGTGGCTGATCGTGCCCTGGTTCTCCTCGGAGCGGATGGTCTGGGTGAGGGTGGCCAGGGTCTGGTTGTAGCCGTTGGAGCCGACCTGGGTGTTCTGGAGCTGGGTGACGAGGCGGGTGAGGGTGGTCCGGGCCGTGGTGTCCGTGACCTGGGTGGTGACGATGGTGGTGATCTGGGTCTCGGACTGCTGCGGCGAAGTCGGGGCGGTGGAGGGGGCGCCGTTGTTGGGGGCCGTGTTCGGGCCGGTGGGGGCGCCGCCGGGGGCGGTGGGGCCAGTGGGGCCGGAGCCGGGGCCGGTGGGGCTGGAGCCCGGGCCGGTCGGGCTGGAGCCGGGGCCGCCGGGTCCGCCGGGGGTGGTCGAACCGCTCGGGGCGCCGGGGCCGGTCGCACCGGTCGCGCCGCCGGAGGGCACCGAGGACACGCCGCCGTTCGGGCCGGACGTCACGGACGCCGCGCTGTTGGGGCCGCTGGCGCTGGAGCCGCCGGAACCGCCGGTGGCGCTGCCGGATCCGCTGGGCGAGATGACGGGGACGCCGCCGGACACGCCGGTGCTCGCCCCGGTGCTGCCGCCGCTGGGTAGCGTCGCGGAGCCGGTGATGCTGGACGAGGAGTTGGTGAGCGGGGTCGCGGTGGAGGAGGAGTGCGACCCGTGGATGGCGTAGCCGATGCCGATGCCGACGACCGCGCCGAGCAGGACGCCGCCGGAGGCGAGGACCCACGGCTTCGGCCTCGGGGATGCCGCTGCCACGAGGCCGCCGGAGGCTCCGCCGGCGGAACCGCCGCCGGCCGCCGCCGCACCGGACTCGCTGCTCAAGATCGCGCCGGAAGCGGCTGCGGTGGTTGCGCCGCCTGCTGCGGTTCCCGCCGAGCCGCGTGCTGTGGTTGCTCCGCCGGCTGCCGATCCGCTGCTGGCCGCACCACTGGCCCCGGCGGCACCTGCCGCCAAGCCGCCTGCGGTCGCCGCGCCGGCGAGCACCGCACCCGACGCCGCGGTCGTCGCGCCGCCCGCAGCCGCCGAGCTGGACCCGGCCGCGGTGCTCGCACCCGCCAGACCAGCAGCGCCCGCCGCCGTCTCGGAACCTGCCAGCTCCTCGCCGATCGCCAGCCCCGCAACACCGGCCGCGGCCATGCCGACCAACGTGCCCGCACCCGCCGAACCCTGAGCCGGCAACTGCTGCGTCTCAGCGCTCGACGCCGCCACCTCGGCAAGCGCCGCGGTCACCGCCGCCGCACTCGCCGCCTCGATCGCAGCAGCCTGGTTCGCTTCGGCGGCTGCGGTGGCCTCGGCACGCGCCGCCTCAAGCTCCGCCTCGTGCGCGATGGCCGCCTCGGCGAGCGCCGCGGCGACCGCACCCTCGATCGCGGCGGCCTGCCCGACCTCGACGGCCTCCAGCTCCTCGTGATGCCGCGCCTCGACCTCGGCCACCGCGGCCGCGACAGCCGCCGCCAGCACGACTTCCTCGGCCTCGACGTGGCCCTCGGAGCGACTCTCGGAGCGCACGGATTCCGACGCGTGCCGCTCCTCGACTGCGGCCATCTCGGCCCGATGCCGTTCCTCGGCCTCGGCGATGGCGGCGGCGACAGCGGCACCGGTCGCGGCGGCGAGCGCCTCCTCGCCGAGCGTGGCGTGCTCGGCCCGCGTGGACTCGAGCTCGGCGGCGTGCCGCTCCTCGACGGCGGCGATCGCGGCAGCCGCAGCCACCGTCGCGGCCTCGAGCTCCGCAGCATGCGCGGCACGAGCCGCCTCGGACTCGGCGCCGTGGCGCTCCTCGGCTTCCGCAACAGCCGCAGCCACCGCGACGCCGGTCGCAACCTCGAGTTCAGCAGTGTGCGCGGCGCGTGCGGCCTCTAGCTCCGAGCCGTGGCGCTCTTCGGCCTCGGCAACAGCGGCAGCCACCGCGACGCCGGTCGCAGCCGCCAGCGCCTCCTCGCCGACCGACGCATGCTCAGCGCGCGTCGACTCCAGCTCAGCAGCATGCTCAGCGCGCGCAGCTTCCAGCTCCGCAGTGTGGCGCTCCTCGGCCTCGGCAACAGCCGCAGCCACCGCCACACCGGTCGCAGCCGCCAGCGCCTCCTCGCTGACCGACGCATGCTCGGCCCGCGTCGACTCCAGCGCCGCCTCATGCTCGGCCCGCGCCGCTGCCAACTCCGCAGCGTGCCGCTCCTCGACCGCGGCCAGCGCCGCGGCGGCGGCAGCCGTTGCCGCCTCAAGCTCCGCGGCGTGGCCGGTGCGGGCGGCTTCGAGGTTCAGTCCGTGTCGCGCCTCGGTCGCGTTCAGCTTGTTGCGGTGCCGCTCCTCGGCCTCGGCGATCGCCACCGCCACTGCGGCACCGGTCGCCGCCGCCAGCGCTTCCTCGCCGGCCGACGCATGCTCGGCTCGCGCCGCCTCCAGCTCCGAGTGGTGCGCGGTCTCCGCCTCGGCGAGCGCCAGGGCGACTGCCGCTTCCGAGGCCGCCGCGACCGCCTCGTCGTTCGACGCCGCCTGCGCCGCCTCGACTTCGGCGAGTGCCTGCGCCACGGCCGCCGCGATGGCCGCCTCCGTCAGTTCCGCCGTCGCGGCCTGCTGGTCGGCCAGCGCCGTGGCGACCGCCGCCTCGCGTTCGGCCGCGTGCCGTTCCTCGGCCTCGGCCAGGGCCGTCGCGATGGCCGCCGCCGACGCCGTCGCGACCGCCTCGTCGCTCACCTGGGAGTGCGACGCCTCGGCCTCCGCCAGCGCCGCCGCGACCGCGGCCGACGTCGCCAGCGCGAGCGCCTCCTCCGACGCCTCGGCCGCGCGCGCCTCCGCGTCCGCCACGGCTGCGGCGACCGCTGCCGCGGTGGCGGCTTCCGCCTCGGCGACCGAGATCGTGTCGCCCTTGCGTGCGCCGCCGGCCGTCGGGCTCACCGCGGGCGTCCACGCGCCCGTGTCCGCGTCCTCGACGCTCGCGCCCAGCGACTCCGAACGCGCCGCCGCCAAGGCCAGCGCCGCCTCGGCCGCCGCTTCCGCCGCCGCCGCACGCTCCGTCACGATCCGCGGCGTCGCCAGCTCCGTGACCGGCTGCGCCTTCAGCGCCTCGACCACGTCCGCCATCGACGGCCGCGTGCCCGCCTGGTCCGACAGGCTCAGCGCGAAGGTCTCCGCGAGCCGGGAACCTCCGCCGAAGTACTCGGTCAGGCGCCCGACGGCTATCTCACGCCGGTACGCCAACAACAACGCCGCGTCGTGCGCCGCGCCGGACACCACGATCCCCGCCGCGCCCTCGGCACCGGCCGCTCCCGCGACCAGCCCGACGCCAGCCGCCACACCGGCGGCTCCCGCGACCCCGGCCGCACCCGCAGCACCGGCCGCGCCGGCGGCCCCGGCAGCTCCAGCCGCCGCCCCGCCGCCCGCGAACTCGCCCCGCGCACGCACCAAATCCTCGTGCACGATCTCCCAGCCGAACACGCCCACATAAAGCAGCCACGCCAGCCCGTACACGTCATCGGCAGCCGTGGCCGCCGCCCCGCTGAACCGAGCCGCCGTCAGGAATCCGCTCGGAGCCTCGACGGCCACCGCGGCCGCGTCGCCCTCAAAGGCGAGCCCCATCGCAAGGTCCACGAAGATGTCGTTCTTGCCGCCCACCCACACCGAGTCGGTGTGCAGCCAGCCGTGCACCAGCCCGGCGGCGTGCACGCGCTCGAAGACCTCGGCGACGTTCAGCGCGACCGAGCCCATCTCCGCCGACGTCAGCGCGCGCTTCATCAGCCGCGACGTCAGGGACGAGCCCTTGTCCTGGTCGTAGACCGCGAACTCGATGTAGCTGTCGCTCTTGTGGATCAGTTTGTGGGAATGCTGGTCGTGGTCGGTGACCACGCGGTCCTCGTGCGCGATCCGCTTCTGCCCGGCCTCGCGCACCACCGCGATCGCCGGGTGCTCCAGATGCGTCAGCGCCGCGACCGCGTTCTCCAGGCCGCCCGAAGCCGTGATCTGGATCCACACCCGGCGCCGCCGCACCGTGTCGGAGGCGAGCCACAACTCGCCGATCCCGCGGTGCCACAGCCGCCGGGACAGGGTGTAGCGACCAGCCAGGACGATGCCCGCGGAGACTCCCGATATACCTGCCACGGCGGCTAATTGTGCACAGTGTTCGAGCCCTTGCACAGCGCGCGGACAGCGCCCCGAAGCGTATTTTCGTCTAGACGCCCCGGGCGTTCACCGAACCGTCTCTCACCTGCGTTCCGTCGCTATCACCACGGCCACTCCGAGCACCACGATCAGGCCTCCGACAACCACGGCCAAGGTGATGGTCTCGCTCAGGAACAGCGCGCCGAGTGCGACGGCCACAACAGGGTTGACATATGCGTATGTTGCGACAGTGGAAATCGGCGCGTTCTTCAACAGCCATACATAGGACGAGAACGCCACAAGCGATCCCGCGCCGACGAGATAGACGGTCGCCCACACCGAGGTTCCCGTAACGGCGCCGGGGCGGAAGTGCTCGCCGTGCAGCGCAGCCGCGATCGCGCAGCCGATGCCGCCGAACACCATCTGGTACGCCGAGGCCACGAACGAGTCCTTCGGCGGCGTCAGCCACACCTTGGACGCCACCGAGCCGAACGCCCAGCTGATCGAGGCGATGAGCACGAGCACGACGCCCAGCACGTAGTTGTGCGCGCCGCCGCCCCCGGGCCGCATCAGGACCACGAGCCCGCCGAAACCGATGAGGACGCCGACCAGCATGCGTCCGGTGGGCCGGTCCCTGGCCACCGCGCGCCACACCACGATCCACAGTGGCACGGACGCCACGAGCAGCGCGGACGTGCCGGACGGGATGTACTGCTCGGACAGGACGACGAAACCGTTGCCGCCGAGCAGGAGCAGCGTGCCGATCAGCGCGGCGGAGGCCAGCTGGCGCCCCGTGACGCGCAGCGCGGACGGGCCGCGGCGGATCGCGAGGAAAGCCAGGAGGATCAGGCCGGCGAGGGTGAAGCGGAGCGCCGCGGACGACAGCGGCGGGATGGATTCGATGGCGTAGCGGATCGCGAGGTAGGTGGAGCCCCAGACGAAGTAGACGGCGGCGAGGGCGATCCACGCGGTCGTCGTCATGTGCTGGGTGGCCGCGGCCGGACGCTTCGGCTTGTCCGGCTTCAGCTTGTCCGGCTTCTGTGTTGCCCCGTCCGAGTGAACGGCGCCCGAAGCGATCGTCATACCCCTGATCCCTTCACGGTCCTGACCATATGCGGCCAGCCTGCGGGATTCACGGGGAGAACGACAAGGGCCACTCGCATGCGAGTGGCCCTAGCGACGTTCGGACGCGGCGCTCAGCGCGGCTTCTCGGCGGTCCTTGCTTCTCGGCGGTCCTTGCTTCTCGGCGGTCCTTGCTTCTCGGCGTCCTGCTTCCCAGCGGTGCTACCTCTCAGCGCCCCGGCGGATCAACAGTTCGGCGGATCAGCGGTCCGGCGCCCCCGCGGATCAGCCCAGCGCGCGCAGCAGGTCGGCCAGCAGGTCGTCGACGGACTCGATCCCGACCGAGAGCCGGATCAGGTCGTTCGGCACCTCCAGCGGGGAGCCGGCGGCGCTGGCGTGGGTCATGCGGCCGGGGTGCTCGATCAGGGACTCGACGCCGCCGAGCGACTCGCCGAGCGTGAACAGCTCGGTGCGGCCGCAGATGTCGACCGCCTCCTGCTCGCCGCCGGCCACCCGGAAGGAGATCATGCCGCCGAAGCCGGACATCTGCTTGGCCGCGACCTCGTGGCCCGGGTCGTCGGGCAGGCCGGGGTAGTGCACGGCCGTCACCTTCGGGTGCGCGACCAGGGCCTCGGCGATGCGCTGGGCGTTCGAGCAGTGCCGGTCCATGCGCACCGCCAGGGTCTTGACGCCGCGCATGACCAGCCAGGCGTCGAAGGGGCCGGCGACGGCGCCCATCGCGTTCTGGTGGTAGGTCAGCTCCGCACCCAGCTCCTCGTCGGCCACGACCAGGGCGCCGCCGACCACGTCGGAGTGGCCGCCCATGTACTTGGTGGTGGAGTGCACGACCACGTCGGCACCCAGCGCCAGCGGCTGCTGGAGGTAGGGCGTGGCGAACGTGTTGTCGACGACCAGCAGCGAGCCGGTCTCGTGTGCGACGCCGGCCAGCGCGGCGATGTTCGCGATCCCCAGCAGCGGGTTCGAGGGCGTCTCGACCCAGATCGCCTTGGTCTTGCCGGGCACCACGGCGGCACGCACGGCGGCCGGGTCGGACATGTTGGCGGCGGTCCAGCCCAGGCCCCAGCGCGACAGGACCTTGGCGAACAGCCGGAACGTGCCGCCGTAGGCGTCGGCCGGGATCACGACGTGGTCGCCGGGCACGCACACAGTCCGCAGCAGGCAGTCCTCCGCGGCCAGACCGGAGGCGAAGGCCAGGCCGAGGCGGCCGCCCTCGATCGCGGCGAGGCAGTCCTCCAGCGCTTTGCGCGTCGGGTTGGCACTGCGGGAGTACTCGTAGCCACCCCGAAGGCCTCCGACACCGTCCTGCTTGTAGGTGGAGACCTGGTAGATCGGGGGGACGACGGCGCCGGTCAGCGGGTCCGGGTCCTGGCCGGCATGGATGGCCAGGGTCTCGAAGGCGGCGTGGGCGTGGGCGTCAGATGCGGACATGGGCTTAGGTTACGCGTTCGGGGCTGGGCGGCCCGGTGTGGCGGGTGTGGTGCGAGGTGGCGCGGCCGCGGTGCGAACGGGATGCGGCGCGTGGACGACGTGCGGGGTGTGCGTGGCGTGGGTCAGCTTCGCGGCCGGGGCGATCTGGGCGAGATCGGGGACCGGCCCGAAGACGAGGCCGTCGGCCACCTGCGCTTGGGCCATCCGGGCGTCGGCCATCCGACGTACCCGCCGCCGTTCCAGGAGCCGGGCCCGCTGCCGCACGGCGTACATCAGCACCGCGGCACCGAGAACGATGACCAGGCCGAACATGATGATCAAGCCCTGCCACGACCCGGCTTCCGCAACACCGTGGTGCGGTCCTGGCGTGCCTATCTCCACCGGCGCGCTGGGGACGTAGGGCGTGTTGTCCCCGGCGAGGCCGAGCAGCCCGCGCGCAGGGCCGAGCCCGTCCAGCACCCCCGCGATCAGCGAACCCATCGGCAGCCTCCCGAGCCCCAGTCGTATCACCTGAAGAGGACAATACCGACCTTTGCGGACACTGCATCTTGACGCAAGACCACGTTCGGGTCGGGTTTCACGGCGTCATGGCAGCCGCGAATGCCCTCAGCTCCCTGTCGGGGTCCGGTCCGGCGGGGACATAGACGATCTCTGTGACCCCCGCAGCCGCGGTCCGAACGATGCGGTCGCGAAGAGAGGACGCGTCGCCGTTCCATCCCAACGCGAAAATTCCCGGTCCGGCTGCGGCTACGGCCGGGCGGTCGCGGTCGGTGAGGCGCACGAGGTGGCCCTCGTGGACGGCCAGGTGGCCCTGTCCGGGTGGCAGTTCCGCTTCCACCTCGGTGCGCCACTCCGCGCCGCCGGGGAGCTGGTCGATCGCGGTGAGGTCCTGCTCCCACGCGGCGTGCAGCGCGATCGCGGCGTAGCCCGGGCCGGCGGCCTCGAGGACGCGCTGGTCGGTGTGGCTCTCGCCGGGGTCGAGGACGGTGCCGAAACGCAGGAGGGCGCTGTCGGTCCAGGGGCCGTGGGAGGTGGGTGCGGACGTCCAGATCACGCCCGGGGGCTTGAGGTCGATGGCGGTCGCGACGCCCTTCGGCCCCGAGACGGCGAGCCACAGCGGCACGTCGACCGGGCGCTCCGGCCCCATACCGGGCAGCTGCATCATGCGGCACGGCCGTCCGTCGATGTCCACGGTCCGGCCGTCCAGCAGGGCACGGACCTGGCGGTAGTAGTCGGCGGTCGCGGACCACCGCGCAGGCTTCAGGCCGAGCGTGAACCGCGCCGTGGCACCGGTCCCGATGCCGACGACCAACCGGCCGGGCGCCAGCTCCGCCACGGAGGCGATCGCCGAAGCGGTGACCATCGGATGACGGAGGCCGGGCACCGTCACCCCGACCCCGAGGCGAATGGTGCGGGTAGCGGCGGCGACACGGCCGAGCGCGACCCACAGGTCGCCGAACAGGGCCGGCGAGTCGAACAGCCACACCCGGTGGTAGCCGAGGTCCTCGGCGAGTCCGGCCCGGGCAACGACGTCGGCGGTCGGCGGCAGTGCGCAGGACAGGCGCGGGCTGGCGGAGGTCACGACCTTCGCCGACCAGCCGAACGCGGCCCACCTCTGGTTCGCCTACTGGCTCGACGCCGGCCGCCGCTCCCGCACCCGCCCCCTCGACGAGATGCACCGCGAAGTCACGAGCCTGCTGACCGAACTCCTCACCGACGTAGCGGTGGACGACCCGCGCGAACGCGCGCACGCCCTGCTCTCGTACCTGCTGGGCACTGTCGTGCAGCAGATGGTGACGCCCCTGGCGTTCCCGGCACTCGCCGCCGAGATCACCCTCCTGTGCGGCATGAGCTGACGGTATTCGCCGGCCGGCGCCGCGCGGCGACCGCCGAACGGATGCCGTGAGCCGAGATCCGCTGCCGCCGAAAACCCACGCAACCTCCCGGGCGGCTGCGCGTCAATGCAGGTGACAGAACGTTAATTTGGGAGGGAACGATGATGCGCTCACGCATCGCCACGGCTGCGGTCGCCGCATCTCTGGTCGCGGGTCTCGCGGCCTGCAGCACCACGTCGAAGGCTCCGGCGGGCGGTGCCCCGGCCGCGCCGGGCGCATCGTCGAGCACGACGGCCCCCGGCGGGGACGCCACGTCGGCGCCGGTCGTGCCGGTGGCGGCGAGCTCGTCGGCCGCCACGGGGACGTCGGCCACGTCGGCCTTCACCCCGGCCCAGCTGGAGACGATGCGGGCCAAGGTGGCCGCCGTGTACGACCAGGGCTACACCACCGCGACGCAGCACTACTCGCAGCCGGACATCAACCAGAAGGAACTCGCCGCCGACTTCGCGGACAAGGCGACGATGGACGCGGTCTTCGGCACCGGAGCCGTCGGCTCGGACCGCCCGATGGACTGCGGCACGGCGAAGTACAACGGCATCGTCCTCGGCGCCGTCCAGTCCGCCGGCGACGCCGCGACCATCCCGGTCGCCCTTTACGAGAACGCCAAGGCCGGCGCCGCCGAGATCACCGTGACCGTGGATCCGACCTCCGGCGTCGTCAAGAGCGTGGCGTGCGGCGGAGCGCCGAAGCCGGCGGACTTCCCCGGCGTCGCGCCGCTCGTGGCGTACTACGGGGCGATGGCCTCCGGGAACACCGCTGTGCTCAACGACAAGTCGCGTCCGTACTTCACCCCGGCGTTCGCCGCCTGGAAGCCCAAGGCCACGGACTACGACGCGGACACCTGCTCCCAGTACGTCCCGGACCTGTGGGCGGTGGCCCTGACCGGCACGTCCTCCGCGGCCAGCACCTGGGACTTCGGCCCGGGACGGGTCGCGACCCTCCCCAATCCGAGCGTGCCGGCCGACCCGACCGGCTTCTACGCGTCGCTGGCCGTCGACCTCGGCTCGGCCAAGATCTCGCGCGTGAGCTGCTACTCGAGCCCGCCGAAGGGCGACCCCGCGCACGCCGGGGACTACGTGAACCGGCTGATGGAGAACTACCGCCTGGCCGCGGACCAGAAGTCCCTCGGCGTGGACCCGCAGGCCGCCATCCGCTCGTCCTTCGTCTCGGACGCCGCCTTCACCACGGCCTGGAACGGCACCGGCACCGTTCCGCTGCTGTGCAGCAGCACGGTCCCCGGCTCGGTCGAGACCGCGGACAACTCGACCGGAACCACCTCCGGCTCCAAGATCACCTTCAACATGGTGACCTGGCGGCAGTGGCACCCGGACAACCCGGGCCAGGAGCTGAGCAAGTTCACGCTCGTCCTGGACGCGAGCACGATGAAGATCTCCTCGATCACCTGCATCAAGTAGGCGACAGAGCAGACAACCCCGCCGCCTCGCTCATGACTCGTTCATGGGCGAGGCGGCTGTGTGTCCACCGGAGCCGGGACGGCCGCGGCGTGCAGCTCCCGATGAGCCTGCGCCAGTGACTGACCGGCCAGCCGCGCCCTGATCCCGGCGTCGAAGTGGGGACACCGCGTGACGTCCTTGTGCCGACAACTGGTGCGCAGCGGCGCCGGGCACGTCTACGGCGTCGACCACTCCGCAGTGATGCTCCGCCAGGCGTCCCGGCGCAACGCCGCCGCGATCCGCGCCGGCCGTGTCACCCTGGTCCGGGCGCCGGTCGATCAGCTCCCGGCATCGTTCGACGGCCCCTTCGACGCCATCCTCGCCGTCAACTCCCTCGGGTTCTGGCCCGCACCTGTCGACCAGCTCACGGAGCTACGCCGACGACTCACGCCCCAAGGCCGCATCGCCATCGCCTCGCAACCCCGCTGTCCCGGCGCGACAGCGGACACGGCCCGCGCCGCAGCCACAGGGGTCGAGGACCTGTTGCGCAGCGCGGGCTTCACGCGGATGACCACGGAGACCCTGGCCCTCAGCCCGCCGGTGATCTGCGTCCTGGCCTCGGAGTAGATCGGAGTAGATCGGAAGAGAAAAGACACAGGCAGACAAGGCCACCAGCTCAGAGCAAAGGCAACTCAGAACAACGTCGGCGGTCCCACCGGCATCGGCTCCCCCAAAGCCTCCACCTCCGGCACCCGCCGCCGCACATCCTCATGGAACCGCCGAGCAAGCACCGGGGCGTCGGCGTTGTCCGGCGTGTGAATGAACACCGTCGGCGACCGCCCCTCCCGCAGCCAATCGGCGGTGATGTCGGCCCACGGCTGCCATCCCTCGACAGTGAGCTCGGCATCATCACGCCCGATATAGCGCACAACCGGAAAGCGCGTCAGAGCACGCGTACGGCGCGGAAGCCGCGGCTTCTTCGTCCACGCCTCACGCTCGGCATCGGAGCTCGGCGGAGTTTCGTATAGGACCGTCGTGTCGAACGGAACCCACTCCGCATCCGCCTCAGTCAGCAGCTTCTCCAGCTCCTGCACACTCTGTGGGTTCTCGAAGAAGGCGGGATGGCGTACTTCCACCGCATAGCGATACCCCTGCGGAACGCGGCTCAGGAAAGCAGCCAGCGTCGGGAGATCCGCAGGACCGAAAGATCCTGGCAGCTGGATCCACAAAGCGGCATGACGGCCCAGAGGCTCGATCGCCGTAAAGAACGTATGGAGAGCGCCCTCAGGGGCGAATACGTCGGGAGCCAGCCGTCGTTCATGCGTCACCGGCTTAGGAAGCTTGAGCAGAAAGCGGAAGTCCTCCGGGGCCTGCGCGGCCCACATCTCAACCGTGGCGCGGGACGGCGTCGCGTAGAAGGTGGTGTTGCCCTCCACCGCGTTGCACCACGTCGCATAGGCGGCGAGGCGTTCGCGCGGCGGCAGGGGATGCGGCAGCAGCCGTCCCTGCCACGGCGCCAGCGTCCACATCGCGCAGCCGACGTGCAATTTCATGCCGAAGAGCGTAGCGAACAGTCTCCGGCGTCGAACTGTCCGCAGCCACCCTGGCGTTCCCCGGAGCGTCCACCCTCCGTCCGCGTGGTGTGGTCAAACCGGCCGCGTACCAGTGCTTATATGAGGGGCATGGCGCTCTTGTCCCTCCTGCGTGCTCTGGCCGCCCGCGTCGACCGCTTCCAGCAACGGCATCGCGTGCTGGCGTTCCCGGTGGCGGTGTACCGGGAGATGCAAGTGGTGAAGGCCGGCTATCTGGGCGCCATGCTGACGTTCTACGCATTCATCTCACTGTTCCCGCTGCTGCTGATCCTCACCACCGTGCTCGGCGTCGTCCTGCGGTCGAACAAGAAGCTGCAGACGGACGTGCTGAACTCCGCGCTCGTCGACTTCCCGGTGATCGGCGAGCAGCTGAAGAGCAACATCCACGACTTCGGCCGCAACGGTGTCGCGCTGGTGATCTCCATCGTCGTCACCGCGATCGGCTCGCTGGGGCTGGCCAACGCCGCGCAGTACGCGATGAACCTGCTCTGGGGCGTCCCGGAGGACCGGCAGCCGAAGTTCCCCCAAGACTGGCTGCGCAGCTTCGGCATCATCGGGACGATGGGGCTCGGGGTGCTGTCCACGACCGTGATGACGGCGCTCGGGGAGTGGGCGAGCGGGCATGTCTTCACCGGCGGCCTGCGGGCCGCCCTGCTGGCCGCCTCGTTCGTGCTCACCGCGCTGCTGTTCTGGCTGGGCATGCGCACCGCCACCGCGAAGGAAGTAGACGCGCGTGACCTCCGTCTCGCCGCGATCCTCACCACGCTGTTCTGGCAGGGTCTGCAGTACCTCGGCGGCTTCATCGCCGCGCACCAGCTGCGCCACGCCTCGACGCTCTACGGGGTGTTCGGACTGGTCCTGGGACTGCTCGCCTGGATCTACCTCCAGGCCCGGCTGACCCTGCTGGCGGTGACAACAGACGTGGTCCGGGCCCGCCGGACCTGGCCCCGGTCGCTGTTCGACTGATCCGATCGTCCGTCACTTGGCGCATAGCGATATACGCTCCGTGACCCTCGACAAAACGCGATCAACACCAGATGATCGCTACACGAGTCCGGATCTTCCGTGCGCGGATACCGGGTTCTCTCCAAGTGGCGATCAAGCGAGCCGGTCCCGTGCTACTGCGCGGATCGCGTAGGATCGCCTGAATCCCACCTAAGTTGTAAGGAACCGATGCGATGCGCCTGCTCGATTCCGCCCGCATCGGCCTGGCCGCGTTGTGGCCGCACAGCCTGCGAGAGCAGATCGACCACTTGCGTCCCGGCAAGATCATGCCGAACAGCATCCCGCGCAAGACGCTGGCAGTGTCCATCGCTCTGAGTGCCGCTCTGGTCACCAGCGGTCCCGCGCACGCCGCGATCGCCTTCAGTCCACTGCCGAAGCTCCCCACGCTCAGTGCCTCCTCGCTGACCGAACGCTACGACCTGAACCGCGCGGCCATGGCCAAGGCCGCCGACGAGGCCCAGTTCGGCGGGGAGCCGGCACTGGCGCACGCGCTGCGCAACCTGGCGGTTCCGAACCGTGACTTCCTGTCCTTCGACCCCTCCGGCGACGGCCGGGGCATCGAGGTGGTCGGCGACCTGGTGCACGCCCAGCGGATCGCGGTGGTCGTGCCCGGCGCGGGCAACACGCTGTCCAACTTCGACAGCGCCAAGGGCCCGGGGGTCGGCGCCGAGGCGCTGTACCACCAGGCGCAGGAGCTGGGTGCGGGCAAGTCGCTGGCGGTCATCGGCTGGCTCGGCTACGACCCGCCGGCCGTGGACAGCATGCACATCGCCATGCTCGGCCACGCGGACACCGGCGCGAAGGCGCTGAAGGCGTTCCTGGCGCAGATCAAGACGGTCAACAACGCGCCGGTGACGCTGCTGTGCCACAGCTACGGCTCGGTGGTGTGCGGCCAGGCCGCGCCGCACGTGAAGGTGACGGACATCGCGGTGTTCGGCTCCCCCGGCATGGGCGTCGGCTCGGTGTCCGACCTGAACACCACGGCGCGGGTCTGGGCCGGGCGCGGGACCAGCGACGGCATCGCGGACGTCCCGCACGTCCAGGTGGACCTGCTGGGCGTCTCCGTGGGCTTCGGCGACGACCCGGTCGACCCGGCGTTCGGCGCGCGGCTGTTCGACGCCGGCAAGGGCGGCCACAGCGACTACCTGCGCACCGGGGACACCGCGCTGCGGAACCTGGCGCTGATCGCGATGGGCCGCGACGACGAGGTGACCACCCCGCAGAGCGGGAGCTGACGCGGAGCAGAGTGGCGGATTCATGACATCGCCACCGCACCCCGGCGACGCCGCACTCGGCCCCACTCCCGACGGCTACCGCTACTTCCGCCGCTCGATCCCGCTCGCGCACTCCTTCGATCCCCGGGACGCGGCACTGGACCGCGCCTTCGAGCGCGCGCGGGCGATGCTCCAGGCCTGGGGGCCGCAGCTCGGGGCCGGGATGCGGATCGAGGTCGAAACCCAGGACATGGCCATGCCGGTGCCGCTGCCGCTGCCGCTGCCGGCACCGGCGGTCGGTCTCGAAGCGCGGCTGATCTCGCGCGTCGCCGGAGTGATCCCGCTGCGCGCTCCCCTGCGCGTCATCACTGCGGAGTTCGACAGCGCGGACCACGCCGGGTACGCCTACGAGACGTTGCCAGGGCACCCGGAGCGCGGCCGCGAGGCCTTCTACGCGACGCGCACGGAGGGGCTTGTGGAGTTCACCGTCATGGCGTTCTCACAGCCCGCCGCATGGTATTCGCGACTAGGCGGGCCGGTGACGCGCATAATCCAGAACCGCTATACGAACAAGTACCTGCTGGCCATGGCGGTCCGTCCTCGATAGCCCGCTATACCGTCGGCACCAATACGAAGAAACGCTGTAGCGCTTTCGCATCTCCGTCGGCTACCAGCGGCTCTCCAGGAATGCGGTGCCACAGGAACAGCAAGAGGTCTGACGCGGTCCCGGCGAGTTCCACATCCGCCGCCTCGTCGTCGCCGAGCGGACGCGGGCCGTCCGGGTCGAGCGCGATGGACCACGCGCCGGAACCGTCGGTCTGGCGGAAGCGGTAGCTCTCGCCCTTCATCGGCGGAACCTGCTTCGCGGTGCGGCGCCGGAAGGGCAGCACGACGTCCAGGAACCGGGCCACGCCGTCGGCCGCGAGTTCTTCGTCCACAGGCTGTGGAGAACCGATCGCGCCCTCCAGGTCCCACCGGTGCACGGCCGCCTCGATGGCCTGCATCCGCAGCCAGAAGGCGACGCCGGGCTCGCCGCCCCAGGTCCAGACGACCGTCTTCGGATCGGTCGTGCGGAACGTCGCGGCCAGCTCCGTCGCACCCTCGGCGAACCAGTCCGCCAGGTCCTCGCCGGTCGCGTCGGCGGGAGCCGTGAACATCGTCTTCCGGTCCGGCGGAGGCGTCTCCAGCCGCTCCACGATGATGTGGTTCACCATGCGGTGCACATGGCCGAGATGCCCCACCAGATCCGCGGTGGTCCAGTCCGGACACGACGGGACCGGCGGCGGGGCGTCCGGCAGCGCCGCCATCAGGGCGGCTCGATGGAAAGCTGTTGTTTCCCTCTCGAAGTGCGCAATCAGGTCCACTACTTCACTCTCCCACCGACTGTGCGGCCTGCCTAGGAACACGCTTTAGTGCCACACGCGGTTCTTCCGCAGCGCTCTCCGCTTCAACGAGCCGTTCAGCAGCAACAGCAGGAGTCCGAGGACCGCCGCCCCTGCGGCGGCGGCGAAGATCTTGTCCCGGCGGGAAGGCAGCAGCCCCGCCTTGGCCGTGGCGGCCGCCTTCGTGGAGTTCTTCAGAGCCTCTGTGGTCATGTGCCCTGGAGAGGACTGCGCAGGGGTGGCGGAGGAGGCGCTACCGCTTGTCGCCGGAGCCGGCGTCGTAGGCGCCGGAATCGGAGCCGACACGGGGAGGGAAGCCGCCAGGGGAGCCGCACCGGGGAGCAACGGGTTGTCCTTGGCGACCGGTGCACCAACGCTTAGCGCGGCCAACGGATTGACGATGCCGTATCCGTACGCGTTGTCGCGCTGTAGTCCGGTCGCTCCGCCGGCCTTGGTAGCGGTCGCCAGGAGAGCGCGGATGGTCTGCCCCGCGGTCCAGTCCGGATGCATCGCACGGACCAACGCGACGGAAGCGGTCACGTAGGCGGACGACTCACTGGTGCCCTTCGCAGTCTTCGGCACTCCGTTGGCATCCTCTACAGGGATCCCCACTCCGGGGGCCGCCAGGGCGACCTGCGATCCGTAGGACGAGCCCGACCACCGGGTACCCGTCTCGTCGATCGCGCCGACCGCCACCACCCCGGGATAGGCCGCCGGGATGATGACGTGCTCCGCCCCGTAGTTCCCGGCGGCGGCGACCACCACGATGTCCGCGGCCTCGGCCTGCTTCACGGCCGCCGCCATCCCCGGGGTGTCCGCGGTGCCGAGCGACATGTTGATCACCTTGACGTGCTGGGCGACCGCGAACTTGATGGCGTCGGCGATGTGCACCGGGTCCGAGCCGGTCTCCTGCTGCATGCGCACCGGCAGGATCTTCGCCTCGGGCGCCAGGCCGTGCAGTCCGTCTCCGGCGCCGGTCCCGGCAATCAGGACGGCCATCGTGGTGCCGTGGCTGTCCGTGTCGGTGTCGACGTGCGCGATGCCGGTGCTGTCCGAGCCGAGCGAGAAGTCCGCGCCGGGGAGGAGGTTGTCGCGGGTGTCGCCGAGCGGCGAGACTCCGGAGTCCACCAGACCGACCGTGACGCCGGCGCCCTTGGTGTGCTGCCACACCTGGTCGGCCTTCAGGTAGGTGAGCGGCCATTGGGGTGCGGCTTTGGGCACGGCATCGTCCGCTCGCACCGTAGGCGGCATGAACGCAAAGGCGGCCATGCCACAGACACCCATGAGCGACCCCAAGCGGTGCGACATGCGAAATAGGATCGCGTGTCGTACCAGATAACGCAAACCTCTGTGAAGATCTTAATAGACCCTTTTCCGACACTAGGCGGAAATCACTTAGCGCTTATGATGCGGTGCATGGCCCGTTACGAATACCGCTGTCGCGCTTGTGGCGACACCTTTGAACTCTCTCGTCCGATGGCGGAGGCGTCCGCGCCTGCCGTGTGCCCCGCGGGCCACGACGACACCGTCAAGCTGATCTCCGCGGTCGCCGTGAACGTCGGCGGCGGGAACAAGTCCGCCGCAGCATCCGGCAACGCTGGCGGATGCTGCGGCGGAGGCTGCTGCTCTTAGGAGCTCTCGCGAGCTCCTGAGAACGGAGCAGCAGCGGGCTGGATGCCGAGGGAGGCTGTCAGCCCATGTGGGGGTATCGGTGGTCGACCGGCGGCACGAAGGTCTCCTTGACCGTGCGCGGGCTCAGCCAGCGCAGCAGGTTCTGCGCGGAGCCGGCCTTGTCGTTGGTCCCGGAGGCCCGTCCGCCGCCGAACGGCTGCTGGCCGACGACCGCGCCGGTCGGCTTGTCGTTGACGTAGAAGTTGCCGGCGGCGAAGCGCAGCTTGTTGTGCGCCTCCTCCACGGCCGCGCGGTCCGTGGCGAACACGGAGCCGGTCAGCGCATAGGGAGTCGAGCTGTCGACCAGTTCCAGGACTTCGCTATAGCGCGCGTCGTCATAGACGTGCACAGCGAGGATCGGACCGAAGAACTCGTCCGTGAAGATCTCGTGGTGCGGGTCGTCGCCGACCAGGACCGTCGGCTGCACGAAGAAGCCCTGCGAGTCGTCCGCCGTGGCGCCCGCGAGGATCTCGACCTTGCCCTCGGCACGGACCCGCGCGAACAGGTCGCTGTGCTTGGTGAAGGCCCGCCGGTCGATCACCGCGCCGCCGAAGAAGGAGAAGTCGGTGACGTCGCCGTAGGTGATGGTCCCGGTGACGTCGGCCAGCTGCTCCCGCACGCCGGACTCCCACAGGGAGCGCGGGATGTAGGCGCGCGAGGCCGCGGAGCACTTCTGCCCCTGGTACTCGAACGCGCCCCGGACCAGCGCGGTGACCAGGGGGGCCGGGTCGGCGCTGGGGTGCGCGACGACGAAGTCCTTGCCGCCGGTCTCGCCCACGATCCGCGGGTAGGAACGATAGACGTCCAGGTTCTCCGCGGTCTGGCGCCAGAGGGTCTTGAACGTCTTGGTGGAGCCGGTGAAGTGCAGACCACCGAACCCGGGGTCGTTCAGCGCGACCTCGCTGACCGCCAGGCCGTCGCCGGTGACCAGGTTGATGACGCCGGCCGGGAGCCCGGCGGCCTCCAGCAGCTCCATCGTGTACTGCGCGGCCAGTTGCTGCGTCGGCGAGGGCTTCCAGACCACGGTGTTCCCCATCAGCGCCGGCGCGGTCGGCAGGTTGCCGGCGATGGCGGTGAAGTTGAACGGGGTGATCGCGGTGACGAAGCCGTCCAGCGGCCGGTAGTCGGTGCGGTTCCAGACCCCGGCGGAGTTCGCCGGTGGCTGCTCGGCCAGGATCTGCCGCGCGAAGTGCACGTTGAAGCGCCAGAAGTCGATCAGCTCGCAGGCGCTGTCGATCTCCGCCTGCTGCGCCGACTTCGACTGGCCGAGCAGGGTGGCGGCGTTGACGGTGTCGCGCCACGGGCCGGACAGCAGGTCCGCCGCGCGCAGGATGACCGCCGCGCGCTCGTCGAAGGGCAGCGCGCGCCACGCCGGGGCCGCCGCCTTGGCCGCCGCGACCGCGTCCGTGACGTCGGCCGCCGAGGCGTTGGCGGTGTCGCCGAGGACGTGCTTGTGGTTGTGCGGCTGGACGACCTCGACGCGCTCGCCGGAGGCCATCCGGCGCCGCCCGGCGATCGTCATCGGCAGCTCGTGGCGCTCGGCCGCGATCTCGGCGACGCGGCGCTGCAGCGACTCGCGCTCGGCCGAGCCCGGGGCGTAGGCGCGGACCGGCTCGTTGACCGGGGCGGGGGTGTGGGTGATGGCATCCATGGCGGTACTGGTTGTCCCCTCTGTGGGTGCTCTGGGCTCGTCGGGATGTGCTCTGGGCTCGGTCAGCGCTTGACGAGCGAGTTCAGGAAGAACATGACGTTGGCCGGGCGCTCGGCCAGGCGGCGCATGAAGTAGCCGTACCAGTCGTCGCCGAAGGGCACGTACACGCGCATCGTGTCGCCGCCGGCAACCAGGGCGTGCTGCTCGGTGGTCCGGATGCCGTGCAGCATCTGGAACTCGTGGGTGTCCTGCTTGCGGCCGGTCTCCGCGACCAACGCGTGCGCGATGTCGATCATGCGCTGGTCGTGGCTGGCGATCATCGGGTAGGCCGAGGAGCGCATCAGGGTCTTCATGGCGCGCACGTACGCCTTGTCCACTTCGTGCTTCTCCTGGTGCGCGACGGAGGCGGGCTCCATGTACGCGCCCTTCACCAGCCGCACCCGGGAGCCGGCGGTGGCCAGGTCGGTGATGTCGCCCTCGGTGCGGAACAGCGCGGCCTGGATCGCGACGCCGACCCACGGGAACTCTCCGCGCAGTTCGCGCAGGGCGCCCAGGGTGGCGTCGACCGTGGTGTGGTCCTCCATGTCCAGCGTCATGGTGGTGCCAGCGTCGCGCGCCGCTTCGGCAATCGCTATAGCGTTCTCCAGCGCGATCTTCTCGGCGTCCTTGGGGAGCTTCTGGCCGAGCGCGGAGAGCTTGAGCGAGACCTCGGTGCGGTGCGCGATCCCAAGGTCGGCGAAGCGCTTGAGCATCTCCAGGTAGGCGTCGCGGGTGGCGGCCGCGGCGGCGGCGTCCAGGGTGTCCTCGCCGAGCCGGTCCACGGTGACCGCCAGCCCCTCGCCGACCAGGTCGCTGATGACCAGGCTGGCCTGGTCCAGGTTGTCGCCGGCGACGAACCGGTCGACCACGCGGCGGGTCAGGGGGACCCCGGTGATCACGCCGCGCATCTTGGCGCTGCGAGAGGCGGCGAGAAGCGTTTGGCTGAGCATGGCGGGCCTGTCTTTCCTGGTGGCGCACCTGGTGGCGCAGCGGTGTGGCGAGTCTGTTGGGATGACGGTAAGTCCGTCTGTCCAGCGGGGATATAGACGACTGCCACGATCATTGCCCGATTTCGTCATACACTTGTCTGATGGCGACCCCGACCACCGATCAGCTGCAGGACCTCGTCGACTTCATCTCCCAGCTCGCCTCGTCCTCGGCGACGCTGGAGGACCGGGACTTCGACCTGGTGGCGTTCGCCTCCCAGTCCGGCGGCCTGGACGTCATCCGCCAGCGCTCGATCCTGCAGCGGCGGTCGACGCCGGAGGTGCGGGCCTGGTTCGAGGGGTTCGGGATCGCCCGGAGCGAGCGGCCGGTGCGGACGCCGGCCGATCCGGAGCACGGGGTGCTGCCGCGGGTGTGTCTGCCGGCACGGTGGAACGGCGTGACGTACGGGTACGTGTGGCTGCTCGACGAGGACGGCCACCTGGACGACGCACTGCTCGCGAGCGCTATGTACGAAGCGTCCAGAGCCGGCGCACTGTTGGCGCAACAGGCGCGGGTCAGAGAGCGGACCGAGGAGCGTCTGCAGAACCTGCTGTCCCCTGAGCGCGCCGTCGCGGAGCAGGCCGCCGAGGAGATCTCCGAGCTGGGGCTGGTGGACCGGGGACGGAGAATCACGGTCGTCGTATTGGAGACGCGGACTCAGGACTGGCAGTCCGTCCCGCTGAACCTGTGGCGGCTTCCGCGGTCGGTACTGGCGGCCCGGGAGACGGATCACATCAGCCTGCTGGTTCCGGAACCACACTCCGTCGCCGATATCGCGGAGCGCGCACTGGAGCTCTATAGAGAACGTCTGGAGAGCGATGCGCGGGACGACGTATTAGTGGGGATCGGCGCGCCGCGCGAGGATCTGGCCGAGGCCCGGGCGAGCTGGCGGGAGGCGCGGCTCGCGGTGCGCGTCGGGCGGGCGGTTCCGGCGTTCCGGCCGACGGCGGTGTGGGCGGATCTGGGGATCTACCGGCTTCTCGCCTGCGGTCCGCAGAGGGAGCTCAGGGACGCGGTAGTGGATCCCGCAGTGCGGCGGCTTCTGGAGGAACCGGATCTGCTCGTCACCGTACAGACGTACCTGGACCACGCGGGAAGCGCGCAGCACACGTCCGCCGCGCTGAGCATCCACCGGCAGACGCTCTACCACCGGCTGGAGAAGATCGAGAGGATCACCGGCCTCGACCTGGCTGACGGTCGAGACCGGTTGCGGCTGCACCTGGGGGTGTCGCTCGCTCCGCTGGTCGGTGGGTGAAGGCCCGCCAGCCGGCGGATGAGGCTCCGCTGGTCGGCAGGCGAGGCTTTGTTTGGGCGGTGAGGCTCAGCTGCCCAGCGAGACCGACGCGTCGTGCCCGAGGAACCCGAGGAGGTCCTGGCGGCTCACCACGCCCTGTGGCTTGCCCTCGACCAGCACCACCGCGGCGTCCGCCGCCTCCAGCGCGGTGACCAGCGCCGACACCGGCTCGCCGGAGCCGACCTGGGGCAGCGGCGCGGACATGTGCTCGTCGAGGCGGTCCTCCAGCGAGGCCTTCTCGTAGAACAGCGCGCGCAGCAGGTCCCGCTCGACGATGGAGCCGATCACCTCGGCGGCCATCACCGGCGGCTCCTCCTTGACCACGGGCATCTGCGACACGCCGTACTCGCGCAGCGTCTCGATCGCCTCGCCGACGGTCTCGTGCGGGTGCATGTGGACCAGGTCCGGCAGGCCCTGGCCCTTGCGCGCGAACACCTCGGCCACGGTCGGCTCCTCGGTGCCCGGGTTCAGGAAGCCGTAGTCGGCCATCCAGTCGTCGTTGAAGATCTTCGACAGGTAGCCGCGGCCGGAGTCCGGCAGCAGGACCACGACGACGTCGTCCGGCCCGAGCCGCGCGGCGTACTCCAGGGCCGCCACCACGGCCATGCCGCAGGAGCCGCCGACCAGCAGGCCCTCCTCGCGGGCCAGGCGGCGGGTCATCAGGAAGGAGTCCTTGTCGGACACCGCGATGATCTCGTCGGCCACGGTGCGGTCGTAGGCGGTCGGCCAGAAGTCCTCGCCGACGCCCTCCACCAGGTACGGACGGCCGCTGCCGCCGGAGTAGACCGAGCCCTCGGGGTCGGCGCCGATCACCTTCACGGCGCCCTCGGAGACGTCCTTGAGGTAGCGGCCGGTACCGGAGATGGTGCCGCCGGTGCCGACGCCGGCGACGAACGCCGTGATCCGGCCGTCGGTCTGCTCCCAGAGCTCCGGGCCGGTGGAGTGGTAGTGCGAGGCCGGGTTCTCAGGATTGGAGTACTGGTCGGGCTTCCAGGCGCCGGGGATCTCGCGGACCAGGCGGTCGGAGACGTTGTAGTAGGAGTCCGGGTGCTCCGGGGCGACCGCGTAGGGGCACACGACGACCTCTGCGCCGTACGCACGCAGTACGTTGATCTTGTCAGTGGAGACCTTGTCCGGGCAGACGAAGACGCACTTGTAGCCCTTCTGCTGCGCCACGATGGCCAATCCCACACCGGTGTTGCCGGAAGTGGGCTCCACGATGGTGCCGCCGGGCTTGAGCGCGCCGGAACGCTCCGCCGCCTCGATCATCCGCAGCGCGATCCGGTCCTTCACCGACCCGCCGGGGTTGAAGTACTCGACCTTGGCGAGAACAGTCGCCTGGAGTCCCTTGGTGACGTTGTTCAGCTTCACCAGCGGGGTGTCCCCCACCAGATCGACCATGGACTCGGCGTACTTCATCGGCGGTGTCTCCGCTTTCTCTGGGATCCGGAAGATCTGGGAACCGGCAATTTACGGTGGTCGTTCGGTGCTTTACAGGGTACGTCGCACAGCCTTCTCTCCGTAGCCAACAGGGCGCGGGGTAAGGTCGGCGGAACGGCGGACATACTTCAGAAGAGGCTTGCAGGAGGTGTGCCGACGATGACCGGGCTCACGAGGCTGGGTGTCGCCAAGCGTGTCGCCGCTGCCGCCGCACTGAGCGGCGGGGGGATCGGGGTCCTCACCGGCGGCGCCATCGGACTGATCGTCGCCGAGGCGAAACTCGCCCGGCGCGCCATCGGCCCCGCGAAGGGGGATCCGCCGCGCGCGGACGGCGTCTACGGCGCGTGGTACGCCGCGCCGGGCGTCGAGGTGATCCGCATCGCGGTCCTCGGCGACAGTTCCGCGGCGGGGTACGGCGTGACCGAGTCCGCCCGCACCCCCGGCGCGATGCTGGCGTCCGGGCTGGCCGAGGCCGCCGGCACGCCGGTGCGGCTGCACAACGTGGCGAAGGTCGGGGGCCAGTCCTCGGACCTGGGCTGGCAGCTGGAGCGAGTGCTGACCGGCGGGCCGGACGGCAGGGCCCCGGACGTCGCCATGATCATGATCGGCGCCAACGACGTGACGCACCGCGTCAAGGTGGCGGAGTCGGTCCGCTTCCTGGGCGACGCCGTCCGCCGACTGCGCGCCGCCGGCACCGAGGTCGTCGTGGGCACCTGCCCGGACCTGGGCACCATCCGCCCCGTGGCGCAGCCCCTGCGGCGCCTGGCGCGCCGGTGGTCCAGGCAGCTCGCCGCAGCGCAGACCATGGCGGTCGTCTCCGCGGGCGGCCGCACCGTCTCCCTGGGCTCCCTGCTGGGCCCGGAATTCGACGCCCGCCCCGAGGACATGTTCGGCCCGGACCGCTTCCACCCCAGCGCCGAAGGCTACGCGGCAGCCTCCATGGCCCTGCTCCCCTCGATCGCCGCCGCCATCGGCCGCTGGCCCGACGCCGAAACCGGCGAACCCGACACCCTCGAACCGGCCCGCGGCGAAGCCCGCATGCCCCTGGCCCGCGCCGCCGTCCTCGCCGCCCGCCACGGCGGCACCGAAGTCGGCCGCGAAGTCGGCAGCGCCGCCCGCGCCGGCTGGGGCATCCTGCGGCACCGGCGGCGGCAGCAGATCGCCGAACCGGTGGTGGCGGAGGGAGTGGAGGGGGCAGAGGGGACCTCGGGAACTCCGGGGACCGGAGAGGCAGCGGAGGCAACCGCGACGGCCGAGAACGCTGCAACCGTCAGCGGGGGCGGAACGGACACACCGACGTCGGCCTCGGCGTAGTCGGCAGCGTCATTCGCGGCCGGACACGTCATTCGCGGCCGGTCACGTCATTGGTGCCCGGTCACGCAGAGCTCGGTCGGTTCCACAGCGGGAGCGGTCCCCGACGAATCGCCGAGCGGAACGCAAACCGTCTGCGTGTGCGCTGGCGAGTTGTACTGCGCCTGCTGCCGCACGAGGCTGAACGCCAAGTAGCCGCCGACGATCAGCAGCACCACCGCGATCACACCGGCTCGGCCCGAGACCATGGAACGCCATCCCGGCCACGCCGGTTCGATGTCTTCGTCCTCGTCCACCGGCCGCCCCCTCGCTCTCCCCGGATTCGCGCGTCGATCGTAGCGGTCGCATGGACCACCGGCTCCGCGACGGGTCCTCTAGATGACTGATGTGGGTTGGTGGCGGGGGTGTGGCGTGGTTAGTGGCCGTAGGCGGTGAGGGATCGTTTGTGGTTGGCGCCGATGAGCCAGTTGTGCCAGATGGCGGCGTTGAGTGCGAGTAGGCGCTGCACGATGCGGGTGAACAGTCCGTCGGGCCGGTGGGCTCCGGGCTGTTCGATCCCCAGTGGGTGCTTCAAGGACTGGTTGACCGACTCGATGCGCTGACGAAGCCAGGCCGGGTAGCACCTGGGGTCGGGCTCGTTGCCGTAGGCCGGGCGGAT
>NZ_JBGCCU010000053.1 GCF_041261445.1 Catenulispora sp. EB89
CTGTCACGCCAACAACCCGGCCTGGCTCCCCCCCCCCGGCGGCCCTAAAAACCCCCCCCCCGCCCCCCACCCCCCCCCCACGGCCACCACCGCGGGGCCCCCCCCCCGGGACGCCGGGGGCGGCGGCCGCAGCGTTCTTAGTTGTGCGCACTAAATATTGAGTCCGCAAAAAGGACCTCAGTGTGCGAGGGCCGGAGCCTCCACGTCCGACGAATCCGCACCCGGACCCGCCGCCTTGCGCGCGTCCGCCGGGGACATCGAGCGCAGCTTGTGCTCCTTCAGGAACCAGCTGGCGAACCAGGCGATCAGGCTGAGCACCGCGCCGACAAGGAACACCGTGGACAGCGCCTGCGTGAACGAGTGGATCAGCACGTGCTGCACCGGCTGCGGCAGCTTGGCCATCGCGCCTTCGCTCTGCAGGATCTCCATGCCGTGGTCGCGCACCGGCGCCAGGGCCGCGCCGGGACCGGCGTTGGTCTTCAGGTGGCTGGTCAGCTGGTTGGTGAGGATCGCGCCCATGATCGCCGCGCCGAAGGTCTGGCCCAGCGAGCGGAAGAAGGTGCTCGACGTGGTCGCCACGCCCATGTCCTTCATCTCGACCGCGTTCTGCACCGCCAGGATCAGCACCTGCATCGTGGCGCCCAGGCCCAGGCCGACGATGAACATGAACAGCCCGGCGACCGCGAAGTTGGTGTTCTCGTTCATGGTGGTCATCAGCCCCAGGCCGATGGTGGTCACCGCGATGCCGGCGATCGGGAAGAAGCGGTAGCGCCCGGTCCGGCTGATGACCCGGCCGGAGCTGATCGAGGTGGTCAGCAGGCCGACCATCATCGGCAGCATCCGCAGGCCCGCCTTGGTCGGGCTGTCGCCGTTCACGACCTGGAAGTAGAACGGGATGTACATCATCGCGCCCATCATCACCATGCCGATGAGGAAGCCCATGACGCTGGAGACCCGGAAGACGTCGCCGCGGAACAGGCGCATCGGCAGGATCGGCTCCGGCGTGCGGATCTCCCACATGACGAACGCCACCAGCACCACGACGCCGGCCACCGCCAGGCCGATGATGACCGGGGAGCCCCACGCGTACTGCTGGCCGCCCATCTGCGCCGCCAGCAGCAGGCAGACGACGCCGGCCACGACGAGTGCGGCGCCTACGTAGTCGATGGTCGCCTTCACCCGCCGCTTGGGCAGGTGCAGGACCGCGCTGATGATGAACAGCGACAGGATGCCGATCGGCAGGTTCACGTAGAAGACCCAGCGCCAGCCGGTGATCCCCAGGATCGAGCTGTGCTCGGTGAAGATGCCGCCGAGCAGCGGCCCGGCCACCATCGCCAGCATGAACACGCCGCCGAACAGGCCCTGGTACTTGCCGCGCTCGCGGGGCGGGACCACGTCGCCGACGATCGCGAACGTGAGCCCCATGATGCCGCCGGCGCCCAGGCCCTGCAGCGCGCGGAAGGCGATCAGCTCGTTGAGGTTCTGCGAGAAGCCGGACAGCGCCGAGCCGGTGAGGAACAGCGCGATCGCCGTCATGTACAGCGGCTTGCGGCCGAACAGGTCGGAGAGCTTGCCGTAGATCGGGGTGGCGGCGGTGGACGCCAGCACGTAGGCGGTGGTCACCCACGGCATGCGCGCCAGGCCGTTCTGGCCGCCGATGTCGCCGATGATGGTGCGGATCGCGGTGCTGACGATGGTGTTGTCCAGCGAGGCCAGCAACAGGCCCAGCATCAGCGAGCCGAAGACCACCAGGATCTGCTTGTGGCTCATGGTGGAGCCCTCGGCTACCTGTGGTGCCTGAGGGCTCGCGGTCTTATCGGGTATTTCGGTGGTCTCACTCATTCGCGATTTCCGTCTTCCGTTGTGGGGCCGTTCTTTGCTTCGGCGTTCTTGGCCACGATGGCGCTGAAGTCCTCGACGTAGCGGGTCATCAGCTGTTTCAGGGTCCGCAGATCTTGCGGGTCCCAGTGGTTGAAGCCCTCACGCATGGCGTCGATGCGCTTCTGCCAGAAGTCCTGGATGTGCTTTTGGCCGAGCTCGGTCACGTGCAGTTGCGTGGCGCGGCCGTCGGAGGGGTCGGCGACCTTCTCGACCAGGCCGTCCGCCTCCAGATGGGCGACGTGGCGGGAGACCGTCGACTGGTCCAGGAACAGTTCCTTGGCCAGGTCGCTGGAGCGCACCGGGCCGCATTTCGACAGCATCCCCAGCGCGGCGATCTGCCCGCCCTCGGGCTCCTTGCGGGCCCGCATGATGCGCTGGAAGAGCATGCCCATCGTCTTGCCGAGCTCGCTGTACTCCTCGTCGGTCAGAGGCTCGCCGCTCATCGGTCTTCTCGTCTCCGGCTGCTGATTCTGAATGCTTGGTTGCTGCAAGCATATACCTGGATGCATGCGCCATGCAAGTAGTTTGGGAGAGGGCTCGTGGTCCGGCGCCCCGACCTGCCAGACTGGGATCATGTCAACGGCGACTGTGACCCTGGAAGACGTCGAGCGGGCCCGTGACCTGCTGGAAGGCGTGGCGCGGCGGACCCCGCTGGAGGGCTCCCGGAGCATCTCCGAGCGGGTCGGGGGACATGTCCACTTCAAGTGCGAGAACCTGCAGCGGACCGGGTCGTTCAAGATCCGCGGCGCCTACGTGCGGATCGCCAACCTGACGCCGGCCGAGCGGGCCAACGGCGTGGTCGCGGCCAGCGCCGGCAACCACGCGCAGGGCGTGGCGCTGGCGGCCTCGCTGCTGGAGAGCAAGTCGACGGTGTTCATGCCCGAGGGCGCGCCGCTGCCGAAGGTGGCCGCGACCGAGGCCTACGGCGCGCACGTGCGCTTCGCCGGGCACACCGTGGACGAGGCGCTGATCGCGGCGCGGGCCTTCGCCACCGACACCGGCGCCACCTTCATCCACCCCTTCGACCACCCCGACGTGATCGCCGGGCAGGGCACGGTCGGGCTGGAGATCCTGGAGCAGTGCCCCGAGGTGCGCACCATCGTGGTCTCGGTCGGCGGCGGCGGGCTGCTGGCCGGGGTGGCCGCGGCGGTCAAGGCGGTCCGGCCGGACGTGCGGGTGATCGGCGTGCAGGCGGCCGGGGCCGCGGCGTATCCGCCCTCGATGGCCGCCGGCAAGCCGGTGCAGCTGGCCGGGATGGCGACGATGGCCGACGGGATCGCCGTCGGCCGGCCCGGCGACGTGCCGTTCGACCTCATCACCCGGCTGGTCGACGAGATCCGCGTGGTCTCCGAGGAGTCGCTGTCCAAGGCCATGCTGGCGCTGCTGGAGCGGGCCAAGCTCGTGGTGGAGCCGGCCGGCGCGGCGGCCGTCGCGGCGGTCATGGACGACGCCCGCGCCTTCGACGCCCCGGTGGTCGCCCTGCTTTCCGGCGGAAACATCGACCCGCTGCTGATGATGCGCATGATCCGGCACGGCCTGGTCGCCGCCGGCCGCTTCCTGGCCCTGCGGCTGCGCATCCCCGACCGCCCCGGCGCGCTGGCGAAGCTGCTGAGCGAACTCGGCGAGGCGGACGCGAATGTGATGGACATCGAGCACCTGTGGACCCGGCCGTCGCTGGCCTTCGGCGAGGTCGAGGTGGCGCTGCAGCTGGAGACGCGGGGGATCGCGCACGCCGAGACGCTGATCTCGCGGCTGCGGGCGGCGGGGTATCAGCCGGAGCCGACCTCTTTCTGAGGAGCGGCTCCGACGGCGCCGATTTCTTGTGTCAGGGGCGGATCGTGGCGCTCAGGGCGTCCTGGAGGCTCTGGGCGATCGCGGCCGGGCCGCCGAACACGTCCGCGTCGAAGGTGTTCGGCGCGGGGTGGCCGGTCATGTTGGCGTTGTACTTGGCGGTGGCTTCGGGGAAGTAATCCCGTGCGGTCAGCAGGATCGGCGCGTGCTCGACGGCCATCGCGGCGCCGCCGGTAAGGGCGTCGGCGTAGGTGGTGCCGGAGGCGAGGCCGAACAGGCCTTGGTTGTCCTGCTCGAAATTCGAGCTGCCGGGCGGGTCGGGCAGCAAATGGCTGGACAAGAAGAGAGAGGCGGTGTCGGCGGCGGTCTCGTAACGGTCCTTGCCGATCACGGCTTCGAACGCCTTGCCGTCCACGGTTTCCGCGAACACGAGTCCGCTGCCGGCGTTCGTATCGAAGCACGGATAGGGAGCGTGCTTGGAAGAAAGGACCTGCACCGCGCAGAAGGCCTGGCCGCCGAGGGCAACGACATGGCTGGTGAGCGAGGTTGTCTCCGGCCCGGAGAAGGGCACCATCCGGGCCATGACGAAGGCCGCAGTGGCCGGATCGGTGATCGTGGCGCCGTTCGACAGCAGGATCGCCGCGGGCTTGCCCTGCGCGCTCAGATTGTCGCCGGTGGCCGCGGGGCCGGCGGCCAGCGCGTCGGCGAAGTCGTTCCCGGTCACCACGATCGCCGAGGCCGGATTGTCCAGTCCTGATGTGGCGATCTTCATCGCCGTCCCGTAGCGGTCCTTCCCGGCGTAGCGCGTCACCTGGTAGCCGTCGGCGTGCAGCTGCGCGTCGACCGCGGAGGAGACCGCCGCCTGCCCGCCGAGGACGTAGACCGTCCCGCCGCTCGGCAGGACGCGCTTGATCTCGTCCTCAGTGGTCTTCGTCAGACCGGTCGGCGAGGTGAGCAACAACGGGCCCTGCTTGTACGCGGCCAGTGGGACGCCGGCCAGCGCGTCGGCAAAGCCCTCCCCCGACGCCAGCACCACGGCCTTGGCCGGGCGGCGTGCCGTGACGGCGGTAGGGGTGGCGGCGGTGTCGCCTCCCGCGTCGGCCCACAGGGACTGCGACACGGCCGATGAGGTGAGGTACCGGTCGTCGCCGGCGTACCGGTGTACGGAGTCCTTCACCGAGTCGACCCACAGCCTGCACACAGCGCTGGTCGCCGAGGTCCCGGTGGCGTCCGTGACGGTGACCGTCGGGTAGAACTCGGCGTTGAATCCGTAGGAGTGCTCGACCCGGCCGGTGGCCTGGGTGACGTCCGGGGCGTCGTCCCCGAAGTGGAAGCGGTACGTCACCGGCGCCTTCATGGTCGCCGCGGCCTGGCCGATCAACGAGACCGTTCCGTTGACATCGGGCGTCACGGCCAGGGCTGATCCGGACTGCGGGGGCGCAACCGGCGCCTTACCGCACGAAGCGACAGGCGCCTGGCCCGCGTGCGGCGTCGCGGCCTCGGCCTCGGGCGCGGTGCCGACGGCCGCCGCCGCGGCGGCCACCGACGTGGCGAGCAGAAAAGTCCGCTGGAAGCTGCGCATAGTGGTCTGGAATCCCTCCCCGGAAACGCCGTCGTCGCCATGACCGCGGCGAACGGAGAGTAGCGCATCTCTGTTCGCACTCTGAGGCACCGGGAATTCATCCATTCGGCCCACCAACCGTGAACATCCGAACACCTGCTGTCGGACCCCTCCTCTACGGTCTTTTCTATGGCAGCAATCGAGGCCGAGGGTCTGGTCAAGATCTACGGCGGAGGAAAGAAGACCAAGGAGGTCCGCGCGCTCGACGGCGTGGACCTCGCGGTGCCCGAGGGCACCATCCTGGGTCTGCTCGGGCCGAACGGCGCGGGCAAGACCACCGCCGTGCGCGTGCTGACCACCCTGCTCAAGCCGGACGCAGGCAGCGCGCGGGTGCTGGGGATCGACGTGCTGCGGCATCCGAACGACGTGCGGCGGGCGATCGGGTTGTCCGGGCAGTACGCGGCCGTCGACGAGAACCTCACCGGCCGGGAGAACCTGGCCATGGTCGGGCGGCTCTATCACATGCCGAAGGCCGCGGCCCTGAAGCGGGCCGGGGAGCTGCTGGAGGAGTTCGCGCTCACCGATGCCGCCGACCGGCCGTCGAAGACGTACTCCGGCGGTATGCGGCGGCGGCTGGACCTGGCCGCCGCGCTCGTGGTGAAGCCGCCGGTGATCTTCCTGGACGAGCCGACCACCGGGCTGGACCCGCGGACCCGCATCGCCATGTGGGACGTGATCGCGGGGCTGGTGAAGGGCGGGACGACGCTGCTGCTCACCACGCAGTACCTGGAGGAGGCCGACCGGCTGGCCGACTCCATCGCCGTGGTGGACCACGGCAAGGTGATCGCGCGCGGGACCGCCGACCAGCTCAAGGCGCAGATCGGCGGGGAGCGGCTGCAGATCGTGGTCTCCGATCCGGACCGGCTCGGCGAGGCCGCCGAGCTGCTGGGCCGGATGGGGACGGCCGCGCCGCGGGTGCACGAGCCCACGCGCGAGATCCTGCTGCCGGTCGCCGGCGGGGCGCAGCTGCTGGTCGAGGCGATCCGCGAGCTGGACGGCCTGGGCATCAAGATCGACGACGTCGCGCTGCGCCGCCCCACCCTGGACGACGTGTTCCTGCAGCTGACCGGCCGCTCCACGGAGGACGAGGACGGCGAGGGCGGCGCGGGTGGCGCGGGTGGCGAGGACGGCACGGGTGGCTCCGGGCAGTCCGGGGCCGAGTACGACGAACGTCGAGGCCTCGACGAGGGCCACGAGCCGAAGGAGACGGTGCGATGAGCTCGGACAGTCTGGCGCCCCCGGTCCCGCTCGGCGGGAACGGCGTGCTCATGACCCTGCACGACGCCTGGGTCGTCACCCTGCGCAACCTGCGCCGGATGACCCGCATCCCGGAGATGGTCGTCTTCTCCTCGATCCAGCCGATCATGTTCGTGCTGCTGTTCGCCTTCGTCTTCGGCGGCGCGATCCCGGTCCCCGGCGCCGGCGGCACGACCGCCTACCGAGAGTTCCTGCTCCCCGGCATCTTCGTGCAGACGCTGGCCTTCACCGCCGCGACCACCTCCGTGGGCCTGGCCGACGACCTGCACAAGGGCCTGATCGACCGGTTCCGCTCGCTGCCGATCTCGCGCTCGGCGGTGCTGGCCGGCCGCACCACCGCTGACTGGCTGCAGAACCTGTTCGTATTGCTGGTGATGGCCGCCTGCGGCCTGGCCGTGGGCTGGCGCATCCACGACGGGATCCTCAAGGCGCTCGCCGGATTCCTGCTGCTGATGCTCTTCGCCTACGCGATGAGCTGGATCGGCGCCACGATCGGGCTCTCGGTGCGCACCCCCGAGGCCGCGAACACCATCGGCTTCATCTGGATCTTCCCGCTGACCTTCCTGTCCAACGCCTTCGTGCCCTCGCGCAAGATCTCGCCGCAGTGGCTGCAGGACGTCGCGGACTGGAACCCGGTCTCAGCCACCGTTCAGGCGTTGCGATCACTGTGGGGAAACCCCGATGGTTATGAGCCGACCGTGAAGATGCCGTGGCCGATCGCGCACGCACCCTGGGTGTCGCTGTTCTGGTCGTTGCTGATTCTGATGGTGTTCGTCCCCCTGTCGGTGCGCAAATACCGCTCGGTTTCGACGTGAAATCGAGCACGATCCTGGCATGATCGAGCACATCGGCAACCGACCCCGATGTTCAAGCGTCTTATTCTTGGGGAAAGGGGGCGCAACAAACAGCAGCAGGGGGGACCGATGGCAGGACCTAGACCGGGCGAGGTGTTGAACGACCGGTACGAGCTGATCGACCGCATCGGCGGCGGCTCGATGGGTGAGGTGTGGCGGGGCCGCGATCTGGTGCTGGGGCGCACCGTCGCGGTGAAGATCGTGTTGCCGGCGCTGCTGGACACGCCGACGTTCCGCGCGCGGTTCGTGGCCGAGGCCCGGGTGATGGCGATGATGGACCATCCCGGCATCGTCCGCGTCTACGACTACGGCTACACCGACGCCACGGATCCCGACACGCCCGGTGCCGCGTTCCTGGTGATGGAGTTCATCGAGGGCGAGTCGCTGGACCGGGTCCTGGCCCGCACCGGCGCGCTGGAGCCGCGGTTCGCGATGAAGGTGCTGGCCTCGCTGCTGGACGCGCTGGGCGCCGTGCACCGCACCGGCGTCGTGCACCGGGACGTGAAGCCCGCGAACGTCATGCTCACCTCCGGCGGCGTGGTGCTGGCCGACTTCGGCATCGCGCGCTCCCCGGAGTCGCTGGGCCTGACCGCCGCCGACGCGCTCATGGGCACCGTTCCGTACCTGGCGCCCGAGCTCTTCCACGCCGAGACCCCGACCCCGGCGGCCGACGTCTACGCGGTCGGCATCCTCGGCTACGAGCTGCTGTCCGGCCGCCAGCCGTTCCAGGCCGGCAGCACCGCCGCGGTGATGTACATGCACATGCACGAGCCGCCTCCGCCGCTGCCGGACTACGTCGCCACCCCCGCCGCCGAGGTGCTGTGGCACGCGCTGGAGAAGGACCCGACCAACCGTTGGGCGAACGGCGCCGAGATGGCCGAGGCGGTGCGGCACGTGCTGGCCGGCCCGGTCGAGGTCGGCGAGGACCTGGCCGCCGAAGCGGGCCCGGCGGGCACTTACGGCGGTTACACGGGCATCCCGAGCGGCTACGAGGACACGCTGACCGACTCCGGCGGGCGCCGCCGTCGCCGGCCCGCGGCCGAGGGCGGCGGGTACGCGGCAGCCGGGGGTGCTGCCGCGGCCGCGGCCTACGGCGAGGGGTTGTACGGCGAGGCCGGCTCCGGGGGCCGGTACGGTCGTGACGCGGCGTTCGGGGAGAGCGCCGCGTCCGGCTTCGGCACCCGGTACGGCCGGGGCGAGTACGAGAGCGAATACCCCGCCTCGTACGAGCCCGTCAGCGCGCTGGAGGACACCGCACAGCTCAGCGCGATGCCGTCGGCCGAGGCGATGGCGCCGGACGCCACCCGCCTCTACGACGAGCGCACAGCGCTGATGCCGGACTCCGGGGGCCGCGGCGGCCACGCCGCGGACTTCGACGGCACCCGCGTCTACGACGAGCGAATAGCGCCGATGGCGGATTCCGGAGGGCGTCGCGGCCACGCCGCGGACTTCCCGGACGGCACCCGGGTCTACGACGAGCTCCCGGCCTCCATGACCGACTCCGGCGGCCGGCACGCGGGCCACGCGGGCCACGGCGGTCAAGCCGGCCACACCAGCCATGCCAGCCATGCCAGCCACTCGCGCCGCGCCGCCGCCGACGAGCCCCCGATGCGCCGCCGCGGGGCCGACTCCTATCAGAGCGCGTCGACCGGCCTCGGCGGCCGTGGCGGGGGTCTGCGGCCGGACATGCGGCGCAAGGCGCTCATCACGGCGGCGGTCGCAGTGCCGGCCCTCCTAGGGCTCTCTGTGGCGCTCGCGATGAGCTCGTCGGGGAAATCCCCCGACGGCGGCGGTCCGGCGTCGAACCCGGCGCAGCAGACCGACCAGCCCACCTCCACCACCGGGACCGACGACCTCGTGCCGCCGACCGAGCCGGTGCCCACGTCGACCAGCCTTTACGGGCACACCGGCTACCCGCACCACACGTATTCGACGTACCCGTCGTACACCCGCTCGTCGGCGTACGGGACGTCGACGTCCTCGGCCGACCCGACCACCACCGGCTCCCGGACCGGCCAGCCGACCGGCCCGACGTCCACCACGAGCTCCAGCCAGCCCGGCCCGCCGACCTCGACGGGCACGACGTCGCAGGCGCCGACGACGCCGCCGACCTCGCCGTCGACGCAGGCCTCGTCGAGCACCGGCTGAGCCGGCGGCGCCGAGCCCACGGCGCCCAGCCCACGGCCCTGAGCACACGACAAAGCGGCCCCCGCGTGATCGTCACGCCGGGGGCCGCTCTGTGTCGATCGTGTCGATCGTGTCCGATCGTGACGCCGAGCCGTTCCTGACGGCCGCCTCAGCCCAAGTACGGCTTGGCGTCCAGCAGCTTGACCATCATCGGCTTCCCGTTCGGGAGCTCGTACTCGGCCTGCTCCCCGATCTTCTTGCCGTTGATCGCGCCGCCCAGCGGGGACTGCGCCGAGTAGACCTCCATGTTCTCGGCGGCGTCCTCGCGCGAGCCGAGCAGGAAGGTCAGCGTGTCGTCCTCGTCGCCGTCGAAGGCGATGGTCACGACCGCGCCCGGCACCGCCACGCCGGACTCCACGGAATCGCCGACCTTGGCGTGCTCCAGGAGCTGGGTGAGCTGCCGGATGCGCAGCTCGATCTTGCCCTGCTCCTCCTTGGCCGCGTGGTAGCCGCCGTTCTCGCGGAGGTCGCCCTCTTCGCGAGCAGCTTCGATCTTCTGGGCGATCTCTACGCGGCCCGGTCCCGACAGTTGCTGCAACTCGGCGGTGAGCCGGTCGAAGGCGTCCTGGGTCAGCCAGGTGACGCTGTCGTTGGTCTGGGTCACGGGTACTCCTAGGGTTCTACTCAGTTGAGGGGACCGTGCTGGACAGTCACGCACGCTTTTCAGTCAGACACAGAATGGCGATCGTAACAAGGAGCACGGACGGATAACGCCGGGTTAATCAGCCGTGGACCGCCGGGGCTAGGTGAGCTGGCAGTCCAGAACTTCGCCGCTGATGGCCCGGCTGCTGGTCCGGATCGTCGCGGAGAGCACCTGCCGCGGTCCGGCGGGGACCGGTACGTCGAGCCGCCCCACCTCGTTCCCGCCGTAGTCGCGGGCCCGCACGGTACACGTCGCGGGCCGGTCGCTCTTCCGGTTGTCCACCTGGAACCGCACGTCGACGGCATGGTCGGAGGAGACCTGGTAGCCCAGGACGGTCGCGGTCAGCGTGGGGGTGGCCTGCTGGAGGCCGATGTACGACACCGCGCCGGTCAGCGCGAGCACTCCGGCGACCCCCAGGGCGACCCGTCCGCGCCTGGACAGGCCGGAGGAGCGCGCGTAGCGCGCGACCACCTCGTCCTGCACCTCGGACGTCAACGCGGTTCACCTGGCCTTCAGTCGACGGAGCGCGATTCGGATGTGCGCAGTGTCGGATCCGTGCGTCAGTATATTCGGGCGGCTACTGATGGAGGAACACCGTGACGCACGAACTGCGCCTGATGACCGTCCACGCGCACCCGGACGACGAGTCCAGCAAGGGTGCGGCCACCACCGCGCGCTATGTGCGCGAAGGGGTGGATGTGCTGGTCGTCACCTGCACTGACGGCTCCCGGGGCGACATCCTGAACCCACAGCTGAAGAAGGACCCGGCCGTGCAGGCCGAGATCGAGGCCAACCTGCTCGACGTGCGCCGCAAGGAGATGGACGCGGCGCGCGAGATCCTGGGCGTCCGCCAGGAGTGGCTGGGCTTCGTCGACTCCGGGCTGCCCGAGGGCGACCCGCTGCCGCCGCTGCCTGCGGGCTGCTTCGCCCTCCAGGACGTCGAGACCGCCGCCGAACCGCTGGTCAGGCTGATCCGGCAGCAGCGGCCGCAGGTGATCGTGACGTACAACGAGAACGGCGGCTACCCGCACCCGGACCACATCATGACCCACAAGATCACCGTCGCCGCCTTCGACGCCGCGGGCGATCCCGACAAGTACCCGGACGCCGGCGAGCCCTGGCAGCCCCTGAAGCTCTACTACGACGTGGCCTGGTCCATGCCGCGCCTGGAAGCGGAGCACCAGGAACTCCTGGACCGGGGCATGGAATCCCCCTACTGGGAATTCCTCAAGGAGCGCCAGAACTGGCCGCAGCGCGAGATCACCACCCGCGTCCCGGTCGGCGAGTACTTCGAGATCCGCGACGCGGCGCTGAAGGCGCACGCCACGCAGATCGACCCCGAAGGCCCCTTCTTCCGCACCCCGAACGACATCCGCCGCGCGGTCTGGCCGACCGAGGACTTCGAGCTGGCCCGCTCCGTGATCGACACCACACTCCCGGAGGACGATCTCTTCGCCGGCGTGCGCGAATACGAGAAGGAGCAGTGCGCCAAGGCCGCCTCCGACGTTCCGGGGCAGGGTGTGCACGAGCCCGCCGGAGTGTGCTCGTAGACTGCGGGGCATGAACGCTGTGTCCGGATTGCTCACAACCGCCCAGCCGGTGCTCGCCAGCGGCGGCAGCCTCGACAAGACGAAGCCGGGACTGGTCGCGTTCCTGATCGTGTGCGCCCTCGGCGTGGCCCTCTGGGCCCTGCTGAAGAACATGGGCAAGCAGCTCGGCCGGGCCAAGGACCACTTCGAGGCCGAAGACGCGGCGCTGGCGGCCCAGGCGGCGGCCTCGACCACGGTCGGCACCGCCGAGGCGGTCGCCGAGGTGCCGAAGCAGCAGGACGGGCCGAAGGGCGCGGCGGAGAAGGCGGCGGACGGTTCGAAGGACGCGGCGGGGGAGTAGCTCCCGCTCCGGCCTTTCGCCCTGCGCCGGACGTGGGGCGAGAGGTGCTTGGCGGAAGCGAGTGGCGGTTGGCTTGTCGTTTTAACCGCTGCTGCGACCCGAGCGCTGTGGTGCCCCGCATGTGGAGAAGCGCAGAGAGTCAATCGCACCGCGCCTTAGGACTCGTCGCCTTAGGACTCGTCGACCCGGCGCCGCAACTGCTTCGTCTGCCCGCGCCGCGTCTTGTTGTCCAGCCGCCGCCGCGTCGCCCCGGCAGGCACCTTCTTCTCCCGCCGCGGCGGAGGCGGCGGAGCCAGCGCCTCGGCCAGCACGTGCGCCAGGCGCTCCCGGGCCGCCTCGCGGTTCTGGAGCTGCGATCGCTGCTCGCTCGACGTCACCGTCAGCACGCCGTTCACCAGCCGGCCGGCCAGGCGCTCGAACGCGCGCGATTTCAGCCACTGCGGCAGCGCGGTGGTCGCGGCCAGGTCGAAGGACAGCTCCGCGCGGCTGT
This sequence comes from Catenulispora sp. EB89, assembly GCF_041261445.1. Lineage (NCBI taxonomy): Bacteria > Bacillati > Actinomycetota > Actinomycetes > Catenulisporales > Catenulisporaceae > Catenulispora > Catenulispora sp. EB89. Next base: position 12,615 of record NZ_JBGCCU010000053.1, read on the forward strand.
CCGTGGTGTTCACGCCTTGGCCGCCGGGGCCGGCCGAGCGCGAGAAGCGCCATGTCAGCTCGGCGGCGGGGATGACGGCCTCGGCGCGGTGGCGGCCGCCGTGGCTGGTGCCGGGCATGGCGTTGTAGCGGACCGTCAGGGGTCCGTTCACGCCGGTCGCGGTCTCGTCAGCCATGACTTGATGGTCTCAGACCGACGTCATGCTTGACACTCCTTATCCGGTGCGCGTTACGTGATCCGCATGGGGTACCTGGCGGGACGCGGCATCGCGGACATCACAGGGGAGATCGCCGAGTGCGGCTTGCTCGGCTACGGGCTGCCCGAGCAACAGGCGGCCGGGCTGCACACTCGGCTGCGCGCCCGCGCCTTCGCGCTGGCCGACGGGGACCGTCGGCTGCTCCTCGTGATCTGTGATCTGCCGCTGGTCTTCAGCAGCGTGACGCAGGCCGTCGTCCGGCGCCTGCCGGCCGTCTACACCGAGGCGAACGTCGTCATCGCCGCCACCCACACGCACTGCGGCCCCGGCGGCTACTCGCACCACGCCGTCTACAACGGCAACACCGGCGGCTTCCGCCCGCAGACGTTCCGCGCCGTCGTCGACGGCATCGTCGAGGCCGCCCGCCGCGCGATCGCCGACCTCAAGCCCGCCACGCTGCGTCTTAATCGCGGTGAGCTGCACAAAGCCAGCGCCAACCGGTCGCGCCGCGCCTTCGACCGGAATCCGAGTGCTGACAAGGCCGTCTTCCCGGACGCCGTGGACCCGGCGACCACGCTGCTCACCATCGAGCGCGACGGCGTCCCGGTCGGGCTCGTCAACTGGTTCGCCGTCCACAACACCAGCATGACCAACCGCAACCGCCTGGTCAGTGCGGACAACAAGGGCTACGCCGCGTACCACTGGGAGCGCGACGTATCAGGGATCGATTACCTCGCCGAATCCGACGAGAGCACGGATGCGAACACCGCCGAAAGCGCCAACCCCGCCCTCATCACCGCCTTCGCCCAGACCAACGCCGGCGACATGTCCCCGAACCTGTTCCTCCGCCCCGGCAGCGGCCCGACCGAGGACGAGTTCGAGAACACCCGCATCATCGGCACCCGCCAGTACGAAGCCGCGGCGACCCTCCTCCAGGAGAACGACACCGCCGAGATCCTCGAAGGCGGCCTCGACCACCGCCTGATCCACGTCGACATGGCGAACGTCCGCGTCAGCCCCCGCTTCACCGGCGACGGTCTCCCGCACCGCACCTCGCACGCCGTCCCCGGCGCGACCGCCTTCGCCGGCGCGCTGCCCGACGGCCCGACCGGCTGGCGCTTCGCCCACCCCGAGCAGAACCCGCTCCTGGACGCCGTCTCCCGCCACGGCATCTACCGCCTGAGCCGGTGGCTCCGGGACGCCCAGTACCCGAAGACGCTCGCCGCCCCCGTCAGTCTCCTGAACCGCCTCGTCCCGTTCGGCCAGGAGACCCTGCCGATCCAGCTGCTGCGCATCGGCCCGCTCTACCTCCTGTGCCTGCCCTTCGAGGTGACCATCGTCGCGGGCCTGCGTCTGCGCCGCACCGTCGCCGAATCCGTCGGTACCGACCCGGACCACGTCCTCGTCATGGGCTACGCCAATGCCTACGGCCACTACGTCACCACTCCCGAGGAGTACGACGCCCAGATGTACGAGGGCGCCAGCACGCTCTTCGGGCGTTGGGAACTCCCGGCGCTGCAACAGAACGCCGCGCTTCTCGGCACCGCGATGCGCGAGGGCCGCCAGATCGCGCCCGGCAGAGCTGCGCCGGACCTGTCGCGCCGCCGCCGGCACCGCCCCCGGCCGCCGTATCCCGACGCCCCGCTCCCGGACGAGGAAATCGGCCGCGAGCTCAGCTTCGCCCGGGACGGCGAGATGGTGACGGTCGAGTTCGTCGGCGTGCACCCCGCCCACGACCCCAAGCGCGGCGGCACCTACTACGAAGTACAACGCCGCGCCGGCCTGTACTGGCACCGGATCGCCGACGACGGCGACTGGTCGACCCGCATGCACTGGACCCGGCAGCCGTCCCCCTCCCACACCACGATCTCCACGGTCCGCATCGAATGGCGCATCCCGCCGGAGACACCACGAGGCCGGTACCGCGTCGTCTACCGAGGCGACACCGGCCAGGTGGCGTTCGAGGGCCGGAGTCAGGAATTCGACGTCGGCCCCGGCGAAGAGCTCTGATCCCCTCCCGGCCAGAACTCTGATATCCCTCCGCGGAAGCCCGGCGTCTACACCCGCGCCCGCAGCATCAGCACGGCCCACCCGGAGCCGAACACCACCACCAGCACCAGCGGATAGAGCGCGAAGTCGGCCAGCATCGGCTGCGCGCCGAAGAAGTGGGCGAAGTGCCCCAGGCTGTGCGTCAGCGCCAGGACCGCCACCACGACGGCCGCCGCGAAGCTCGTCCCCACGAAGAACAGCCACAACCCGATCTGTCCGAACGTCCGGAACACCGCGCCGAGGAAGGCCGTGATCGAGGTGATCGTCAGCATCGGCACGCCGTACACCAGGGCCTGCGTGAAGAAGTTGTCCTGGTGCACGAACGGCAGGTTGAACATCCGGGTCTTGACGAACCAGCCGTGCGAGGCGATCTCCAGTTTGTTCAGGACGGCCAGCCCGAGCCCGGCGACCACCGTCTCGGCGAGCACCAGCAGCGCGGTGGCCTGGACGAACGCCCGGCGGGTCACGGACAGCGCGGACGTGAACGGGAAGAGCTGCGTCACCAGCCACGGCTGCACGCCGATGCCGGAGAGGTAGAACGCGCTCAGCGCCCCGGTCGTGCGGCCGGAGTACGGCGCGGACTCGCCGTGGATGACCGCGAACAGGCCGACGACGATGAGCAGCGCGATGCCGACGCTGTACCAGGGCACCGCGAACACCGCGCTCGGCTTCAGCATCTGGATGCGCAGCGCCTTCATGGTCTGGCTCATCTCGGATCCCCCTGGTTCGTCGTGAACACGATCAGCTCCTGCAGCGACAGCGAGTCGACGCTGACGCCCTCGGCCCGCCGCTCCGGACGCCGCGGCAGCGCCACCCGCAGCCGGCCCCCGAGCTCGGAGCGGTGCAGCACCGGCGTGCCGTCCGCGTACGCGGCCACCGCCTCGCTCGGGCCGCTCACCGACACCGCGCGGCCGCGCAGGTCGTCCGCGTCGGAGTCGATGAGCACCTTGCCGTGGTCGATCAGCACCACGTGCTCGATCAGGTCGGCGACCTCGTCGATGAGGTGCGTGGACAGCACGATCGTGCGCGGGTGCTCCACGAAGTCCGCCAGCAGCCGGTCGTAGAACACCTGCCGGGCCACCGCGTCCAGGCCCAGGTACGGCTCGTCGAACATGGTCAGCGGGGCCCGCGCGGCCAGGCCGATGATGATGCCGATCGCGGAGAGCTGGCCCCGCGAGAGCTTCTTGATCTGCCGGCCCGCCGGCAGGTCGAACTCGCCGACCAGCCGGTCGGCGTAGTCCTGGTCCCAGTTCGGGCAGGCGATCGCGGCGGCGGCGAAGGCGTCGCGCACCTTGAAGTTGGCCGGGTACTTCTGCGACTCGCGGATGAAGCAGATGCGGTCCAACACCGCGGCGTTCTCGCGCGGCGGCTGCCCGAACACCTCGACCCGGCCGGAGGTCTCGAACTCCTGCCCGGTCAGGACGCGCATCAGGGTGGTCTTGCCGGCGCCGTTGCGGCCCAGCAGTCCGTGGATGGCGTTCTGTTCCAACGTCAGGCTCACACCGTCCAGCGCGGTGTGGCCGCGGTAGCGCATCGTCAGGTCCTCGACGACCACGGCGCTCATCGTTCCCCTCCCCGCTTCTCGATCAGGTTCTGCACGTCGGCCGCGCTCAGGCCCAGGCGGCGCGCCTCGGCCAGCAGCGGCTCCACGAAGTCCCGGGCGAAGGCCTCCCGACGCCGGTCCAGGACGCGCTGCCGAGCGTCGCCCGCCACGAACATGCCGATGCCTCGCTTCTTGTAGAGGATCCCGTCGGATACCAGCTGGTTGATGCCCTTGGCCGCGGTCGCCGGGTTGATCCGGTGGAACGCGGCGAGCTCGTTGGTCGACGGCACCTGCGTGTCCGCGGCCAGCGTGCCGTCCAGGACCGAGTCCTCGATCTGCTCGGCGATCTGCTGGAAGAGCGGGCGGCCCTCGTCCATCACCGGTTCCTTGGTTCATTACTCATGTAACTAACCATGCAAGTGGGTGGGCTACGGTGTCAAGCGCCGGGGGAGCGAGGCGAGGTGCCGCAAGGGAAAGACCTCGGCGATGATGCAACCTTTCCGGCCGTCCCGAGGTTCAACTCCCCATGAAACGCAGACCCCCGCCCTCGGTGGACCCGGGCTTCGTCGAGTTCGTCGCGGCCCGATCGGCCGCGCTGTTCCGCACCGCGATGCTGATCGTCGGCGACCGGCACGCCGCCGAGGATCTGGTGCAGAGCGCGCTGGAGCGCGCCTACCGGCACTGGGACCGGGTCGCGGGCATGGACGCGCCGGAGGCCTACGTGCGGCGGATCCTGGCGAATCTGGCCGCCGACCACCACCGGCTCCGCAATCGCGGGCCGCTGCCGTTGTTGGAGCACGACGCCCCCATGCGGGACGTGTCCCAGGACGTCGACGAGCATGACGCGGTCATGCGGATTCTGGACGACCTGCCGCCGCGCATGCGCGCCGTCCTGGTACTGCGCTACTACGACGACCTGAGCGAGGCCCAGATCGCCGAGGCGCTGGGCATCGCGGTCGGCACGGTGAAGTCCCAGGCGGCGCGAGCGCTGTCGAAACTGCGCGAGGCGATGGCATCGAGCGAGGAGCAGCGGACGCCATGACAGAGATCGAAGACACGTTGTCGCGGGCTCTGGCCGTCGAAGCGGACCGGCACGAGCCGCCGGTGTTCGACGCCCACCGGATCGCCGAGTGGGCGCTGCGGCGCAGGCTGTGGCGACGGCCGCTGTTCGGCTTCGTGGCCGGAGCGATCGTGCTGGCCGGGGGTGGCGGGGCCGCGGTGGTCGCGGCGGCTTCCGGCCACTCGTCCGGGGGACGGGTGACCGTGACGTTCCGGAACGAGGCCTTCGCTCATCCGCCGCTCCCCATGGTGGACGGCCAGGCCGCCGGATGGATACGGCAGACGATCGCGGCGGAGGGCTTGAAGGACGCCGACGTCCTCCGGAACGACAACCCCGCCGAGCTTGTCGTGCAGGGCCGGGCCTCCGATCTCCCGAAGCTGAGTGCGCTGCTCGGGACCCCGGTAGTACTCCAGTTTCCTCAGGTTGAGTACCCCCCGGTGCCGCCGAACGCGAGGTGCAAGGTGTCGACGGACAATTCCTGGGGCGCCTCGTGGCTGGCGTGTGATCGGGCCAACTCTTCTGTCGGGGTCGCGAGCGCACAGATCCTCGACTATCACGTCGTCTCCGCGCAGGCGGAGCCCCCGGCCACCGGTGCCGCGCCGGGCTCCCAGGGATGGCGGGTCGCTGTGCGGCTCGATCAACCGAGCGCTGACATGCTCACCGGCGTGGTCCGCACAAACAACGGCGGGAAGATCGCGGTCATGGTGGACGGAAGGGTTCACGACCAGTGGGACACCGTCGGGTTGAACCCCGCCGGCGTCCTCACCATCAACGGCGGCTACACCGAACAAGAAGCGCGCACCCTGGCCGCGAGACTGTCCGAGCAGGGCCCTCCGGTCGTCGGGGCGACCGTTGTGTCGGTCAGTCAGCCCTGACCGTCAGCCGTGACCGTCAGCACTCGATGACGTTCACCGCGAGCCCGCCCCGCGCGGTCTCCTTGTACTTCACCGACATGTCGCGGCCGGTGTCCTTCATCGTCTTGATGACCTTGTCCAGCGACACGTGGTGCCGGCCGTCGCCGCGCAGCGCCATCCGCGCGGCGGTGACGGCCTTCACCGCGGCCATGCCGTTGCGCTCGATGCACGGGATCTGCACCAGGCCGCCGATCGGGTCGCAGGTCAGGCCCAGGTTGTGCTCCATGCCGATCTCGGCGGCGTTCTCCACCTGCTCCGGGGTGCCGCCGAGCACCTCGGCCAGGCCGGCGGCGGCCATCGAGCAGGCCGAGCCGACCTCGCCCTGGCAGCCGACCTCGGCGCCGGAGATGGAGGCGTTCTCCTTGAACAGCATGCCGACGGCGCCGGCCGCGAGTAGGAAGCGGACCACACCTTCCTCGTCGGCGTCCGGGACGAAGTTCACGTAGTAGTGCAGCACGGCCGGGATGATGCCGGCGGCGCCGTTGGTGGGGGCGGTCACGACCCGGCCGCCGGCCGCGTTCTCCTCGTTCACCGCCATCGCCCACAGCGTGGCCCACTCGTTGGCGTGTATCTCGCGGTTGCCCTCGGTGCGCAGGGTGCGGGCCAGGCCCGGGGCGCGGCGGCGCACCTTCAGGCCGCCGGGCAGGATGCCCTCGGTGGTGATGCCGCTGCTCACGCACTCGCGCATCACCCGCCAGATCTCCAGCAGGCCGGCGCGCACCTCGGGCTCGGTGCGCCAGGCGAGTTCGTTCTCCAGCATCAGGCCACTGACACTGATGCCGGTCTGCTCGGTCAGCTGCAAGAGCTCCGCGCCGGTGCGGAACGGGTACTTCAGGACGGTGTCGTCCAGGACCACGCGGTCGGCGCCGACGGCGTCCTCGTCGACCACGAACCCGCCGCCGACCGAGTAGTACGTCTTGGTCATCAACGGTTCGCCGTGCTCGTCGTACGCGGACAGCTGCATCCCGTTGGAGTGGTACGGCAGCGACTTGCGCCGGTGCAGGACCAGATCGCGGTCCTCGCTGAAGGAGACCTCGGCGGCGCCGCCGTGCTCGGTCCCCAGCAGCCGCAGCCGCTTGGTCTCGCGGATGCGCACCAGGTCGAGCTCCGCGCCGCGGACGTCGACGGTCGCCGGGACCTGGCCCTCCAGGCCGAGCAGCACCGCCTTCGGGGTGCCGTGGCCGTGGCCGGTCGCGCCGAGCGAGCCGAACAGTTCGGCCCGGACCCGCGCCACCTTCGGCAGCACATCCTCGTTGTCCAGGCGTTTGACGAACATCCGGGCCGCGCGCATCGGGCCGACGGTGTGGGAACTCGACGGGCCGATGCCGATCGAGAACAGGTCGAAAACACTGACCGCCATGAGTTGCCTCTCACACCATTGTGACTGGGCTCTTTTGGGAGCTAGGCCGGAATGCCGACCTTCTGAGGGTATCAACCGCAGGAGGCCGGCATTCCTTGGTGATTGCTGAGGTGGCTGCTGTTCTCGGCGCGTTCTCGCGTTATTCGGTCCGCAGCGCGTTCGCGGTCCGCGACCGCGCCGCCCAACCGGCCGGCAGCAGCGCCCCGAGCAGCGCGATCACGACCCCGCCGGCGAGCAGCGGCAGCACCAGCCCGAGCGAGTAGGTGTTGGTCACACTCGGCGGCAGGTGCATGCCGACCGCGTTCCCCATCGGGGTCAGCGTCGCCTTCTCCAGCGCGGTGCCGATCGGCACCCCGATCAGCCCGGCGATCAGCCCCGTGAGCGCCACCGAGGTCAGCACCATGGTCACGGTCTGCCGCGGCGTCATCCCGAGCGCCTTGAAGATCCCCAGGTCGTGGATCCGCTCGCGGGTGTCCTGGACCACGGTGTTCAGCACGCCGAGCGCCGCCACCACGAGCAGCATCACCGACAGCGTCGCGACCAGCGCGCTCATCGTCACCACCACGTCGGACTTGCCGCCGCCGGGCTGGTGGTCGACCGAGGCGTTCAGCGGCGACAGCGCGGCGGTCGCCGAGGCGGCCCACGTCGGCCCGTCGACGTTCGAACCCAGCTGCACGTTGAACTGGTCGATGTGCGGCGTCAGGCCGGCGGCGGTGAACGTCGCGCTGTCGACCAGCACGGACCGGCCGCCGTCGTGGGTGTCGAAGTCGATGCCGACCACCTTCAGCGCCAGCGGCTTGCCCTGCTGCACGACGGTGACGGTGTCCCCGACGTGCGTCCCCATCGCCGAGGCCAGCCGGTCGCTGACCACCGCCTCGCCGGGCCCGGAGTACCAGCGGCCGCCGATCAGCTCCAGCCCGGTCCAGGAGAAGTCGCCGGAGACGGTGTCCACCTCGCTCGGATCGCCGCTCGGCGCGCCGATGATGGTCGCCCCGCTGTCGCCCCAGCCGAAGGCCGCCTTGGTGCCCTGGATCGTCTTCAGCGCCGCGGACACCTTCGCCGGGTCCAGGTGCGGGGTGCGCGGGTCGTTCGGGCCGTAAGCGCCGCCGGGAGGTTGCGGATGCCCGCTGTCGTCGGGCTGGCCGGGCACCACGATCACCGAGGCGTCGTTGAAGCCGGCCGCCCGCTGGTCCTGGAACTTGCTGAACCCGGTCTCCAGTCCCAGCGCGAACGTCACGCTCACCGCGCCGAACAGCACCGCGGCACCGACCAGCGCGGCCCGAGCCGGCCGGGCGAAGGGCTGCGCCAGCCCCAGCGACATCGGCCGGGGCAGCGGCAGACGCGACGCCAGGCGCTGCGCCGCACGGCCGCGCTCGGCGCGGGGAGCCCGGCCCACCACCAGCGTCTGCACGGCCGGCAGCCTCCCGGCCCGCAGCGCCGGGACGAGCGCCGTCACCCCGACGAGCGCCAGCGTCCCCACCGGGACCAGGATGCTCACCCACAACGGCATGCTGGCCCCTGCCGAGCCGAGGTCGTGGCTGGTGCCGTTCAGCACAGGCACGGCCAGCAGGTTGCCGAAGACCGTCCCGGCCACGACGCCGAACGTCGCCGGGATCATGGCCTGCGCGGCATAGGCGCGGGCCACCTGGCCCGGGGTGAAGCCGAGCGACTTCAGGATCCCGATGCGCCGGGTCGCCGACACCACCGCGCCGCTGACCACGATCGCGATGATCAGCACGGACAGGAACAGGCCGAGGACGCCGAAGACGATCAGGAAGGGCACGAAAGCCTTGGCGTTGCCGGTCGCCTGCTGTTCGGCGGTCAGCCAGGACTGCGAGCCCTCCAGCGAGCCGGCGGGCACGGCGGCCGCGAGGGCCTGCCGGTCGGCGGCGATCTGCGCGTCGGTCCCGGCCGAGGCGAAGCGGTAGAGCATCTGCGTGTCGGCCCGGGCCCCGGCGGCGGTCAGCCGGGCGAAGCCGTCGGGGGTGGTCCAGCCGCTCGCGGTGGAGGTCAGCGAGTTGGCGAAGCCGACGACCTGGAACGAGGGCTTGCCGGGCAGCGAGCTGAACACGACGGACTTGCCGAGGCAGTCATCGGGCCAGTTGTTCAGCACGATCTGGTTCGCGCCGGTGGGCCAGCTGCCCTGGTTCAGCACGATCTGGTCCAGGCCGGAGGTGGCCGCCAGGTTCGGCCGGGCGGAGACCGTGACCGGCGGCGCCGAGGTGCCGGCGAAGGGCATGTCGGGGCCCATGGTGGCGGTGCAGTCGGTACCGATCGTCGCGTCCAGCGCGGTGGTGATCGGGAAGGGGCCGGAGGCCTCGGTGACGCCGGCGGCGTGCGCGGTCGCGGCGACCTGGCTCGTGGTCGCCGTGCCGCCGTTGTACTGGACGGCCAGGTGCGCGCCGTCGCGTTGCGCGAAGGCGTGCTCGAACGGGGCCGAGACCGCGCTGAGCAGGCCGAGGGACAGGACCGAGGAGGTCACGGCGGCCAGCGTGGTCAGGGCCATGACGAAGGACTGGACGCGGCGGCGGCCGACGCCGGAGCGGACCACCTTGCCCAGGGCGCTCATCGGGACACCGCCAGCAGGAAGCGGGCCATGGCGCGGAAGGCGGCTTCGAAGAGGCGCCGGGGGAGGGGCGGTTTGCGGAGGGTCATCGGACCGCTCCCGACGGGCCGTTGAAGGTGGTGGTCGCGCCGGTCGCGCCGGTCGCGGTGTTCCCGGCGGTCGTGGTGGTTGCGGTGGCGGTGGCCGCGGCGTTCGCGGTCGTCGCGGAACCGGCCAGCGATGCGTCCCCCCGCGGCGCACCGATGGCCGGATTCGCGGCAGCCCTGTTCGCCACGTCCGGGTTCGTGTTCACCACGTCCCGGGCCACCGCGCCGTCGACCAGCTCGATCGTCCGGTGCGCGGTGCTCGAGGCCAGCTCGACGTCGTGGGTGACCAGCAGGATGGTCTGGCCCTCGGCGTTCAGGTCCAGCAGCAGCCGGCGCACGTCGGCCGCGGCGTGCGAGTCCAGCGCGCCGGTCGGCTCGTCGGCGAGCAGCAGCGCGGGCCGGTTCATCAGCGCCCGGGCCACCGCGACGCGCTGCCGCTGGCCGCCGGACAGCCGCGCCGGGTAGGCCTTGGCGTGCCGGTCGATGCCCAGCGAGCCGAGCAGTTCGGCGGCCCGGCGCTTCGCGTCGCCCTTGCCCATCCCGGCCAGCTGCGCCGGGACCAGGACGTTGTCGAGCACGGTGAGGTCGTCGAGCAGGTTGAAGAACTGGAAGATCATGCCGATCGAGGCCCGCCGGTACCGGGCCGAGCCGGCCTCGCCGAGCTGGTCGACGCGCGTCCCGTTGACCGTCACGCTGCCCCCGGTGGGACGGTCCAGGCCGGCGATCAGGTTCAGCAGCGTGGACTTGCCGCTGCCGGAGTGGCCGAGGACCGCCAGGCACTCCCCGGCGGCCACGGACAGGGTCACGCCGGCCAGGGCCGGCGGGCCGTCGTCGTATTTCTTCGTCGCGTCGCGCAGATCGATCATCGGTTGGTTCGTCGGCGGATTCGTCGGCGGATTCGTCATGGCCATGAACCTATGGACGGACCGTGATCGACCGCGTCGGCCTGCGTCATGAACTGCACTACACCGCTGAGCCGATGCCGGGAGGTCGTCATCCTGCTGGTGTATCCCGCAGGCGTAGGCCTGTAGACGGAGCGGGTGATGTGGACCGGCCCGGATTCTTGCGACACTGAGGCGGTGAACAGGGACGACGAGGGTTGGCTGCGGAGCGTGTGGACGGCGGTGCGCCGTCGCACCGGGGCGACGCCGTCGCCCAGCCACTGGGCGTGGGCGGCGGACATCGCGCTGGCGCTGGCGATGGTGATCAGCACCCTCAACAGCGGCTACCACCACGCGGCGGTCAACCCCTCCCAGCACGGTCCGCTCTACGGCCTGAACCACCTGATCGACGTCGGACCGCGCGACACGTTCCTGGTGGTGATGACCGCGCTGCCGCTGACCGTCCGCCGCCGCTTCCCGCTGGCCGCGTTCTGGGCCTGCGAGGTGGCGGTGATGCTGCTGCACGCCAACATCTCGGACGCCAACGACACCGCGATCTTCACCTTCATGTCGATCCTGATCGCCGCCTACAGCGCCGCCATCTACAGCCCCTACCGCTCGGCGATGGTCTACAGCCTCGGCCTCGGCGCGATCCTGATCGCCGCCACCCGCGGCGGCCAGATCCCGAACGTCACGCGCGGCTTCGTGCCGTTCCTGTTCCTGATCCCGATCGTGTTGGGCGCCAACGCCATCGGGAACTGGAAGCAGCGCGTCCACGACCTCGAAGAGGAACAGGAGTCGTCGATGCTGCGGGCCGTGGAGCAGGAGCGCGCCCGCATCGCGGCGGAGCTGCACGACGTGGTGTCGCACAACGTGAGCGTGATGGTCGTGCAGGCCGGGGCGGCCCGCAAGGTCCTCGACAAGTCCCCGGACATGGCGCGCGAGGCACTGCTGGCGGTGGAGGACAGCGGCCGCGCGGCGATGGCGGAGCTGCGCCACGTGATGGGCCTGCTGACCATGACGTCGCAGGGCGGCGACCCGGCCGGCACCGCGGACCTGGCACCGCAGCCGGGCCTGGAACAGATCCCGGCGCTGGTGGACCGCATCCGCAGCGGCGGCGTACGCGTGGACCTGGCGATCGAGGGCGACGTGATACCACTGCCGTCCGGCCTGGACCTGGCGGCCTACCGCGTGGTGCAGGAGGCGCTGACGAACGCGGTGAAGCACGCGGTCGGCGCCCTGATCCGCGTGACCCTGGAGTACAGCCCGCAACGCCTGAAGGTGGACGTCGTGGACACCGGAGGAACGACCTCCGCGGCGGCAGCCACCGGCAACGGCCGAGGCCTGGTGGGCCTCCGCCAGCGCCTGGCGGTCTACGGTGGGACGCTGAGCGCGGGACCGCGACTGACCGGGGGCTACATGGTGAGCGCGGTGATCCCGCTGAGGGAGGGGGCGACGGCATGAACGCGACGCGAGTGGTGATCGCCGACGACCAGGTACTGGTGCGGACAGGCTTCCGCATGATCCTGATGTCCGAGGGCATCGACGTGGTCGGCGAGGCCGCCAACGGCGACGAGGCACTGCGGGTGGTGCGGGAGACGCGGCCGGACGTGGTGCTGATGGACATCCGGATGCCGGGGATGGACGGACTGGAGGCCACGCGGCTGATCCTTTCGGAGAGCGCCGGGGGCGGGGGCGGTTCTGGTTCTGGTTCCGGTTCCGCCGAACCCGCGCCCGAGCCGCCACGCATCATCATCCTGACGACATTCGACCTGGACCAGTACGTCTACGCGGCCATCACGGCCGGAGCGAGCGGCTTCCTTTTGAAGGACGTCAGCCCCGAGCACCTGGTCGCCGCAGTCGGAATGGTGCGCGCAGGCGACGCGATGCTGGCCCCGGCCATCACCCGCAGGCTGGTGGAACGCTTCGCGGTCCCGACCGTGAACCCCCGCACCGAGGCACTGCACAAGGACCTCGCAACCCTGACGCCCCGAGAGCGCGAAGTCCTCGGCCTCCTGGGCCGCGGCCTGTCGAACGCCGAGCTGGCGGCACGCTTCCACCTCTCGGAGGCGACGGTGAAGACGCACGTCGCACGGATCCTGGCGAAGCTGAACCTGCGGGACCGGGCCCAGGCGGTGGTGGTCGCCTACGAGACGGGGCTGATCACACCGGGGGTGGCGTAGCACGCTGCCGGGTGCCGCGGTGTCTCGCGCGCTGTGGCATTACTGGTGCTGCGGGTTTGGCCGCAAGCCATTGTCAGTGCTGGCGCTTATACATGTACAAGGGGCGAAAATGTCCTAACAAAATGCCTCGCCGCCCGCCGCCCGCCGCCCGCCGCCCGCCGCCCGCCGCCCGCCGCCCGCCGCCCGCC
>NZ_JBGCCU010000054.1 GCF_041261445.1 Catenulispora sp. EB89
ACCCGGTACGACAAGCTCGCCTGCCGTTACCAGGCCACCGTCACCATCGCAGCCATCAACGGCTGGCTATGAACCACTTCTCAGACACGGCCTAGCCGGCCTGGTTCGCCGGGCTGTTCTGGTAGGCCGTCAGCAGCCACTCCCCGTCGCGGCGCGCCAGGAGCCAGGAGGCGCGGATGGCGCGCTCGGCGGCGACTTCCTTCTCGCCGTCGTGCAGGACGCCGCCGGCGGTGATCAGGAGCACGGTGTCGGCGCCCAGCGGCTTGATCGCGATCGGGGCGCCGGTCACGCGGGTGCCCTTCAGGAAGGTGGTGAACGCCTCCCCCATGAACGCGGTGATCTCGTCGCGTCCCTGGCGGAAGACACCGGGCAGGATCATCGTCCCGTCCTCGGTGAAGATCTCGCCGAAGGCCGCGGCGTCGTTGCGGGCCCAGGCCTCGATGATGCGGGCCGGGACCGCGGCCGCGGCGGCCTGGTCCTGCTCGGTAAGAGTCTGGCTGGTCATGGTGTCCTCCTGTGAAAACGCTGTACCCCGGGGCTCAGCGTCACGCCGGGGGCGTGCGGGAGGCATCTTTGAATGTGCCCGCGGCAGCCGTGCGGTCACCGGTCGACGCCGCAATCTCGGATATGTGCACGCCACGACCGGCCGGAACGATGGGAACCGAGGTTCGATGAGATGACCGCGAGGAGCAGGGCCATGCGCGCAGGCGCAGAGATGCGCACGCTGAGGTTCTCAGCGTGCGCAAGAGTCATGTGCGCGAAAGCCACAGGTGCGAAAGTCACGGACGCGAAATCGGGCCCGGTACGGCGTCCGGCGCGTCCTCCCACCGAATGCCGGTCCGAGCCCTGACCTGCGGCACGACCGTGGTTTCACGAGCTTGGCGATCCCCCGCGCCTCACCCGCCCGAATCAGGCCGCGAGAACACCGGCGCCATCGGCGGACGGTCCCGGGCCGGCAGCATCAGGGCCGCCGCCGCTCCGACCGCCGCGAGCAGTGCCGCCGTGGCCACCGCCGGAGCCGCGCCACGGACGGCCGAAGCCGATGCCGAGGCCGAGGCCGCCCCCGAAGCCGACGCCGAGCCGAAGCCCCCCGGCCCGAGCCCGCCGCGGGCGACGAGCACCGCGCCGAGCAGCGCGATCCCGAGTGCGGCGCCGGCCCAGCGCACCGCACCGAGGCCGCCGACGACCCCCTCGGGCTGCCGCAGCCCGGCCACGGTGACCGCCGCCCGCCGCGCGGCCGGCATCGCCAGCCCCACTCCGGCACCGCTCACCACCAGCGACACCGCGAGCCACCAGCCGGTCTGGCGACCGCGAACCCCGGTGGCCAGGCCGAGCAAGCCGATCGCGTCCAGCGCCATCCCGGCCGCTATCAGCCTGCGCATGCCGCGCGCGCCGACGTCCACCGAGGCCGACACCGGCAGCACCACCGCCACCGCCGCCGACCACGGCACGATGCGCAGCCCCACTCCCAGCGGCCCGGAGCCCGCCATGACATGGAAGTACTGCACGAGCAGGAACAGCGTGCCCGCCGTGGCCGCGAACAGGCACAGGTCGGCGACCTGCGCGGCGATGAACGCCCGGCCGTACAGCGCGCCCAGCGGCGTCTGCCACACCAGGATCGGCACCAGCGCCAGCAGCCCGGCCGCCAGCAGAGCCAGGGTCCTGATGTCCGCCCAGCCCGCGGACGCGGCCTGGTCCAACGCCGCGACCGGTCCGGCCACGGCGACCGTGATCAGGGCCAGTCCGAGCAGGTCGAACAGGTCCCGGGGCGGTCGCGCGCGATCGGTGGGGGCGCCGTCGTCGCCATCGGACCCGGACCCGGACCCGGACCCGGACTCGGACTCGGGCCGCGACCGAGCCGTCGGTCCGGGCTCAGGCGAAACCGCACGTCGGCCGCGCACCAGGACCACGGCGCACACCGCCGCGCCCGCGATCGCATCCCCCCAGAACACCCACCGCCAGCCGTGAACCGTCGCGGCGGCTCCCGCCAATAAGGGCCCGCAGACCAGCGCCGCACCGACCCCACCGGCCTGGAACCCGCCGCCGCCTGCGCCACTGCCACCCCCACCGGCACCGCCACCGCGGCCTCCCGAACCGGGCCCTGACTCGACCGGCCTCGGCGGCCCGGCCAGCGCCTCGAACGCCGCGGAGACCATCACCGCCGCGGCGATCCCCTGCACCGCCCGAGCCGCGATCAGCACCGGCGGTGCGGACACCAGCGCACAGCCGGCGGAGGCCAGGGCGAAAGCGGCGGATCCGGACGCGAGGGCCGCCCGGCTTCCGACCCGCCTGCTCCACACCGTGCCGGCGCCCACGGCCGCCGCGGCGGCGACGTCGAACGCGGCGGCGATCCCGACCAGCGCGGCGGCCGAGGCACGCAGCCGGGGACCGAGGAAGACCAGCACGGCTAAGCTGTTCCATGCCGCCAGGAATGTGGTCACCGTGCCCAGACCGGTGCCGCGCCAAGGGCTTGAGGCCATGTGTTTCCCACCTTCCGTCGCCGACCCGCGCCAGGAGAGTCAACCAGCGATTCCCGCCGAAAATCGGGTTCCCGGCCAGGATGAGCATTCTGAAAGAACATCGGAAACCGGTTTCGGGCACGCAGCCTGGGCGATTCGCACGTAACCGGCTCAACGTCGCGATGATCTCCGATCGCGCGACGATCTCGGCCCCGGTCTCGGCCCCGGTCTCGGCGTCGGTCTCGGCGTCGGTCCAGGCACTGGCCCAGACACCTATCCCGGCGCCACACGGCACGTACGAAGATGCCTGTGCCGACTCTCAGGTCCGATGCTCAACCTGCGTTGCACCCCCAGCCGTGAGAGAGCCGAGGACAGGCATGTCGCAGAACACGCAACAGACCGGCCTCCAGATCAACCCCCCGGAGGACCCCGACGCCGATCAGCAGCCCGCGGTGCGTGCGGAACGGCCGTGGTGGAAGCGGTACTACCCCTGGTACGCCGTCCTGGGCGGGACCGTGCTGTTCAACCTGCTCTACGCGTTCCCGCACTACTTCACCACGGACCCGAACGACTCCCGCGCGCAGCTCGACCCCGGCTTCCACCCGCACCTGGCGTTCCTGATCGCGCACGTCGCGACCGGCAACCTGGCGCTGGTGACGATGATGCTCCAGGTCTGGCCGTACCTGCGGCGCACGCACCCGAAAGTCCACCGCTGGGTCGGCCGGGTGTACGTGTTCGGCGCGGTGATCCCCACCACGCTCATCGTGCTGTTCGTGCTGATCCCGCACCGCGCCAACCAGGGCAGCACCGGCCTGGCCTGCGGCGCGGTCCTGTGGCTGGGCACCACGCTGTACGCGTGGCGCAAGGCCCGCCTGCGCCGCTACGCCGAGCACCGCCGCTGGATGATCTACAGCTTCTCGCTCGCGCTGTTCACGACCTACGGCCGCATCGTCTTCATGATGATCCTGCACTGGGGCCTGCAGGTGAACACCGAGATCCTGGTGGAGGGCACCAGCTGGGGCGCGTGGATCGTCAACCTGCTGGCCGCGCAGTGGTACCTGGA
The DNA here is from genome assembly GCF_041261445.1 of Catenulispora sp. EB89. Classification (NCBI taxonomy): domain Bacteria; kingdom Bacillati; phylum Actinomycetota; class Actinomycetes; order Catenulisporales; family Catenulisporaceae; genus Catenulispora; species Catenulispora sp. EB89. Next base: position 3,523 of record NZ_JBGCCU010000054.1, read on the forward strand.
GTTCTCGGCCCGCCGGCGCGGCAAGAACCTGCCGGCCGGGCGGTTCAACCCGGCGACCGGGGCCATCCGGCAGTAGGCGCCGTCAGAGGCCTGCGACACCTGCCGCAGCCACTGCCCCTGCCCGCAGCCGCTGCCCTTGCCGCCGACGCGCCGTCCGCCCCGACGGCACGCCGGCGGCTTTTGCGGCGACCCGGTCCGGCCGTCGGCCCCGCATCAGGATCGGCGGCCGGCCCCGGCGAGCAGTCACCGCGTCCATCACTTCAGCGCCAACGGATTGATCGGCGTCCCCACCCCGCCGGTCACCTTCAGCGGCGGCGCGGTGAAGAAGAACTCCCACACCCCGTCGGCCTCGCAGTCCGCGGCCAGCTCCTCCAGGTCCAGCAGCTCGCCGAGCGTCATGCCCATGTCGCGGATCAGCACCAGGTGCACGGTCAGGAACTCCCCCGGCACTTCCCCGGGCAGCACCTCGACCGCCCAGTTGTCGGCGGCGACCGCTGCCACGTCGCGCTCCTTGAGCCACTCGCAGCACCCCATCCCCAGGCCCGGCTCCCCGGCCAGGAACTGCGCCGAGTCGTGCTCGGTCAGGAACTTGCGGCGCCAGCCGGTCCGCACCAGCAGAACGTCGCCGGCGCCGACCTCGACGCCGCCCTGACGCTCGGCGGCGGCGTCCAGGTCGGCCGGCGTGATCACCGTCCCGGCGGGCAGCCACTCGACGCCGTGCAGCGCCGCCACGTCCAGCAGCACACCGCGGCCGGCGATCCCCTTGGCCTGCTTGTCGATCGAGCAGCGTCCGGCACCCTTCACCGTGATCGAGGACGCGGCGAAGCCGTTGTAGAGCCGGTCGTCGTAGTACACGTGTGCCAGGGCGTCCCACTGCGTCGAACTCTGCGACGACATGGCGATGTAGTCGTCCGAATAGCGGGTCCCGCACGGGATCTGCTGCCCCTGGCCGGTCTCGAGCATGACGTGGAGCGGGTTCTGCCGGTGAGTGCCGTTCGGACCGTCCGCCGCGACCGGGATGCCGAGGTCGAACACCTTCCCCTGCCGGATCAGTTTCCCGGCGGCGACCAGGCGCTCCGGGGTGATCAGGTTGGCGGTCCCGCGCTCGTCCGCCACGCCCCACCGGCCCCAGTTGCTCAACCGGGCACCGATCTCGCGGAACGTCTCGCTCTTGAGGCTCTTGAGGCTCTGGGGAGTCTCAGAAAGCTCAGAAGCCTCAGCGGTGGTCGTCATCGCCGCACCGCCCTCACGGCTTCTCCAGCTGCCGGCCGGCGCCCGGCAGCCAGTCTCCGCCGCAGGTCGTCCAGGCCTGCCCGGGGTATCTCGACAAGGAAAGGCTGCATGTCCGGCTTCCGTCCAGATCGCGACCGCCACACGGCGTCACTGCATATCGTCCGTGCGGGTGCCGGGATCGGGCATCTCCGGCCGTGCGCACAACGCACAGCGCGCAGCGCCGAACGCACAGCGCGCCGCCCCGGCTCCGAGGTGGGAGCCGGGGCGGCGGTCAGCGTGATTCGGGCGGCGCGGTTCAGGCCCCGCCGTCGGGCCCCGCACCGAACGCGTCGTGCAGGACCGGCCAGACCTCGACCCCGGTGTCGGCCGCCCACGGCATCTCCGCCGCGATCTCACGGGCCCGCTCGACCGACGCCACGTCCAGGAGGTACAGGCTGCAGACGAACTCCTTGGCCTCCAGGTACGGGCCGTCGGTGGTGAACGGGGTGCCGTCCTTGGTCCGCACCAGCGAGGCCTCGCTCTCGCCGCCGAGGCCGTAGGCCCCGAGCAGCTCGCCGGTGCCCTGGTAACGCTTGTTCCAGGCGTCCTGCTTGGCGCGTCCCTCCTCCAGGATCTCCTCCGGGATCGAAGCCCACTTCTCCTCGTTGCCGTAGATCAGGAGCAGGTACTTCATGACAGCCGTCGGCCTCCTCGCGTCGCACACCTTACGAGAGCCCACTCTACGAGATCCGCGGCGGGACGCACGCCAGCCGCGCCCGATGTTCACCTGGAAGGACCGGGCACGCGACCATCAGGGCCCGGAATCACCGGCACGACGAGGTCCGGCTCGGCCCGAACAAGACCGAGCCGGACCCGCGAAAAGCCCGCCGGCGGCAGCCGGCTACGCCGTGATGTCCATCCGCGCCATCATCCCGGTGAACGAAGCGTGCTCCAGCACATGGCAGTGGAACACGTACTTCCCCGGGTAGTCCGAGAACGTCGCCTGCAACCGCACGCTCCCGTTCGCCGGGATCGGCACCGTGTCCTTGAGCCCCTGCATCGACGGCCCCGGGGGCACGCCGTTGATGTCCAGGACCCGGAACTGCACCAGGTGGATGTGGAAGTTGTGCTCCCACCCCGAGATGTCCGTGACCTGCCAGATCTCGGTCGTGCCGACCGGGATCGAGGCCATCACGTAGTTCGGGTCGAAGACCCTGCCGTTGATGTAGAAGTAGTTGGTGTCCGCCGACAGCGACAGCGTGATGTCGCGCGTGTTCGTGGGGTGCTTCAGCGCCGGCAGCGTGGCCAGGGTCGCCGGCAGCGCCTCCTTGCGGGGCTCCGGCGGGCAGGTCTCGGTGACGTCGAAGCGCAGAATCTGCCCCAGCACCGAGTCCTGCAGGTACAGCTGGGTGCCCATCGGGTAGTCGGAGAAGTCCAGGAGCACTTCCCCGCGCTCGGCCGAGGTCAGCGCCAGCTGCGGCGCCACCGACGGGGCCGGCAGCAAGCCGCCGTCGCTGCCGATCTGCACCAGCGGCGTGCCGTCGCTCAGCGAGAGCGTCAGGACCCGGTGGTTGGAGCCGTTGATGAGCCGGAAGCGGTAGCGCCGCTGCCCGACCGGGAAGTACGGCCGCGCCTTGCCGTTGGCCAGCATCACCGTCCAGGTCAGCGTCGGGTCGTAGTAGAGCGCGTTGTCGACGTCCAGGTAGGCGTCGCGCAGGAAGATCGGGACGTCGTAGCGGCCGCTGGGCAGGTCCAGCCGGTCCTCGGCCGGGTCGTGCAGGATGTAGACGCCGTGCAGGCCGTTGTAGACGTTGACCGCCTCCATCATGTGGAGGTGGTCGTGGTACCACAGCGTCGCGCCGCGCTGCATGTTCGGGTACGTGTACGTGCGCGAGGCCCCGGCGGCGAGCTCGTCGGTCGGGAAGCCGTCGCTGGGCGAGGGCACGTGCCCGCCGTGCAGGTGCACCACGACGGGAGCCGTCAGGTTGTTGGTGTAGGTGACCGAGACCTTCCGGCCGTGCTGGGCCCGGATCATCGGGCCGATGAAGCCCCCGCCGTAGCTGGTGACCGCGGTCGGCTTGCCCGGCGCGAGCTGTGCGTAGCTGTTCTCGATACTGGTGACGTAGTGGTCGGTGTCCGCCGTCGAGGACACCGGGACGGCTTCCGCCAGGCGCGGCATCGCGTCGACGAACGGCGTCAGCACCGCCGGCGGCGGCGCCGGGGTGCCCGGCGGCGGCAGGCCGGGAATGCCGTCCATGCCCTTCATGCCCGGCATCAGCTCGCCGGAGCCCTCCCCCTCGCCGGCGGCCGCCGGGGCGACCGGGCCGGCCGCGGCCCCGGACGTCCCCGCGCCCTTGCCGACCACCAGCAGTCCCGCGCCGGCCGACGTACTCGCGGCAGCGGCGATCTTCAGTACGTTGCGTCTTTTCAAAGCCCGAACTTCCTCACCGCAACAGGCGGACATCCCGTCCCGCCGACGAACGCATGACACTGTGCGATGCAACCGGCATCCGGGGTGCGGGCGCATCTCCCAGATTGCTCTGTGGAGTCGGTTGATTACCGACGAACACGCCGGGATGTCCGCAGAGGTCATCCAGAGGCAGGCGGCGCCGTGGGCAGGTCCTGGTCACCGCCGCGTGCCAGCAGCAGGCTCACCACCGTCATGCTCAGCACCGGCTCGCCGACCTGGTCGACGAGCTCGGCGAAGGTCCGGACGATCCCGCGCCGCGGGTCGGAGCGCGAGCGCCGGGCCTCCACGACCCGCAGCCGCAGGCGCAGGCGGTCGCCGGGGCGCACCGGCTTGAGCCAGCGCAGCTCGTCCACCCCGGGGCTGCCCAGGCTCGCGGTCGTCGGCAGGTAGTGCTCGGCGAACAGACGCATCATCAGCGCACAGGTGTGCCAGCCGCTGGCGATCAGCCCGCCGAACGGCCCCTGCCGTGCCGCGGCCGGATCGACGTGGAAGGATTGGGGGTCGTACCGCGCGGCGAATCCGACGATCTCCTGCTCGGTCACCGTGACGGTGCCGAACTCGTAGGTCGCGCCGACCTCGTAGTCCTCGAAGTACCGCTCGTCGGCGGGCACGGCGAACTCGCCGGAACCGCCGGCGTCCGCGCTCGGTGCGTCTGTCATGGGCCACCACCTTGCCAGGGATCAGCTCTCTTGACCTGGATCCCCGCGCCATCTACGCTTCCCTGATATCTCATATCTGAGATCTGAGAATCCTCGGCCCGCCAGGAGCCCCCATGCCGGAAGCGCTGTTCGGAACCGCCGGATCGAGCCCCGGCGCGCTCCCGTCCCGCACCGAGGCCGTGCTGGAGGCGATCAAGCACGCGATCCTGACCGGGGAGCTCAAGCCCGGCCGGGCGCTGGTCGAGACCGACCTGGCCGCCGAGCTCGGGGTGTCCAAGACCCCGGTGCGCGAAGCCCTCAAGACGCTGGCCGGCACCGGACTGGTGACGATGAGCCCGTACAAGGGCGCCACGGTCCGCGAGATCGACCCGGCCCACGCGCGCTCCATCTACGACATGCGCCTGCTGCTGGAGCCGACCGCCGCCGGACGCGGCGTGTCCGGACGCGCCGACTGGTCGGCGGCGCGCGCCGCCCTGGAAGCGGCCGACCGGGCCGGCGACGCCGCGGAGCGCTCGCTGGCCAACCGCGCCTTCCACCGCGAGATGTACCTCGGCTGCGGCAACCCGCTGCTGGTGCGGGCGCTGGACGACCTGCGCGACCAGACCGCGCTGGTGTCGGCGGCGGCGTGGGCGCGGCGGGCGTCGTGGGAGCACGAGGCGGCCGAGCACCGGGCGATCCTGGACGCGGCGACGCGCGGGGACGCCGAGGAGGTCAGGAACCTGATGCGGAGTCATATCAGTTCCTTCGTGGCGCGGACGTTCCCGGAGGACGAGGGCTGAGGACGAGGGCTGAGGCCGCGCGGCTGAGGACGCCGGGCCGACCGCCGCCGCGAGCCTGAGCCCGACGCCAGCACTCGGCACACTCACCGCCCCGCTCAGCCGGCGTCCTCGGGGGCCAGCACCAGGTCGTAGGTCAGACTGGTCCAGGCGCCCTCGCGCCGGGATCCGTGCGGCGCCTCCCCTCCGTCGTGGTGCCCGGCCTCGACCACCAGGCTGTCCTTCACCCCGAACACCGCGTCGGACCCCAGATACGGATCCCCCGCGACGAAGATGTGCGTGATCAGCGTCCGATAGCCCGGCGCGGTGACCATGAAGTGCAGGTGCGCCGGCCGCATCGGGCTGCGGCCGGCGGCGGCGAGCAGGTCGCCGACGGGGCCGTCGTGCGGGATCGGGTAGGGCGTCGGCAGGACGGTCCAGAAGCGGAAGGCGCCGTCGGGCGCCGTGTGCAGCCGGCCGCGTCCGACCGAGCGCTCGCCGGGGTACTGGACGTCGTAGAACCCGTCCTCGTCGGCGCCCCAGACGTCCACGCACACGTCGCCCAGCGGCGTGCCGCCGGCGGCGAGTACGCGCCCTGACACGTAGCACGGCGTCCCGGCGGCGCCGCGCGCCAGGTCGCCGCCGAGCGGGACCTCCGGCGCGCCGTCGACGAAGAAGGGGCCGAAGACCGTCGCCTCGGTCGCGCCGGGCGTCTTCGGCTCGTTGATCGCGACGGTCAGCATCGACAGCCCGAGCACGTCCGACAGCAGGATGAACTCCTGGCGCCGGTCGTCGGTGATGTGCCCGGCGCGGGTGAGGAAGTCGACCGCCGCCTCCCACTCCCCCTGGTCGAGCCGGACCTCGCGGGCGAAGCCGTGCAGATGGCGCACCAGGGCCCGCAGGATCTCCAGGAGCCGCGGGTCGGCGGTGCCGGCGAAGCTGGCCAGCACCTCGTCGGTCACGGCCTGCTCCCGGTCGGCACCGACCGGGCCTTCAGCACTCATCTGAGCGGTACCTCCAGGAGATTGGCCAGGTCGTCGACGGTCAGGCCGAAGGTCTCGCGGACGAGGACGCCCTCCGGCGTGAGGTCGAGGATCGCGTGGTCGGTGTAGACCCGGTCGACGCATCCCAGGCCGGTCAGCGGGTAGGTGCAGCGCGGCACCAGCTTGGGCTCCCCGGTCTTGGTGAACAGGGTCATCATGACGAACACCCGGCGCGCGCCGATCGCCAGGTCCATCGCCCCGCCGACGGCCGGGATCGCGTCCGGCTCGCCGGTGTGCCAGTTGGCGAGGTCGCCCGCCGCCGAGACCTGGAAGCCGCCGAGCACGCAGAAGTCGAGGTGGCCGCCGCGCATCATCGCGAACGAGTCGGCGTGGTGGAAGTACGACGCGCCGGGCAGCTCGGTCACCGGCACCTTCCCGGCGTTGGTGAGGTCGGGATCGACGTCGGCGCCGTGCGCGGCCGGGCCCATGTTGAGCATGCCGTTCTCGGTGTGCAGCACGACGCCGGAGTCGGCGGCGAGGTGGTCGGCGACGAGGGTCGGCAGGCCGATGCCGAGGTTGACGAAGGCGCCGGCCGGGATGTCGCGGGCGACCAGGGCCGCCATCTCGTGTTTGGAGAGCGGGCCGGGATGCGCGGCCGGGGCCGGACGGACGGGGACGGAGGCGGCGCTGGCAGCGGCACGCTCGACATCCGCGGCACGACGCGCGGCACCCATGTTCCGCCGGTCGGCATCCGCGGCCCAGCGCTCGGAACCCGCGGCGGGACGGCTCACGGCTGCGCCACCGCGATCGAGCCCGCTCGCGCTGCCGCGACCGGAATCAGCGCCGCGACCCGCAGCACCAGCACCGGCACCGGCACCGGCACCGGCACCAGCTCCGGTATCAGCACCGGCACCGGCTCCGGTATCAGCACCAGACCGTCCGGCATCCGCGCCGGCCCCGCGAGCCTCCCCGCCGGCGTCCTCCGCGCTCACCGCCCGGCCTCCGTCAGCACCCGGTCCACATAAATACTCGGCGTCACCACAGCCTCGGGATCCAGCTCCCCGACCTCGACCACCTCCCGCACCTGCGCCACCACCAGCGCCGCCGCCGTGGCCATCACCGGCCCGAAGTTCCGCGCCGTCTTCCGGTACACCAGGTTCCCCATCCGGTCGGCCCGATGGGCGCCGATCAGCGCGACGTCGCCGCGGATCGGGTATTCGAGCACGTACGCGCGCCCGTCGATGACCCGCGTCTCCTTGCCCTCGGCCAGCGGCGTCCCCACGCCGGTCGGGCAGAAGAACGCGCCGATCCCGGCCCCGGCCGCGCGCATCCGCTCGGCCAGCGTCCCCTGCGGCACCAGCTCCAGCTCGACCAGCCCCGCGCGGTAGAGCTCGTCGAACACGTACGAGTCCGACTGGCGCGGGAACGAGCAGATCACCTTCCGCACCCGCCGCTTCGCCAGCAGCGCGGCGAGCCCGGTGTCGCCGTTGCCGGCGTTGTTGGACACGATCGTCAGGTCCTTCGCGCCCTGCCGGATCAGCGCGTCGATCAGCGCGACCGGCATCCCGGCCATGCCGAAACCGCCGACGAGGACAGTGGACCCGTCGGCGATCCCGGCAACTGCTTGGTCCGGGTCGGCGTGGATTTCGGTCACGCACTCACCCTAGCTCGCGTACACCCCCGCCTCCGAGAGCTGCCCGGCAGGCCAGCCGGTGTTCGCTGTGAACGTCAGCTTCAGGTATCGCACGCTCGCGGCGCCGAACGTCACGCTCGCCGTGTTGCCCGTGCTCGGATCGAACGTGTAGCCCTGCGACGGCACCAGCGTCGTGTAGTTCGTGCCGTCCGTGCTGCCCTGGATCAGGATCGTCTCGGTCCGGGTGCTCCACGCGCTGGCCGGCGGCAGGTTCAGGACCACCCGCCCGACGCTGTGCGCCGACCCCAGATCCACCTGGAACCACTGCGGGAAGGCGTTGTTCGCGCTCTCCCAGTAGGTCGAGGTGTTCCCGTCCACGGCGTTGGCCGGCACGTAGTTCTGGTTGGAACCGCTCGCCGTGGCCGGCTGGTTCAGCGCCAGGTTCGGGTTCGGCGGAGGGTTCCCGCCGCCGGACGCCGCCAGCGCCAGGTAGTTGGCGTTCCATCCGCCGTTGTCCTCGTTGAGCGTCAGCACCTGCTGTCCGGCCGGCAGCGTCACGGTCGCCGTCACCGTCGTCCAGTTCTGCCAGCCGCCGGTCGCCGGGATGTTCACCGCGCCGGACAGGTTGGTGCCGGAGGCGTTCGACAGGTGCAGCGCCCCGGTGACCGCGGACGGCGCCGCCACCCGGAAGCTCACCGTGTACGCCCCGGCGCTCGCCACGTTCACCGTGTACCGGAACCACTGCCCGCCGGAGGTCCACCCGAGGTCGTATCCCCCGCCGGTGTCCGACGTCGCCTCCAGGTCCACGCCGTCCGAGCGGTAGGCGTTGCCGGAGCCGTTGGTCGAGGTCACGTGATACGCGACGCCCTCCCCGCCGGTGTCGTAGTTCTCAGCCTGCACCGTGCCCGGGACCGCGGCCGGCGTGCCTCCGTACGGCCCCTCGGGCGTCCCGCCGCCGCCCTGCCAGCTGTTGCCGCTGACCGTCGCGGTGAAGCCGCTGGAGTTGTTGATGTACGGCTGCAGGCCGCTGCCGAGCCCGGTGACCGTGTTGCCGGTGATCGACGCCGAGCCGCTGGGCGCCGGGTAGAACGGCGGCTGGATCACGATGCCGTTGCGCGACGGCGAGGTGATCGTGTTGTTGGCGAAGGTGCTGTTCGTGGACTGCGAGAACCCGACCCCGTCGTAGAGCGAGTTCGTGATCGTGTTCCCGGTGGCGTTGACGCTGTCCACGACGCCGGTGTTCTGGCCGTCGCCGCCGTTGCCGATGTGGAACGCCGGCTGCCCCTGGTTGTAGGCGTCGCCGCCGGAGCGCACGACCACGTTGCCGGACACGGTCGCGCCGTGCAGGTCGCTGCCGTTGACCCCGAACCGCCCGGCGCCCAGGCCGATGTAGCGGGCCGTGTCGCTGATGTAGTTGTTCTGCACGTGGTGGCCGGAGCCGCCGTAGATCCCGATCCCCTTGCCGCCCCACGGCGCGATCAGCGTGTTGTTCGTCAGCGTCACGTTCGACATCGCGGTGTACGTCGTCGAGCCGTTGTACGCGACCGAGTTGATCGCCATCGCGTCGTCGCCGGTGCCGCGCACGAAGTTGTTGGTCGCGGTCAGGTTGTTCCCGACGGTGCCGGTCAGCGAGACGTTGTTCAGGTTGATGCCGTCGGCCCACTCGCTGGTGACCCGGCTGTTCCGGACGGTGCCGCCGGTCCCGGACGCCCAGAACCCTGATTCGGTGTGCTGGTTCCACATCCCGTCGGCGACCCAGTTAGTGCCGGTGGTGTCCATCGCGCCGCCGTCGCCGCCGGCCGTGCCCCGGCTGGTGGCGTCGGAGTCGATGTGGAAGTTCTGCACGGTGCACGAGGTCACCGAGAACACCGCCGCCAGCGGCTGGCTGTTGGGCAGCGGGACGTCACGGTAAATCGTGCTGTACCACATGCCGGCGCCGGCGATCGTGATCCCGGCGGCCTGCAGGCCGGTCGTGCCCTTGAGGTAGAACGTGCCCTGCGGGATCCACAGCGTCTTGTTCTGCGACTGCGCCTGGTTGATGCAGTTCTGGATGGCCGCGGTGCTGTCCTGGGCCCCCGGATCGGCGCTGCCGTTGGTCGGGGCGTTGTCGGCCACCGCGCCGCAGTCGGTGATCGAGATCGAGTTCGCCGGCTGCGCGATCGGCGCCGGCGGGTTCTCGGTGTCCACGACGTCCACGTCGTAGGACGAGGCGCTGTTCGCGGAGTCCTTCACCACCGAGAAGGTGCTGCCGGGGGCGATCGCGGCGCCGGTGAGGAAGGTGTGCGACTCGTCCCAGAAGACGCGCGGGTCGCCGTCGGCGGGGTTCTTGTCGTCGCTGTTGTTGTAGTTCGTGCCCTCGTAGATGTAGGTCTGCTTGGAGTTGACGTTCAGCGCCTGCCGGAAGACGCCGTTGACGTACAGGTCGAGCGTGGACGTGATGCCGCCGCCGGACGGCGCGTCGGGGATGCTGACGCGCACGTTCAGGAAGCTGATCGGGGCTCCCGTCGTGTTCGTCCACTGCACCCCCTGCCCGGTGGAGCCCAGGTGCACGTACCCGTGCCCGGACGCCTCCAGCGCCGCGCTGGAGTACTCCGTCGTCGGCGGCGCGGTCAGCGACACCGCCGAGGCCCCGCCGAGCAGCGTGCCGGTCTCGGCTTCCATGCTGGTGAAGCCCTGGCTCGCACCGACCGAGGCCGCGGTCCTGACGACGGCCGGGCCGGTGTCGTGGGGCGCCGCGAGTGCGGTCACGGGGGCCACCACGAGGGCGAGCGGGAGCAGGCGCGGCAGGAAGCCGCGCACGGTGGGGCGATGTGGTCTCATCGCAACTCCTCTCCATGCGTGGGTCACCGTATAGATTTCGCGCAGGTGTCGCAATACTCAGATGGAGTTGCGCAAAAAACTGATACAGAGTTTGCAAAGAAGGGATGTTGAGCCCGCGGCGTCGCAGAATCCGGTCGACCGGGCTCGCGGTGCCTGGCAGGATGCGAACCCGTGCCCCGACCAGCCCGCTCAGGCCCGTCCACCGGCCGGAGCCGGGATCGAGGGTCGTTTTTCGCGCTGCTCACCGCGAACGTCGTCTCCGTCACCGGAAACGCGCTGACCGAGCTGGGCGTCCCGTGGTTCGTCCTGGTGACGACCGGCAGCGCGACCCGCGCCGGCATCGTCGCCTTCTGCGCGATGGCACCGGTGGTCGCCTCGTCCGCACTGCTCGGACCGCTGATCGACCGGTACGGCCGGCGCCGCGCCGCCGTACTCTCCGACCTTTCCAGCGCTGCCTTCACCGCCACGATCCCACTCCTCCAGGCGGCCGGAGAGCTGCGGTTCTGGGCACTGTGCCTGCTCATGGGTCTCGCAGGCTTCTGCCACGCGCCCGGCGACGCGGCGCGCTCCGCACTCGTGCCGGACCTGGCCGCACGCTCCAGGACGGCACTCGGCCGGGCGGCAGGACTCTACGACGGCGCCGCACGCTGCGCGAGCATGCTCGGCGCGGCGCTCGGCGGCGTGCTGATCACGTCGCTGGGCCCGAGCCGCGTCCTGTTCGTCGATGCCGGCACGTTCGCCGTCTCGGCCGGCACCATCGCCCTGGGGCTGCGCGGCGTCACAGAAGCCTGCGACAGCCCGAGAGCGCGAATATCCCTCACCACCTACCGCGCCGATCTCGTCGAGGGAATCCGCATGGTCGTGCGCACGCCGCTGCTGGTCGGCATATGTGCCACCGCGCTGCTGGCGCAGGGCTTGGACCAGGCATGGAGCACAGTGCTGCTGCCCGACGACGTGCGCACCAAGTTCGGCTCTGCGGTCGCGCTCGGACTGCTCGAAACCCTGTTCGGGCTGTTCGCCTTCGCCGGCGCGCTCCTCTACAGCGCCTACGGCGACCGCGTCAGGCGCCGGTGGCTCTACGCCGTGTCGTTCCTCATCGTCGGCGCGCCGCGCTTCCTCGTCGCCGCCTCGACGCACACCCTGGTCCCGCTCGCCCTCATGATGGCCGTCGAGGGCTTGGCCTGCGGCTGCCTCAACCCGATCATCAGCGCCACGGTCTACGACACCGTTCCACAACGGCTGCGCAGCCGCGTTCTGGGCGCCATGACCTCGGCCGCACTGCTGGTGGCTCCGCTCGGCGGGCTCGTCGCCGGCTACTCCGTCAGCGCTGCCGGGCTCGACACCACGCTGCTGGCCGTCGCAGGAATCTACCTGCTCGTGACCCTCGTCCCCGCCGTCCACCCGGCGTGGCGTGCCATGGACCCGGCCCGCGAGCACCGACGCTGAAGGCGCCCGGCCGGAAGAACCGGCCGAGCGCCCCTCAAGCGTCAAGCAGACCGCTGTTCAGCGATGGGATCAGTTGTCCGCCGAGCCGGGCAGGAACGCACCCGGAACATCGTTCGGCGCCAGGATCTTGCTGTCCCCCGGGTAGGCCTTGGTCCACCCGGTGGTCTGGTAGTACGTGTACCGGTTCATCAGCACCGGGTTCGCGAAGTCCGGCATCGCGCCGGCACCGGTCAGGTGCTGCAGCGAGGCCCACGACTTCCACTGCGCCGCGACCGCCGCCTGAGCGGCCGGGACGGCCGTGGCGGTGGTGTCGGCCTTGGCGACCGAGGACGTGGTCTGGCCGGCCGGCACGTTCGGGCCGCACGCCGGCTGCTGGGGCAGGCCCAGGGTCAGCGACGTCTGGTTCGGCACCGCGGTGTACGGCGCGAAGTTCGGCTTCGAGGTGAAGGCCGTGGTCATCGGGGTGGCCGCGGCGTCGAGCTGGTTCATCGGGTGGATGCCGAGGATCTGCTCGATGGTGCGGACCATCGTGATCTGCGAGTAGTAGTGGCTGTCGACCGTGGCGTGGTTGGCGTAGGGGCTGATGACCTCCACCGGCGCCCGGTGGCCGTCCACGTGGTCCAGGCCGGCCTGGGAGTCGTCCTCGACCACGAAGATGGCCGAGTCCTTCCAGTACGGGCTGTGCGAGATGGTGTCCACGATCTGGCCGACCGCCAGGTCGTTGTCGGCCACGCCGGCCGGCGGGGTCACCGGGCCGCCGGTGTGGTCGTTGGACAGCCACATCATGTTCAGGGCGGCCGGGCCGTTCTTCTCGAAGTCCTGCTTCCAGACCTGCGCCTTGTACACGTCCGGCACGGTCAGGTCGAAGCGCGGGAAGCCCGGCACCGACACCGCGCTCAGCGACGGGATCGGCGAGACGGCGGTGATCGGGTACTGGCTCGGCGCGCCGGTGGCGGCCATGGTCTGCGCGTCGCAGTAGTAGTTCTGCCAGGACGCGCCGGCCGGCTGGATGTCCTGCGACTGGAACTCGCCGTAGTCCTTGACGCTCTTGCCCGCGGCCTGCGCCCCGGTCCAGATGAAGCCCGACTCCTGGTGGCCCAGGACGTCGTCCTCGGTGTCGTAGCTGCGGGTGTACTCGCCGGCGGAGGACTCGGTGTACTCCGGGTCGTCCGCCTGCATCAGCCAGTTGTGGCCCTCGGCGGAGTTCGTGCCGGTGTCGTAGAAGTTGTCGTACAGGCCGAACTGCTGCGCCAGGGCGTGCTCGTTCGGGGTGACGGCCTCGCCGTACTGGGTCAGCGTGGAGTCGCCGTTGCCCTGCGGCAGGTCGCCGAAGACCTGGTCGTAGGTCCGGTTCTCCTTGACGATCAGGAACACGTGCTTGATCGTCGAGGGGTCGCCGATCTTCGCCGGGACCGGCACGGCGTGCTTGGCGGCGTCCTGCGCGGTCTGCGCGTCCTGGCCGTTGGCGGCGTACTTCACCGAGCCGGGGGTCCAGCCGTTGTAGGAGAAGACCTTGCCGGTGTAGGCCCGGATCTGCTGGTCGGTGGGCAGCTTGAAGCGGGTCAGGCTGCTGGTGGTGTCGTGCGTGTTGTGGCCGGCCGCGACGGTCGGACGCAGCGCGTCGACGCCGCGGGTGTTCGCGACCACGATCTGGTTGCCGACCGAGGCCACGTCGGCCGGGAAGTAGTCGGTCGGCAGCAGGCCCAGGTAGCTGGCCGGCTGCGCGGCGGAGGTGAAGTGGTACACCGCGACCGCGTTGGCCCGGCCCAGGCTGACCAGCAGGTGGCCGTCCGGGGTCAGGGCGATGGCGTCGGGCTCGTAGCCGACCGAGGCCTCGGGCCAGGGCTGGGTCGCGATGGTCTGGACGACCTTGTCCTTCTTGGCGTCGATCACCGAGACCGTGTTCGCGGTGGTGTTCGCCACGAAGATCGTGGTGCCGGAGGCATACACGGCGGTCGGGTGCGTGCCCACGGCGATGCTGCCGACGGCGGCCGACGGGTTCGCGGTGTCGATGACGCTGACCGTGCCGGTGGTGGAGGCGCCGGTGGCCGGGTTCGCCGGCACCTGGGTGCCGTAGGAGTTGATCGTCGTGTCGCCGGGGACAGCCGCGCGGCCGCCCTCGTTGCTGACGTAGAGCTTGCCGCCGACCAGCACCATGCCGCGCGGGGCGGTGCCGGTGGTCCAGCTCTGGGTGACGGTCCCGGAGGCGGCGTCGATCGCCACGACCCGGTTCTGACCGTTGATCGCCGCGTAGACGGTCGAGCTGTCGGCGGAGAAGACCGCCTTGGCCGACAGCGCCTGCTGCGAGCCGGAGGCCGGGATGTTCACGTCCACCGGGTTCGACAGGATGCCGCCGAAGCCGACGGTGAACTTGGTGTAGCCGTTGGCCCGGCCGATCCACAGCGACTTGCCGTCGGGCGAGTACGTCGGCGAGGTCTGGCCGACGTCGTTGCCGCTGATCGCCAGGTTGACGCCCGCGCCCTTGCCGATCACCTGCTCCACCTGGTAGCTGCGCAGGTCGATGATGACCAGGCAGCCGGTGCCGTCGGCGACGGTGGCGGCCACGTGCGTGCCGTCCGGGCTGACCGTGGCGCCCATGATCTTGCCCTGGTTCACCACCAGGCGGGTGCCGATCGGGTTGATGGTCTGGTCGCTGGCGATGACCTCGCCCTTGTTGGTGAGCTGGCCGACCTGCTCGTGGCCGAACTGCCGGGTCGAGGCCGAGCCGACGCCGGCCCCGGTCACGACCAGCCCGAGGGCCACGACCGCCACCTTGGACAGCCGGTGGCGGGCCAGACCGGCGGAGCGCTCGAAGGCGGTCGCCTTCTGCACCTTGCGGCGCGTTACTTGCATCGAGGTATTCCTTCACTGGGTAGGACGCAGGTCGGCGGAGCCGCCGATCTGCCACAGCGGGTTCGGAACATCGGCGGGGCCGAGGGAGCGGATTCGCGTACCGCGACACCGGCGGGGACATCGCCGAGTGCCGCCACGGACCGACCCACTGGGGCCCCGAGAACCGCGCTCACAACGGCGTGATCAAGGGCCGCGGCGTCGCGGAAGGGCTTGGTGATCTCCAGGCCTCGTACCGCGACGGTGGTGTCCATGCGCTCCTCTTTCAGCCAGCGTTCAGGTGGCGCCGCAAGGAACCTAGGCCCGGCGCGTGACGCTCAGCCTGGAAACGGCTGAATGGCTGAAGAACGGGAGAGGACCGGAGCACTAAGAGTGCAGGTCTACGAGTACTGACTCAGCTACTGTGCGCTTCAAGCGCGGGTAACAAAGAGACGAACACACAGGCGCGGGCCGCGGCCCTCTCTCGGACGGTCACCGCAAATATGGCCCGCGCCTGTCGCAGGGTCAGACCCCCAGCGCCTCCGCGGCCATCGCAGTACCCTGCACGCGCGCACCGACCTTGGCGAACGCCGTCTCCCGCGAGGTGGACGTGTCGTCGGCGAACGGCGAGAACCCGCAGTCGTCGCAGGTCCCCAGCCGGTCGACCGGGATGTGCCGGGCCGCGGCCAGCACCCGGTCGCGCACCTGCTCCGGCGTCTCGACGGCCGGGTCGATGGGATCGGTCACGCCGACGAACACCCGCACCCCGGGCCGCATCTGCTCGGCGGCGATGCTCAGCACCCGCTCGGGATCGGCCTCGCTGGCCAGCTGGAGATAGAAGTTCCCGGCGCGCAGCTGGAACAGGTCCGGCAGCAGGCCCGCGTAGTCGACGTCCAGGCTGTGCGTGGAGTCCTGGTCGCCGCCGGGGCAGGTGTGCACGCCGATCCGCGCGCGCTCGGCCTCGGTGAAGCGGTCCAGCACCTGGTTGTTGAGGTCGATGAACTGCTTGAGCACGCCGCCGCTGGGGTCGAGCTTGAGCGAGAGCCGGCCCTCGGTGAAGTCCAGCTGCACGACGTGCGCCCCGGCGTCCAGGCAGCCGCGGATGTCGGCCTCGGCCTGGTCCACGAGGTCGGAGACGAACTGCGACTGCTGATACCCCGCGATCCCGGCCGGCGGGTAGAGCAGGCTCAACGCGGAGGCGGCGATCACGGCCTGCTTCACCGGCTTGGTCGCGTGCCGCTGGGCGGCCCGCAGGTACGTCTCGGCGTTGGTCTGGTAGCGGAACGGCCCGGCGGTCAGCACCGGCAGCTGCCGCTGGTGGCCGTCGGCGAACGGGATGACCACCCCGTCCGGGTCCAGCGTCTTCAGGCCGGCGATCGGGTAGGTGGCGAAACTCGGCTTGGCCTGCTCGCCGTCGGTGACCACCGGGGAGCCCAGCTCTTCGAGCCGGCGGATGGTCTCGGCGACGGCCCGGTCCTGCAGCTCGGCCAGGGCCGAGTCCGGCAGCGCGCCTTTGGCGTGCGAGGTCAGGGCGTTCAGGAGCTCCGGGGAGCGCGGGAGGCTGCCGATGGGTTCGGTAGGAATCGTCACATGCGCACCGTATGTACCGGATCGGGTGCGGTCAATCACTTCCCGCCGTGAACTTGAGAAGCCGCCGTCAACGTACCCTGATTCACCCTCCCGGGGCATCGGAACGGATGTTCGTCAGCAGCTTGCGCAGGTCCGTCCCCTCGTCCGCCAACCGCTCGGCCCGCACCGGGACGTCCCGGTCGATCATGCGCTGAGCGGCGCGGATGTCCAGCGGACGGTCCAGGGACACCGCGCCGACGCAGCGGCCGTCGCGGACGTAGAACACCGACCCGGCCCCGGCCGCGATGTCGCCGCGCGGCACGGCCTCGGCGGCGGGATCGTAGAGCCCTGTCATCTCCAGGTGCGTGCCGTAGCGGTCGGTCCAGAACCACGGCGCGCGCCACGCCTCCGGAGGCAGCCCGAGGATCGAGCGGGCCGCGGCGTCGGCAGTGCGGCGGGCGTTGTCCCAGTGCTCTGATCTGTGTGCGCTGCCGTCGACCCGCGCGATGTCCCCGATCGCGTAGACGCCCGGGGCGCTGCTGCGCATGCCGGCGTCGACCAGGACGCCGTTGTCGACGTCAAGGCCGGCGTCTTGGGCCAGCTCGACGTTCGGCACGATGCCGATGCCCGCCATGACCAGGTCCGCGGGCACACTGTCGCCGGTGGAGAGCGTCACCTTCCCCGGCTCGACGGCGAACACCCCGCCGCGGATGACGGTGACGCCGTGCGCGGCGTGCTGGGCGTGCAGCGCGCGGGCGGCCTGCGGTCCGAGCACCTGTTCCATGGGCAGCGGGTTCGGATCGACGAGCGTGACGTGGCAGCCCCGGTGGGTGGCCGTCGCGGCGACCTCCGCGCCGATCAGCCCGGCCCCGGCGATCAATACGCGCGCCCCCGGGACCAGGCGCGCGCGCAGCGCCTCGGCGTCGGCGCGGGTGCGGAGCACCATGGCCGCCTGGCTGCCGGGGGCCGTCAGGCGCCGGGCCCGGCCGCCGGTCGCGAGGACCAGGACGTCGGCGGCGAGCGCCGAGCCGTCGGCGAGTTCGACGCGCCCGGTGTCGGCGTCCAGGGCCGCGACCGGGATGCCCAGCCGCATGTCGATGCCCTGATCCGGGTACCACTGCGCGGGTTGCACGGCGATCTCGGCGATGCCGCGGTCACCGGCGAGGAACTGCTTGCTCAGCGGCGGGCGGTCGTAGGGGTGGCAGGGTTCGTCGCCGAGGACGGTGAGGCGGCCGGTGTAGCCGCCGGCGCGCAGGGACGCGCACAAGCTCACCGCTGCGAGGCCCGCGCCGATGACCGCGACGTGTCGGGGTTCGGGGTGACTGGGCTCGGGGTGCCGAGGTTCGGGGTGCCTGGGCTCTGGGTGCCTGGGCTCGGAGCTCACCTCGCTCACGCGGCGTCGGTCGGCGCCAGGCCCGGCGTCAGCAGTACCCGGCCGTCCACGACCTCGACGCGGTGCGTGCGCGCGTTCCGGGTCGCCGGCAGGCAGGTCACGACGCCGGTCTTGAGGCTGAACCGGCTCTGGTGCAGCGGGCACTCGATCTCGCCGTTCTCCAGCCAGCCCTCGCCGAGCGAGGCCTTCTCGTGCGGGCAGGTGTCGTCGAGGGCGTAGAAGTCGTCGCCGTCGCGGAACACGGTGATCGCGTCCGACCAGCCGGTGACCTTGGCCGGGATGGTCTTCGCGTCGCCGTCGCCGAGGTCGGCGGCGGCGAAGACGTCGATGGGCTGCTGGTCGCTCATGGGAAGCGCTCCTGTCAGGGATGGGTTCGGCGTCGCACGATCCGTACGACGATCAGCACGATGGCGGCCGCCCAGACGACGGCCAGGACGGTCCACAGACCGGTGGCGTAGTTGCGGGGCAGCGCGGAGGGCATGGTGGCGTCGCGTCCCCGGCCCAGGACCGCGGGCAGCGCGATCGCGACGATCAGCGCGGTGGCGATGCAGGCCCCTTGCACGATCGGGCGCACCACGACCGGCACGACTTTTCCGATCAGCCACCCGGCCGCGAGGGTCAGCGGCAGCGCAAGGACGAGAACTGCCAGCGTCACCTTCAGGACGAACTTCAGGTAGGGCGAAGTGCTCAGGCTCGCCGCGCCGCCGCCGAACAGCGCGAAGGCGATCATCGCGACGCCTGCGGCGACCAACAGCCGCCGGGCCCAGGCCGTACCACTCATGTCGGGCTTCGGGATCTTCATGACGGACTCCCCACGAGCAGCCGCGAAAGCCACTTGGTCTGCAGGACGCCGGGGCGGTCCGGCGCGATGAGGCGGCACGGGTAGCCGTGGTCGACGTGCAGCGGCTCGCCGCGCAGCCGCAGGGCGATCAGGGTGTGCGGGTCTCGGGCATGCGGCGGGTCGACGATCGAGGTCGCGTAGGCGCTGTACTGCTGGAGCGAGACCGCCGTGACCTGGCTGCCGTGGTCACCGCCGACGAGCGCGACCAAATCGCGCAGCGGGACGCCGGTCCAGTCGGCGCTGGAGCTCCAGCCCTCGACGCAGGAAATCGGAAGCGTGGCGGTGGTCTGTTTCATCGCGGCGAGGTCGTCGATGCTGAGCCGGACGGTACCGGTCGGCCCGGTCACCTCCAGCCGCCAGGCGGGATCGGCGGCCGCGGCCCGCACGCCGGCCGCCTGCGCGGAGGCATTCACCGGCAGCCCCTGCGGCCCGACGCGCGGATCGCGGTCGGCGAGCACCGACACCCCCGCGAGCGGCCGTACCGTCTCCCCCACCGTCGCCACCGTCACCACCGCGGAGGTCGCGGCGATGGTGCCGAGCAGGCCACGCCGGGTCAGACCGGTCGGCGGCTGGCGCAGCGGCCGGATCGGCGCCGACAGCGCGCGCCGGATCACCGGCAGCTTCACGCCGACGTGGACGAGCAGCGCGCCGAGGGCGACCCAGGCGGTCCAGTAGTGCAGGACGGTGAAGAAGAAGCCCATCGCGGCGTACCAGCGCGCGATGTTCAGAACGCCGGAGACCACCTGCACGAGCGCGGCGGCCACCAGTACCAGGACGCTGACGCGCTCGATCAGCTGGGCCCAGTCCTTGACCTGGGTCCACTTCTTGACCGTCGGCAGGTTGAGCAGCCGCGGGAAGACCGCCCAGAGCTTGGCCGCGAGCAGCGGGATCGAGGCCAGACCGGTGGCGACATGCACGCCCTGGGTGACGCGGTACAGCCACACCGGCCGGGCCGGCCACCAGAACCAGGACGCCGGGTGCTGGATCTCGTGGCTGATGAAGCCGGTGAGGAAACAGACCCCGAACATGGCGCCCAGCCACAGCCCGAGCTGGCTGGTCAGTCTCGGGCTGCGGAGCTTGGAGGGGAACGCCTTCATGACTGTCAGGCTAGGGAGCGGGCCCGGGCGCGGCGCGCCGAAAACGGGCATTCCGGCCTTACGGAAGAGTGACGGCTGCCCGGCGGTCCGCCAACGGCTCACCGCCCGACACGCCGACCGGCGGGGATTAGCCGCCTCCGGGCGCGTGTGGACGCTAGCCTCTAAGCTGCGAGCCAGCCTCCTTCGGCAGGCGCGGCAGGTTCGGCGACGGGAGTTACGACATGTCCGGGGCCCAGATCGTCGGCCTGGTCTTCGCCGTCTTCGTGGTGATCGGCACGTGCTTCCTGGCCCTGGTCCTGATGCGCGTCACGGAACTGCTCCTCACGATCAAGGGCACCCTGACCACCCTGACCGCCACCGCCCTCCCCCTGCTCGAACAGGCAGAACAGGCCGCCCTCACCGGCAACGCCGGCATGGCGAAGGTCGCCGCCATCACCGAGAACCTCCAGACCGTGACGGACAACGTCGCGGCGGTGAGCGCCGCCGCGGGCGCGGTCGCCGGCGGCCCGCTGGTGAAGACCGCCTCGTTCAGCTACGGCGTCCGCCGCGTCATCACCTCGCGCCGGAGCCCGGACCGCGCGAAGCAGGTCCGGAAGGAGCTCGCGGCCGAGCGGCGGGACAAGCGCGCGGAACGCGCCTAGAAGGCTGATGAAAATCTTGGGTTCTGGTCGTGGCGTTTTCACGCCTTGGGCAGGGCCCATCCTGTGCTGGTGTGGTGGAGTCCGAGGTTG
>NZ_JBGCCU010000055.1 GCF_041261445.1 Catenulispora sp. EB89
ACAGCAGCAGGGGTCCGACTTGATACCACCGGACCGGTCTGCTTCCGTGAGGCGACGATGCGACGGGGAACCCGGGACACAGGCGACCACAAGCAACGACCGGCAGCAGACAGCGCGGCCCCCCCTCCCCGGAGCGAGTGCCGCTCGCCGCGCAGGCGCCGCCGGAGGCCCTGCCTTTGACTTTCAGGCACCCACCAAACGCGGCCGCCAGCCGCCAGACCAAACGCGTGCGCAGTGACTCGGACCCGCGCGTGGTCGTGCACACGAACAACCGCCAGCCGCCAGCGCGTCCCCAGGCACACCACCGAACTGCGCCACCCAGCGGATCCTTCTTAAAGCCCTGCGAAGCCGTAAAAAGCTCTTAAAACCCACCACCAAACCGCACCCGCCGCCAGCACCCACACACAACTCACCAGCGCCCCAAAAAGTAGCGGCACTGACTTGCGCCGGTAACCAGCTCGCCCCGCCACGCAAGCTACTCACACCCGCGCCGCCCGGCCGGCCAGCGACGCGGTCCGCGTGAGCATCATCGCCAGGGCCATGAAGATCAGTGCGTCGGTGAGGGCTTCGGCGGTGATCTGGTTCGTCAGCATCCAGCGGCCGAGTTGGTGCGGGAACCAGTGCACCGATCCGTAGGAGAACGCCGCGCGGGCGCCGATCACGATGCCCCAGACCGCTGCGTAGCCGAGGCCTGCGCGGGAGGCGGCTTTGCCGGTGCGGGGGCTGCGATACACCGTGGTCTGGCTCGCGGCGAGCAGGCCGAGCCCCAGGCCGGCGGCCGTCGCCGCGAGTTCGAGGACCAGGCCGGAGCCCGAGCCGACGAAGCCTTTGAGGAACAGGGGGACGATCGCGGCGCTGGTGAGCACCGGGCGCAGGATGCGGAAGGCGCCGACCTTGCGGTGCGGGCCCAGGTCGGCTTCGAGGACTGCGAAGAGGACGATCCCGTTGATGAGCATCGCCTGGTTGAGGCTGTTCATGGTGCTTTCCCCCTGGTCGGACGAGACGGATGAGTCATGTGCGTCCCGTCCAAACTCCGCCCGCGGCCCCCGCGCCGTCGTCACAGCGCGGGGTGACCCCCGGTACTACGCCTGAGCTGCGCCAATCAACCCGGGTGTCACCTCCTGGTGTGACGCTCCACCACCCCCGCCGTCCCTAGCGTTGGCAGCGCCGTCACCAAGACCAGAACAAGTCCGACGGCAAGACCCAACACCGGGGAGAAGAAGATGGGCCCGTTGGAAGTCCTGGCCGCGATCGCGATCGCCGCCTATGTCATCGCCCGCCAGTTCGTCGGCGAGACGCTGCGCGCCAAGCGCGTGGTCGTGCTGCCCGCGATCCTGCTCGTCGTCGGGATCTCGGGCCTGCACCACGGCGCCAGACATCCGGGCCCCACCGACTACGCCTGCATCGCGACCGGGGCCGCCGTCGCCGCCGCGATCGGCCTGGCCCAGGGCATCGTGATGCGGCTGGAAGCGCGCGAGGGCGTGCTGTGGGGCCGGATGCCGAAGGCCGGCCTGTGGCTGTGGCTCGGGCTCGTCGTCTCGCGACTGCTGTTCACCCTCGTCGCCACCGGGCTGGACGCCAAGGTCGCCGCGTCCTCCGCGCCGATCCTCCTGACGCTCGGCGCCAATCGCCTCGCCATGGCCGGCGTGATCGTGCTGCGGGCCCAGTCGATGGGCATCCCGTTCGCTCCCGAAGGCGGCGCGACCTCCGGTCTGGCCTCGCGCCTGAACAGGCCGTCGTGACCGGGCACCGGTACTCTCCCGGTGTGCTGCACACCACGCAATGGCTGCTGAGGACCGCCGCGGTCATTGTGATCGGCGTCGAGACCCTCGCCTTCGGCCCGGACCGGAGCGCGGCGGCCGACGCCGCGACCGCGACGGCGCTCGCAGTGTCCTGTGTCGCCCTGGCGCTGTGGGCGCTCCTCGAAGCCCGAGGCGGGCTGCGGGCCCGCGGCGGCATCGTGCTGACGCTGCTGCTGACCGTGATCGCGGTCGCCGCCGGAGCCGTCTCGACCCAGCACGGCAGCTCCATGATCGGCGTCGTGCTGGTCGCCGTCGTCGCCGCCGGGACCCAGACGGAGCTCGCGACCGGCTGGTACATCGCCGGCGCCGCGGCCGTGGCGATCGCGGTCGGCGGCCTGGCGACCGACGCGGACACCGGCAGCGTCCTGGGCTACCTGCTGATCGTGCTGGTCTCGCTGCTCGCCGGCCACCAGCGCCGCTCCTACCGGGTCCAGGCCGAGCAGTCCGCACTGCTGCTCGAACAGGTCGACCAGCTCCGCACGGAGCAACGGCGCGTCGCGGTCCTGGATGAACGCGCCCGGATCGCCCGCGAGATCCACGACGTGCTGGCGCACTCGCTCGGCGCGCTGGGCATCCAGATCCAGGCGGCGCGCGCGCTGCTGGAAGACCACGACTGCAGCGACGGCAACAGCCACGGCCACTCCAGCGTGGAACGCGCCGACGAAGTCCTGGCCGTGGCCCAGCGCATGGCCGGCGACGGCCTCACCGAGACCCGGCGCGCCGTGAACGCCCTGCGCACCGACACCGCCCCGCTGGACCAGCAGCTCGCGACCATGGCGCGGGAACACCGCCGGCTCCACGACAGCGCGGTGCGCCTGCGGATCGACGGCGACGCCGCCCCGCTACAGTCGGAGCAGACACTCGCCGTCGCACGCGCCGCGCAGGAGTCGCTGACGAACGCCGCCAAGCACGCGCCGCGCCAGGAGATCCAGATCGTCGTGCGGTACGAGGAGGACGCCGTGACCCTGACCGTCGCCAACACCCTCGCACCCGACGGTGCCGGCACCCCCGCGATCGGGCCCGCGATCGGGGTCGCCACAGCCGGATTCGCGACCGTGAACGGCGGCTACGGTCTCACCGGCATGCGCGAACGCCTCCTGCTCCTCGGCGGAACCCTGACCGCGGGCGTCCACGACGGCCGCTGGACCGTCGTCGCGAAGGTCCCGCGATGACCGATCCCCGGCCCGACGCCCCGCTGCGCATCGTGGTGGCCGACGACCAGGCGACCATCCGCGAAGGCCTCGTGCTGATGCTCGACCTCCTGCCGGACATCCAGGTCGTCGGCTCGGCGGCGGACGGCGAGCAGGCCATCGCCCAGGTCGCCGAGCACCGCCCCGACGCGATCCTGCTGGACCTGCACATGCCGGTCCTCGACGGCCTCGAAGTGACCCGGCGCCTGGCCGTCTCGCACCCGGACGTCGCGATCGTCGTGCTCACCACCTACGCGAACGACACCTCGGTGCTCGACACCCTCCGCGCCGGAGCCCGCGCGTACCTGACCAAGAACGCCGACCGCCGGCACATCGCGCGCACCCTGCACAGCGCCGCCGACGGACTGACGGTCCTGGACCCGCGGGTTCAGGAGATGCTGCTGTCCGCGACGTCCGCGGGCGGCAGCACCGCATCCGTGGAGCCCACGCTCACCGACGGGCTGACAGCGCGGGAAGGCGAGATCCTGACGCTGATGGCGCGCGGTTCGTCGAACTCTGAGATCGCCGCGACGCTCTTCCTCAGCGCCAACACCGTCAAGACGCACATCAACCGGATCTTCGCCAAGACCGGTTCCCGCGACCGGGTCGCCGCGATCCGCTATGCCCAGCGGCACGGTCTCGACTGACGAAGCCCCCTGGCAAAGGTTCTCGAACTAAGAACCCTGGTTCATTGCCCCGCGTCCTCGGCCGACTCGCTCCCACCCCGGTTCCCGATGATCCGCGGCAGCTCCCCTCGCGACGACACCCCGAGGCGTCGGTACACCCGCCCCAGATGCGCCTCGACGGTGCGTGGGCTCAGGAACAGCCGCTGCGCTATCTCCCGCGACCGCAGGCCGGCGGC
The DNA here is from genome assembly GCF_041261445.1 of Catenulispora sp. EB89. Lineage (NCBI taxonomy): Bacteria > Bacillati > Actinomycetota > Actinomycetes > Catenulisporales > Catenulisporaceae > Catenulispora > Catenulispora sp. EB89. Next base: position 3,855 of record NZ_JBGCCU010000055.1, read on the forward strand.
GGCCAGCGCCGCGATCTCGCGCTCCCGGTCGCTGAGCATGCCGAGCGGTCCGGCGCCGACCCCGACCCCGACGTCGGTCCCTGACCCGCCCCCGGACCCGGACCCGGCGGTTCCCGCCCCAGCACCGTCGGCGCCATTAGCGTCCTGCGCATGCCCCGACCCGCCGCCGTCCTGCACCAGGGTCTCCAACGCGGCCCGCGCGCGTGCCGTGTCCTCCTGCACCCACAGCGCACCCAGCGCGTCCGCCGCCGCCGACGCCGCGTCCAGCCACACCAGCGCCGCGTCGTGGCCCTGCGCCGCGTCGGCCGCCGCCGCGCCCATCGCCTGCGTCCAGGCCCGCTGGATCGGCATCCCGGCCCGCTCGAACCGGTCCGCGGCCTGCTCGAAGACGTCCACGGCCAGGTCGGGACGGCCGTCGGCCAGGTGCAGCGCCGCGCGGGCACGCATCGCGCTCGCGGTCTGCCCGGTCAGCCCGAGCCGGGACGCGGCGGCCTCGGCGTCCTCGGTCCAGCCGCGCGCCGCCGCCAGGTCGCCCAGGCGCAGCGCGGCCAGCGCCATCAGGGCCTTGAGCGAGGGCTCCAGCGCGGGCTGCGCGACCGCGACGTCCTGGCCGTCGGCGCGCTCCAGCATCGTGCGCAACGCGCCGTCGGGATCGCCGCCGAGGATCTGCACCTGGGCCGCGAGGCCGAGCGCGCTCAGCGCCCACCAGCTGCGGTGTGTCTCCACGTCGGCGATGGCGGACTCGACGAGCGTCAGGATCTCCCCGAGGTCGCGCCGGCCGTGGGTCCAGATCATCGCCGACGCGCGGATCGCCTTGGCCAGGCCGACACCTTCCTGGGACCCGACGGCGGCGGCGAGCTGTTCGGCCTGAACGGCCCACTCCGTGGCCGTCTCCAGCCGGCCGGTGAACAGGTCGACGCTGGCGATGCACAGGAGCTGGTGCAGGACCACGTGCAGCTGAGTGCCGCCGCCGGCGACCTTCAGTCCGCGCTTCACATGCCGGGAGGCGTCCTCGAACCGCTCAAGGTAGAGCTCTGCGACACCGAGCGTCACGAACATCTCAGGAGACTGACCCGCCTGGGGATCCGCCAGCGCGTCCACCGCGCCGGTGCACAGCCGCACCCCTTCCAGGGCGACGGCGACGTCTCCGACATAAGCGTCCTGGCATACGGCCAGGCAGCGGATCGCGATCTCGGTGGTGTGCTGGGGACGCACCGTGGTGTCCACCGCCGAGCGGATCATCGCGCGGGCCTGGATGTGGTCCCCGCGCAGCGACTGCACCAGCGCGTACTCGTAGACCATCATCACGGCTTCCATCGGCAGCGCGCCGTCTTCCCGCAGCGCCGGCAGGAGCCCCAGCGCCGTGGCGGCGATGGCCTCGGCCTCGGAGTACCGGCACAGCAGCCGCTCGACGTCCGCCGCGGCCCCGTACGCCCGGAGCGCGAGCTGCCACGGCAGGTCCGCGACGTGGCCCAGCACCTCGTGGACCAGGGTCCTGGCCTCGTCCAGCCGGCCCACGGCGATCAGCGCGCGGCAGCGCAGGATCTCCGTCTCGGCGCGCTCCTGGCCGCCGTGCGGGATGTGGTCGAGCGCCAGGCCCGACCAGTGCGCCGCGGCGGCCGGATCGCTGGCCACCACCTCGGCGGCGGCCCGGGCCAGGATCGGCGCGGCGGTCGCGGAGTCGGTGCCCAGCAGGTGCTCGGCGTGCCGGGCCAGCACCGCCGCGGCGACCTGCCGCGCCGCGAGCAGGTCCAGGGCGCGCCGGTGTCCGGCCGACTGTTCGGACAGGCTGGAGTGCTCGTGGGCGACGTGCGCCAGCACCGGATCGCGGAACGTGAACTCGCCGTTGCCGCGCCGCCTGATCAGGTCGGCCTGCGACAGCTCGCCGAGCGCCGTCAGGACGCGGTCGGCCGGGAGCGCGCTGACCTCGGTGAGGTCGCCGGGCCGGAACGGGTCGCCCAGGATCGCAGCGGCGCGCAGCACCGCGCCGGCCTCCGGCGAGAGCAGGTCGAGTTCGGAGGTCAGCGCCGCGGCCTCGCGCAGCAGACCGCCCGGGTCTCCTCCGGCCTGGAACGGCCACAGCACCGGGTCCCAGCCGGCCGCCAGCAGGATCCTGAGATTGCGGGGGCTGCCGCCGGCCGCGTCGCCGAGCCTGCGGTCGTGGATCTCGTCGGTCCCGGTGGCGTTTCCGGTGGCGTTTCCAGCGGCGCTGCCGAAAGCGCTCGCCGCCGAGGCGCCGGTCCAGCGGCCGGCGAGCCCGCGCATGGAGTCCGTGTTCAGCGGCGAGAGCACGACCCGGGTCACGGTTCCGATGCGGACGCCGTCGTCCAGGGCGTCCAGCAGCGCCGGATTGGTCTGCCGCGGCCGGTGCGACACGGCCAGCAGGAACGGCCCCGGCACCGGATTGCGGACCAGCCGCATGGCGATCTCGACCGACATCGGGTCGCACCACTGCACGTCGTCGAGCAGCACCGCGCCGCCGGGCCCGGCGGCCCAGGCGGTGGCGAGCGTTCTGGCCGCCTGCGGATCCAGGGCGCCGCCGAGTTCCACGGCGCCCAGATCCGGATGCTCCTCCCAGGCGCTGCGGAAGATCTGGCCGGGGGCGGCGTCGCCCCGGACCGCGTGCCCGCGGGCCAGCCGCGCGCCGGATCCGGTGACCAGGCCCGCGAGGACGGCCAGCAGGCTGGTCTTCCCCATTCCGGGATCGCCGACGATCTCCAGGATGGTCCCGCGCCCCGAGCGCAGCAGGCTCACGACCTGCTCCAGACGCACGACCTCGGCGTCCCGTTCCACTAGTGGCCCGTCGAAGCGCGAGGGGCTGATGAGTGGCATCGACACAAGGTAAGACTCTCCAATTCCGGGAGCCGGTACTCCATGCGGTGCTTGCTGAATGGTGAATGTTTCCGCCGATGCCGAGTGGCCACGTTCATCAGGCCCTTGACCAGGCGATGTTATCCGGATCTTAGCCCGGTGGGAGGGCGAGCGGCGAGGCTGGAGGCTCAACTACACGGGGAGTTGGCAATGAGGTTCAGGCTTCTTGGTCCTTTGGAGGTCGTCGACGTCACCGGTCGATGGCAGCCCGTCGCCGGACCCCGGCAGCGGATTCTGTTGGCGACACTGCTTCTGCACGCCAACACCCCGGTCTCGGTGGATCAGCTCGCTGAGACGGTGTGGGACGGCGTGCCGCCGGCCGGGTACGCGCAGACGTTGCGCAGCCACGTCATGCGCCTGCGCCGCAGCCTGCAGGAACAGGACGCGGAACGGCTCCAGACCCGGGCGCCCGGATACACGCTTGAGGTTCCGGAGTCCGAGCTCGACACGCACCGCTTCGAGAGCCTGTGCCACGAGGCCGGCGAACACCTGCGCGCGGGCGCCTGGGGCGAGGTCGACGACACGACGGGGCGGGCTCTGGGGCTGTGGCGCGCGCAGCCGCTGTTGGACGTGTCGTCGCAACTGCTCGCCCGGACGGTGTTGCCGCGCTTGGAGTACCTGCGGCTCCAGCTGCTGGAGTTCCGGTTCGAAGCGGCACTGCGGATGGGGCGGGATCACGTGTTGGTGCCCCAGCTCCAGTCGCTCGTCGCGGTTCATCCGCTGCACGAGCGTTTCCACGCGCAGCTGATGCTGTCGCTGTCCCGGACGGGACGCCGCGTCGAAGCGCTCGACGCGTACCGGACGGCGCGGCGCATCCTCATCGACGAGCTCGGCGTGGAGCCGGGGCCGGAGATGGCTCGCGTGCACCAGAGCATTCTGTCGGGCGACGATCCGGTGTTCGGTCGGGCGGCCTGAGAATTCTGCCTGGATCGCAAAGGGCTCATCACAGAGAACAGCTGCCACACAGATGCCACAGGCATCGCACGGGCTTTCCACGCCGGTCAGTCATCGTCGTCGTGACGGCTGCGGCACATGAACTCGCTCCACGCAGGCGTCACTGACAACATCCGTCCGAAAGGGGACCAGAACCATGGCAGATCTCACGATCACCCAGCCGTTCCGCCGCCGTGTCCTCGCCGCCGTCGTAGGCGTCCTGGCCATCGGCACCGGCACGGTGGTGGCCAGCGCGCCGGCGCACGCCGCGAGCTCGGGCCTGTGCGGCTACACGAACGCCCAGCCGGAGATCACCGTCGGCAGCCAGGGCATCGCGGTAGAGCAGGCCCAGTGCGAGCTCAACTACGCGTACGCCTTCGGCCACTCCACCAACTACGGCAACGGGTCGTACCACGGCCTGACCGTGGACGGCGACTTCGGCCAGAACACCGAGGCCGCGACCAAGAACTTCCAGATCCACTGCATGGGCGCCACCAACCCCGACGGCGTCATCGGCCCGAACACGTGGTCCGCGCTGAACTACTGGGTCGCGCAGGCCGGCTACTGCTAATCCCGGCGACACCGGCCGCGACCGGTTGTAGCACCGAACGGCGCCTCGAATGCACTCGGGGCGCCGTTTCCGTGGCAGCGGCCGGCGGAAGCCCTGGGGACGGCACCAGTCCTGACCTCATTCAGAACCGCACCCGCTGAATCCCATCGCCTCCCCCTGTTGGACTCGGGTCCGTCGGCCGCGCCAAGGTGGAAGGCGCAGGGCTCTCCATCAGAGGAGCTGCGATGAGCCGAAATGACAGACAGAATCCCGTGACCTGGACGCTCAGCGGGTTCGGCGACGAGATCAGCCCGGACCCCGAAGTGCAGATCGCGGTGCTGCAGGCGCTGGGCGCGCGGCACATCGAGATGCGCGGGGCGTGGGGCACCAACGTCGTCGACCTGAGCGATGAGCAAGTGGAGACGTTCGCCGCGGTCCTGGACCGGTGGGAGATGGGGGTCTCCGCCATCGCCTCCCCCGTCGGCAAGGTGAACATCGTCGGGGATCCCGACGACGAACTCCGCCGCCTGGCCCGCGCCATCGCGGTCGCGCACCGCTTCGGCACCCGCTACATCCGGATGTTCTCCTTCTACCGGCCCGAGGGGACCAGCGCGGCGGACGTGCGCGATCCGGTGCTCAAGCACATCAGCGCCCTGACGCGGCTCGCCGAGCGCGAGAACGTGGTGCTGCTGCACGAGAACGAGAAGGACATCTACGGCGACGTCCCCGAGCGCGTCCTGGACCTCATCGAGTCGGTGGGCTCCGACGCGCTGCGGATGGCGTGGGACAGCGCCAACTTCGTCCAGGTCGGCGTGGCGCCGTTCACCGACGGCTACGCCATGCTGCGGCCGCACATCGAGTACCTGCAGGTGAAGGACGCCGTCGCGGCGACCGGCGCGGTGGTGCCGGCCGGCGAGGGCGACGGCCAGCTGCTCGACACGCTGACCGCGCTGCGCGACGACGGCTACACCGGCTTCGCCTCGCTCGAACCGCACCTGGCCCTCGGGCACGCGACCGGCGGGTTCTCCGGCCCGGCGCTGTTCGGCCGCGCGGCCCGCGCCCTGGCCGGCCTGCTCGACAGGATCGGAGTGGAGACCGCATGACCCAGGACGACCACCCCACGCTGGCCGTCGCCATCGTCGGCGCGGGCACGATCGGCCGCATCCACGCCGAGGCGGTCGGGCGCCATCCCCGGCTCCGTGTCGCGGCCATCGTCGACCCCGACGCCGCCGCGCGGCACAAGCTCGCCGAACACATCGCGCTCAGCGAGAACTTCGGGCGCGAGGATGCCGACGGAACCCACGAGCACGGCGCGAGCGGCGAGCTCGCCAAGAGCGGGACCGACGACCCCGCCGAATTCGACTCCCTGCCCGCAGCCCTGGCCGCCGGCGGCATCGATCTCGTCGCCGTCTGCGTCCCGACCGGCCTGCACGCCGCCGCCGTCTCCGAGGCCCTGGCCGCCGGGGTCCACGTCCTCGTCGAGAAGCCGATCGACGTCTCGCTCCCGGAAGCCCGCCGCCTCACCGCGCTCGCCGAGGACGCGGCGCGGCGCGGGATCGTCGGCAGCGTCATCAGCCAGCACCGCTTCGACCCGGCGAGCGCGGCCGTCGCGGCGGCGATCACCGACGGCCGCATGGGCCGCGTCACCTCGGCGGTGGCCTCCGTCGCCTGGTGGCGCGGCCAGGAGTACTACGACTCCGCGCAGTGGCGCGGCACCTGGGCCCTGGACGGCGGCGGGGCGCTGATGAACCAGGGCGTCCACACCGTCGACCTCCTGGCCTGGTTCCTCGGCCGTCCCGTGGAGGTCTGCGCGCACGCCGCCATGCTGGCCCACGAGTCCATCGAGGTCGAGGACGTCGCGGTCGCCACGGTCCGCTTCGCGTCCGGTGCCCTGGCCGTCCTGCACGCCACCACCGCCGCCTACCCCGGCCTGTCGGTCCGCCTCCAGGTCCACGGCAGCACCGGCTCCGCCGTCCTGCACGACGACCAGCTGGAGTACTTCCACGTCGCGCGGCACGGCACCGGCGAGACCGGCGGGCCCTACGGCGGCGCCGAACCCGACAACCAGGCCTCCAGCGTGGTGCCCGAAGCGGAACTGCGCGGCAGCCCCAAGCTCGCCGACACCTTCGTCCTCGGCCACCTGCGGCAGTACGAGGACGTCGTCGACGCCATCGAGACCGGCCGCCCGCCGACGGTCACGTTCCAGGACGGCCTGATGGCGCTGGCCATCGTGCGCGCCGTCTACGTGTCCTCGACCCTGGACCGGCCGGTCTCGATCGAGGCGCTGCTGGCCGGCGACCACGACGACGTCGATGTGACAGTGTCCTGATCTCCCGAAACCGGCGGCGACAGCGATGTCACCGCCCGATCAGCGCCCGGTCTGCGCCCGATCAGCGCTTGATCACCGCGTCGATCCGCGCCAGCTCATCGGCGTCGAAGTCCAGGTTCCGCACTGCGGCGACGTTGTCCTCCAACTGCTCGGGGCTGCTGGCGCCGATGAGCGCGGAGGTGACCCGGCCTCCGCGCAACACCCACGCGAGCGCAAGCTGAGCCAGGCTCTGCCCGCGCGACTTCGCGATGTCGTTCAGATCGCGCAGCTGCGTCAGCAGTTCGTCGGTGAGCCGGTCGCTGTTCAGCGAGGATCCGTCGCGCGCGGCCCGGGATCCGTCCGGGACGCCGTCGAGGTAGCGGGACGTCAGCAGGCCCTGCTCCAACGGGGAGAAGGCGATCGAGCCGACACCGAGTTCGCCGAGGGCGTCGAGCAGGCCGTGTTCCTCCGGGCCGCGGTCGAGCATCGAGTACTTCGGCTGGTGGATCAGCAGCGGGGTGCCCAGTTCGCCGAGGATGCGCGCGGCTTCCCGTGTCTGCTCGGCGGAGTAGTTGGAGACGCCGACGTACAGCGCCTTGCCCTGCTGAACGGCCGTGTGCAGGGCCCGCATCGTCTCTTCGAGCGGCGTGTCGGGGTCGAAGCGGTGCGAGTAGAAGATGTCGACGTACTCGATCCCCATCCGGCCCAAGCCCTGGTCGAGTGAGGAGATCAGGTGCTTGCGCGAGCCCCACTCACCGTACGGGCCGTCCCACATCCGGTAGCCGGCCTTGGTCGAGATCACCAGCTCGTCCCGGTGGTGCGCGAAGTCCGTCCGCAGCGCTTCGCCGAGGGCTGATTCGGCGGCGCCGCCGGGCGGGCCGTAGTTGTCGGCGAGGTCGAAGTGTGTGACGCCGAGGTCGAAGGCGCGGCGCAGGATGGCGCGCTGGACCTCAGCTGGACGGCTGGGTCCGAAGTTCTGCCAGAGGCCGAGCGAGACGGCCGGCAGGCACAGGCCGCTGTTTCCGGAGCGCCGGTAGGGCATGGAGGCGTAGCGGTCGGGGTGGGCGGTGTACATCGCGACTCCCAATGCGGTGGGTGGTTCCGGCCCCGGTTCCGCAGGGCCCGCGGCTACTTTTCCGCGAGCGGCGAGCAGAAGTCCAACAGGAGAATCTGCTGGGATTCAGCGGTTTCCCTTCTCAATCGTCTAGGCTCCCGCACCATGGAGATACGCCAGCTTCAGCACTTCGTGTCGGTCGCCGAGGAGCAGCACTTCACCCGCGCGGCGGCGCGGCTGATGGTGTCCCAGTCGGGGCTGTCGGCCTCGATCCGGGCGCTGGAGCGGGAGTTGCAGGCGCCGCTGTTCGTGCGCACGACGCGCACGGTGACGCTCACCGAGGCCGGCCGCGCGCTGCTGGTGGAGGCCGAGCGGATGCTGGCGCAGGAGCGCGCGGCGCGGGAGGCGGTGGCCGCGGTGCAGGGCGTGCTGCGCGGGACGCTGACGCTGGGCGCCGAGCAGTGCGTCGCCGGGGTGCACGTGGCCGGGCTGCTCGCGGCCTTCCGGCGGCTGCACCCGCAGGTGGAGATCCGGTTGCGGCAGTGGGGGTCGGCGGCGCTGGCCGAGCAGGTCGCGGCGGGGCGCCTGGACATGGCCTTCGCGTATCGGACGGAGGAGGATCCGGAGCGGCTGCGGTCGGTGTCGCTGACCAGCGAGCCCATGTACGTGCTCTGCCATCCGGACCACGCCCTGGCCGCCGCCGGCGCCGTGGTGACGCCGCACGAGCTCGGCGGCGAGGTGTTCGTCGACTTCCACCCGGACTGGGGACCGCGCCGCGTGACGGACGCCGCGTTCGCCGCGCTGGGCGTGCGGCGGACGGTGCCGCTGGAGGTCAACGACGTGCACAGCTTGCTCGATCTGGTGGACGAAGGGCTCGGCGTAGCGGTCGTACCGCGGCACTTCCGGCGCAAGCGGGCCAGCCTGGTCGCGTTGCCGCTGAAGGAGAACGGCGACGTCATGTACGAGACCGCCGCGCTGCTTCCGACGCCGGAGGCGACCAGTCCGGCGGCGAGGGCGTTGATGGGCCTGCTGGAGGAAGAGCTCCGAGAATCAAAGTCCTGATGACACGAGGATGACACGGAGTATCTCAAGGGGCGATCCCGGGGCCCTTGACCGTTTTGTCACCATGCCTCATGGTGCTCAGTGGTACTCCTCCAGAGAGGGACAAAGCCGTGCACCTCCCCACGTACGCACGCCCCGTCCTCGCCGTCCTGGCCACCGCGGGCACGTTCACGGTCCTGGGCATCGGTCCCGCCGCCGCGGACATCCCCGTCGGCCAACCGATCGACGGCACCTCCACCTACTACAACGACGCCGGCTACGGCGCCTGCGGCAACCAGATCAACGCCGCCACCGACTGGCTGGTCGCCGTGCCCGCCGCGTACTGGACCACCCCGAACCCGAACAACGACCCGGTCTGCGGGCTGTCGGTGCAGGTGACGTACAACGGGAACACGATCACCGTGCCGGTCCAGGACAAGTGCCCGACCTGCGACCCCTCGCACATCGACCTGAGCCTGCCGGCGTTCCAGTCGCTGGCCGACCCGAACCTCGGGGTCATCGACGTCACGTGGGAGTTCGTCAGCCCCTGAGCCGTGCGACCGCGCGCAACGACTATGCTCGCGGGAAGTTCGCCGGGAGGGGAGAGCCATGTCCGACGGGGAAAGCCCGCTGATCAACGCGTTGCGGCAGGCGGTTCGCTCGGCGCCGGAGCAGGCTGAGTTCCGCGTCGCGCTCGCCGAGGCTCTCCTCGACGCCGGCGACACGCAGGACGCGATCGTCGAGCTGGGTGAGGCACTGCGGCTGGAGCCGGGGTCGGCGCGGGCCCGGGAGCTGATGCTCGCGGCGCTCGGCGGCGGTGCGACGGCGCAGGCGGGGTCCGGCGCGACGGCGGCCGAATCCTCAAGCCCGGCCAGCGAAACGGGTCCCGCCGCCGATCAGGCCGCCAACCAGGCCGCCGACCAGGACCCCGGCTTCGACTGGTCCGCCGCCGAAGCCGAGCTCGACTTCCCCCAGCCGCCCCGCTTCACCTCCTCCCCCAAGCCGGTGTCGGCCGACGACGAGGGCGAGGACCCCGAGAACAGCCCGGCGCACGACGTCGAACGCCCGGCCCTCAGCCTCGCGGACGTCGGCGGCATGGCTGAAGTGAAGGAACGCCTGCAGCTGTCGTTCCTCGCGCCGCTGCGGAACCCGGAGCTCCGCAAGCTCTACGGCAAGTCCCTGCGCGGCGGCCTGCTCCTCTACGGCCCGCCCGGCTGCGGCAAGACCTTCATCGCCCGCGCGGTCGCCGGCGAGATCGGCGCAGCCTTGATCTCGGTGGGCATCTCCGAGGTGCTGGACCTGTGGTTCGGCGCGTCGGAGAAGAACCTGACCGAGCTGTTCGAGCTGGCGCGGCGGCAGGCGCCGTGCGTGCTGTTCTTCGACGAGCTGGACGCGCTGGGCCAGCGGCGCAGCCTGACCCGCAGCTCGTCCATGCGCACGGTGGTCAACCAGTTCCTGGCCGAGCTGGACTCAGTGGGTTCGGACAACGAGGGCGTGTTCGTGCTCGGCGCGACGAACGCCCCGTGGGACGTCGATCCGGCACTGCGGCGTCCGGGGCGCTTCGACCGCACGGTCCTGGTCCTGCCGCCGGACGCGCCGGCCCGCGAGGAGATCCTGCGCTACCACCTGCGCGACCGGCCGATCGCCGAGATCGATCTGGGGTCGCTGGTGGAACGCACCGACGGCTTCTCCGGTGCGGACCTGGCCTACCTGTGCGAATCGGCCACGGAGAAGGCCCTGATGGACGCGGTGCGCAGCGGGGAGGTGCGGTTGATGGGGATGGACGACTTCGACGCCGCGCTGAAGGACGTGCACCCCTCGACCGGGCCGTGGTTCGACGCCGCGCGGTCGGTCGCGCTGTTCGCCAACGAGGGCGGCACGTACGACGACCTCGCGGCGTACTTCAAGAACCGCAAGGGCTCGAAGGGGCTCTGATGGCGGACGAGGAGTCGCTGCCGCTGCGGGCCGCTGTCAAGCGCGCGATCGCCCTGATTCGACTGGAACGCTATAGCGAGGCCGAACCGATTCTGCGGAAGGTGTTGGCGACCGAACCCGAGCACTACGGGGCGTTGGTGCACCTGGCGTGGCTGCTCGATCTCGTTGAACGCCGGGATGAGGCGTTGGAGACCGCGCGGCTGCTGATCGCGCTCTGGCCGCAGGACAGCGAGGGGTTCTACAGAGCCGCGCTGATCCACAAGCAGGATAAGGAGTTCGACGAGGCACTGGCGCTACTCCGACGGGCTCTGGAGATCGCGCCTTTCGAGGGCCGCCTGCTGCGGCAGTACGCACAGGTGCTCGGACGTTTTCCGGAACGGCGTGCCGAGGCGCTGGCGGTGGCGGACCGGGCGATCGAGGTGGATCCGGAGGTCGGGGACAGCTTCCAGACGCGCGCGATGGTGCTCGTGGACGAGTACCGGTGGCAGGAGGCGGACGGCGCGATGGAGCAGGCTCTGCAGCTGGAGCCGACGAACACCGCGTTCCTGATCCAGGCCGGGATCGTGAAGCTGCGGTTGGGGGCGATCGAGCGGGCCCGGGAGGCGTTCACGTCGGCGCTGCGGCTGAAGCCGAAGCCGTCCCGGGTGCGCGAGGTGCTGGACACGCTGGAGACGCAGGGCCTGCCGGCGCCGATGCTCGACGTCTACACGCTCGGCTGTGAGGCGCTGGACATTCCCGACCTGGGGACGCCGGGGACCGCCGGCACCGATCCGGAGCTGCTGCGGACGCAGGCGCGGATCGCGACGTCGATGTGGCGTGCGGCGGTGTACAACCACGCGTGGTCGAAGGATTCCCGCGACCGCTGCCGTGCCCTGGTGACGGCGATGCTGGGCGCGGACCCGGGGCTGGTGCCCGCGCGGCTGCTGGCCGCCGAGATCGCCGGCGACGACGATCGGTACGAGGACCTGGTGGCGCTGGCGAAGCCGCTGGTCGCCGAAGGCGAAGCCACCCGCGCGCTGTTCCGGTGGACCGTGTACGCGCTGGAGGACTTGGAACGGCTCGACGAAGCCCTCGAACTCGCCACCGAGGGACGGCGCCGCTTCCCCGACGCGAGCGAATCCGTGTCGCTGCAAGGCCGGATCCTCGCCGAGCTGGGACGGCACGACGAGGCCGTGGCCGCCGCCGAGGCCGCGGTGGAGCTGGCGGGCGACGATCCGGGGGCGCTGACGTCCGCCGCGAACATCTACAAGCGGCTCGGGATGAAGGACGAGGCAAAGGCGGCGTACAAGGCCATCCTGCGGGTCGCCCCGAACCAGACGACGACGCTGTTCCAACTGGGCTCGCTGTACATGCTGGCCTACCAGGACCACCGCGCCGCCGAGCGCCTGATCCAGCGCATCGACCTCCCGGACGTCGGCGGCGACCGCACCGCGGTCCTCGGCCAGATCCGCTTCCAACTCGGCAAGTGGGACCAGGCCATGGCCGACTTCGAAACCGCGATCGCCACCCCGATGCGCGACCCGGTGACGGTCCCGGGCATCATCCTCGGCCTGCAACTGTTCGGCCCCCCGAAGCGCTTCCAACCGCTCCTCGACCGGTGCGTCGCCATCCGCGCCGACGGCGACCCCGCCGAACCGGTGACGATCCAGAAGCTCCGGCTCGCGGCCTTCACCCTGGTGAAGTACGGCGCCCTGCCGGAGGCCGCCGAGGTGCTGGCGCAGATCCTGGAGCTGGACCCGGAGAACCACGAGGCCACGATCATGGCGAAGGTCGTCGCCGACCCCGAGGAGCCGGAGCACGCGGAGGCCATCGCGGTGGTGTTCGTGGCGGACGCGCGTGATGACGAGCTTTGAGTCACCCCACCCGCACCCCCACCCTCACTCCGGCCGGGACCGAACAATCAGGTCGGCGAGCAACGCCATCGAGGCGATGATCAACCCCGACAACAACAACAACGCCGTGTTCTGCGCGAACCGGAACGGATGCACCACCAGATCGAACACCGCCTTCACCGCGCCGATCCCCACCAACCACAACGCCG
>NZ_JBGCCU010000056.1 GCF_041261445.1 Catenulispora sp. EB89
ACGCGCTGGCGGCCGGCGGTGTTCGTGGACACGACCGCGCGCGGGGCCACGGACAACCGCCGGCCGCCAGCGCAACCAGTGGGGCACCACCGAACTGCGCCACCCAGCGGATCCTTCTTAAAACCCTGCGAAGCCGTAAAAAGGTCTTAAAATCCACCACCAAACCGCACCCGCCACCAGCACCCACACACAGCTCACCAGCGCCGAAAAAACCGAGCACGCCCGTGCTCGTTTCTCTCATGAAACGGCCCGTGCCGACTGTCTCCCGATTTCGAACAAACTGTCGCGCGCAGCATATCAGCCCACTAATTTCTAGTCCTTACATAAGAGCCCTAACGTTTCTATGCTGGGCGCGACCATCCTCGGGGGCGACGCCACAGCGCACACAGGAGGGCACGTGCATCATGCCGTTACACCAGGTCAAGGGCGATTTTCAGGGGAGGCGGAAGCCGGGCGCCCACCCCTTCGGCAGTTGGGGAAGCTGAGCGTCCCGGCCCAGGGGCTGGGGTGCATGGGGCTCAGCGAGTTTCGCGGGCCGGTGGATCCCGGGGAGGCTTTGCGGACCGTTCACCGCGCGCTCGATGCGGGCGTGACCATGCTCGATACCGCGGACATCTACGGGCTCGGACGCAACGAGCGGTTGGTCGGGCAGGCCGTGCGGGGGCGGCGGGATCAGGTCGTGATCGCCACCAAGTGCGGGATCGTGCGCGGGCGCGGGGACGCCGGGCGGCAGCTGTGCGGGACCCGGCGGAACATCAAGGAGTCGTGCGAGCGGTCGCTGCAGCGGCTCGGCGTCGACCACATCGACCTGTTCTACCTGCACCGGGTCGATCCGCACACCCCGATCGAGGAGTCCATGCTGGGCATGGCCGAGCTCGTCGAGGAGGGCAAGATCTGGTACGTGGGCCTGTCGGAGGCCGAACCGGAGACCATCCGGCGCGCGCACGAGGTGGTGCCGATCACCGCGCTGCAGAGTGAGTGGAGCCTGTTCACGCGCGACGTCGAGGGCGAGGCGCTGGCCGTCTGCCGGGAACTGGGCATCGGGGTGGTGGCGTTCTCGCCGCTCGCGCGCGGGTTGCTGTCCGGGGCCATCCGGGAGCTGGGCGACCTGGGTGCCGCCGACGAGCGGCGTATCAACCCGCGGTTCCACCCCGAGAACTTCGACCGGAACATGCGCCTGGTGTCAGCCCTCGAGGACGTCGCGGCCGGGATGGGGCTCAGCGTGGCGCAGCTGGCGCTGGCGTGGGTGCACCACCAGGGGGACGACGTGGTGCCGATACCGGGCGCCGAACGCGCCTCGCACGTGGAGGACAACATTCGGGCCGCCTCAATCCAGTTGAGCGTCGAGGATCTCGCGCTGCTCGAACGCCTGTCGCCGGCCGAGGCGGTGGCGGGCCACCGCATGGACGCCGTGCGCTCCGGCATGCTGCCCGCCGACAAGCCGCGTCACAACAGTTGACCCGTTCCGGAAGGCCCGTATGTACACCGTTTTCCGACCCGAGCTGGACGACCTCGCCCGCGAGATCCTCGCCCGGTACCGCGCGTACCAGGAGGGCCGGACGACCCCGGCCGAGCTCGACGCCCACCAGCTCGACGCCTTCGTCGCCACCCTCGGCCACACGAAGGAGCACTCCCCGCTGTACCGCGAACGGCTGTCGGACATCGAGCCGACGGATATAAAAGAACTGACTCCCGAGTCGTTGGCGGGCATACCCTTCACCACCAAGGACGATCTGCGGGACCACGGCTTCGGCATGTCCTCGCTGCCGGTCCAGCGCGCCTGGGTCTACTACGAGACCACCGGCACGACCGGAGCCTCGACGCCGAGCCCGCGCGCGGACGTCGACAGCCTGAACACCAACATCGCGATGACGGTGCAGTACGAGCCACTGCTGCGCGGCTTCGGCGACGAGCAGGTCATGGGTGTCTGCGGGCCCAGCGAACTGCACGCGCACGGGGACACGTTCACGGAGGTGTGCCGGAACCTGGGCTACGCGAGCGTCAAGATGTGGCCGTACTCGCCGATGGTCGGCTTCGACCGCGCGCTGCGCGTCATGCGCGAGCTGCCGGTGACCGGGCTGTTCTGCACCCCGGGCATGGCGGTCGCGCTGGCCAAGGCGGCGATCCGGTCGGGATCGGATCCGCGCCGCGACTACGCGATGAACGTGCTGATGCTCACCGGCGAGACGGCACCGCCAAGCCTGCTCGCGCACATCGGCCGGCTGTGGGGCGCGCAGGCACACCTGTCGCTGTACGGATCGCAGGAGTCTTCGGTACTGGCACTCGGTTCGGTGGACGGAAGCCTGCGACTGACGCCGCTGCTGAACTACTACGAGGTGGTGGATCCGCTGTCGCTGGAGCCGGCGATCCCCGACGCGAACGGGGTCCTCCGCGGCGAGATGGTGGCCACACACCTGTATCAGGGGTCGAAGCCGCTGGTCCGCTATCGCACAGGCGACCTGGTACGACTGCACCCCGACGCCCGGGTCGAGGTCCTGGGACGCGCGGCGGAACGGCTGGTCCTGAACGGCGTCGAGACGAGCGTGTACGAGCTCGAAGATCTGCTCATCGACGGCATCGAGGGTTTCCTGGACCATCGGATCCTGATCGACCGGCAAGCCGAACGCGATGTCCTGACACTGGTCCTGACCCCGGAGCACGAAGGCGACGGCGCCGGACCCCGAGGCGTCGAGCCGCGGATCGCGGCCTGCCGCGAGACGTTCGACACCGAGGTGGAGATCCTGGTCGCGGACGCCGAGACGGCGATCGACGCCCAGGGGCCGGTGAGCTGGAAAGCGCCGCGGATCCACGATCGGCGACCTGCCGGCTGAGGACACTCGGAAGCGGCGGCGCGAGCAGGTTCAGTTGGCTCGCCGCCGCCGCTCGTGCAGTCGCCAAACACGCCGCCGGTGCGGTTGCCAGGGACCGTTCTTTCCGGACAACCCGCGCGCTGCACGAATCGCCGCAGGTGTCTCCGAACAGCCTCGGACTGCTCCAGCCAGGGTTCGTGCCCGCCGCCGTCGATCCGGGTCTACGGGACTTCCAGCCGGAGTGCGAGTGATTCCAACGCTGACAGCCGCCGGGGATCGGTGTGCGCCGGCAGGCACGCTCGCAGCTCGTCGAGGTGCTGTTCGATCGGGTCCGCAAAGCCATCGTTGCCCAGTTCGCTGTTCATGGCCCAGTTCACGGGGCGGCGGCTGCGGGCAGCGTGCGCGGCCCACTGCCAGCCGCGCCTCCTCTTCCGTGCGATGCGCCAGTGCCTCCAGCTCGCCAAGCCGCTCCTGCTGCGCCGCGGTCATGCGGCGGGTGCGTTCGGCTCGATATGCCGTGCGCCAGTCACCGACGAACGGTCCGCACAACAACAACAGCGCAGCCACCCGATCAGGGTGCGCCAGGCAGAACCTGCTCGCCAGGTCGGTGCCGTAGGAATGCCCGATCAGCACTGCCTTGTCCCCGCCCCACGCATCCAGCAGTTCGGCGAGGTCGTCGATATGGCGGCGACATCGCCCAGGTAGTCCGGCAGGCCCGGGCCGCCGTGGAGCATGACCACGGGTGGTCCCAGTGTTCTGTCTTCCGGCGCGATCCAGCGGATCTGCGCCCCGTCGGTCATCCGTGCCAGGCCCTGCGTCTGCGTCAAAGAGACACCGTCTCCGCGCGGCTCGGCGAGGCGGGGGCTCCCTCCGCTGCGGCGTGGCCCATGGCCTCGGCGGCGCGGTCCGGTTCGTCGCGGAGTTCCTTGGCGCTGAATTCGTCGGCGATGCGGCCGGCTACCAGGATGGTCACGCGGTCGGCGACGTCGGCGGCGAAGGCGGGGCGGGGTGCGGCCACCAGGATGGTCAGGCCTCGGTCCGGGAGGGTCTTTTTGATGAGGTCCGCTATGTCCTGCACGATCAGGGGTGCGAGGCCTTCGGTGGGCTCGTCGAGGAGCAGCAGGCGGGGCTGGCCGAGGAGGGCACGGGCGATGGCCAGCATCTGCTGCTCGCCGCCGGAGAGTTGGCGGCCTCGGTGGCCGGCGCGTTCGGCCAGGCGCGGCAGCAGTTCCTTGACGTTCTCCGGCGTCCACTGTGCGGTGGCGCGCTCGCGACGGCTGCGGCGGCCGAAGGCCAGCGCCAGGTGCTCCTGCACGGTCAGGCCCGGGAACACCCTGCGGCCCTGCGGGACCAGGCCGACGCCGGAGCACGCCCGGCGGTGCGCGGGCTGGCGGGTGACGTCCGCGCCGGCCAGTTCGACCCGGCCCGAGGAGGTCGACACCAGGCCGGACACCGTGTGGATGAGCGTCGTCTTGCCGGCGCCGTTGTGACCGACCACGGCGTGCACCGAGCCCTCGGGGACCTCCAGGTCCAGGCCGTGCAGCACGGTGCCGCCGTCGTAGCCGGCGGTCAGGGAACTGAGACTGAGCATCAGACTGTCTCCTCGGAGCTGTCATCAGAGCTGTCATCAGAGCTGTCATCGGAGCTGTCATCGAACTTCCAGTACGACGGTCGGCCGGAGTCGGCATCGGCCTCGGCCTCGGCCTCGACGGCCGCCGGCGCCGCAGTGCCGGACCCGACCACCGACTCCCCCAAGTACGCCTCGCGCACCGCGGCGTCCGCCGCGATCTCCGCCGGCGTCCCGGTCGCCAGCAGCGCCCCGTCCTGCAGCACGGTGACCGTGTCGGCGACCGCCGCCACGAACGCGAAGTCGTGCTCGACCACCACCACCGTCACCTGCTCCGGCAGCGCCCGCATCGCCGTGAGCAGCCGCTCCACGCCCTGGTCGGTCAGCCCGGCGGCGGGCTCGTCGAGCAGCAGCACCCGCGGATCGGCGGCCAGCGCCATCCCGATGTCCAGCATCCGCCGCTCGCCGTGCGCCAGCGCGCCGGCCGGGCGGTCGGCGAGCGCCGTGATGCCAGCGGTCTCCAGGTACGACTCGCAGGCCTCGGACAGCTTGCGGTACCTGCGGCGCTGCCACTTGCCGCGCACGTCGGAATGCGGCCACGCCGCCAGCGCGATGTTGTCCGCCACCGACAGCGTGCTCCACACCGTGGGCTGCTGGAACGTGCGGGCGATGCCCAGCCGGGAGCGCTTGGCACGCGTGGTCCGCGTGACGTCGCGGCCGTCGTAGCGGATCCGGCCGGCCGTCGGACGCAGCTCCCCGGAGATCAGGTTCAGCAGCGTGGTCTTCCCGGCGCCGTTGGGCCCGATGACCGCGTGCCGCCGTCCGGCCTCGAAGTGCAGGTCCAGGCCCGCGACCGCGACGGTCGCGCTGAACGCCTTGGTCAGACCGCTGACCTCGATCGCCGCCGATCCGGACGCAGTGCTCATGCCGATCCTCCCCGTCGTTTCGGCACCCGATCCGCCCGAGGCACACGCAGCACCCGCGGCAGCTGAGGCACACGCAGCGCCTGGAACCGGATCCCGGCGACGCCGTCCGGGAACACGTAGACCGCGATGATGAACATCAGGCCCAGCAGCAGCGGCCCGTGTCCGGGGAACGGCCCGGCGAGCCAGTCCCGGGTGGCCACGATGAGCCCCGCGCCGAGCAGGGCGCCGAGCGGCGACGTCGCGCCGCCCAGGACCACGGCCAGCAGGACCAGCGCGGAATTGGAGAAGCTGCCGTCGTCCGGCGACACGTACTGGTTGACCGTGCACATCAGCACGCCGCCGAACCCGGCCAGCGCACCGGCCGCGACATAGGCGAGCCACTGGTACCGCGTCACCGGGTGCCCTGCCGAGCGCATCCGCGCCTCGTGGTCCCGGCACGCCAGCAGCAGCTTGCCCACCGGCGAGCGCAGCACGCGCCACACGATCGCCACGATGACGGCGGTGGCGGCGAGCACGTACCAGTAGACGTTCCGGTCGGAGTCCAGGGTGGCCATCCCCGGCAGCGGCTGCACCGGCGGAATGCCGTACATCCCGTCCGTCCCGCCGGTCATCGACCGCCACTCGCCGGCGGCGGTGACCGTCAGCTCGCCGAGCGCCAGCGTGGTCATCAGGAACGCCACCCCGCGCGTGCGGATCGCGACCAACCCGGTGGCCGCGGCGAACACGGCGGCGACCAGCGTCCCGCACAGCAGCTGCACGACGCCGATGGTGTGCCCGTGCGTCCCCAGGACTCCGGCGGTGTAGGCCCCGACCAGGAACGGCGCCGCCTGTCCCATCGTCGGCAGCCCCGAGTACCCGGCCAGGATGCTGACGCTGACCGCCAGGACCCCCAGCGCGAGCGCCTTCGACAGCAGGCTGATGCCGTAGCCGTCGAAGCTCGACGGTGCGATCAGCAGGAACGCGGCCAGCACCGCGACCGGTATCCCGACGCGGACCCGGGGCGAGCCGAGAAGCGTCGCGACCGTTGAGTCCGAGCCGGAGCCGGAGACCGTCGTCTCGGAAGCTGTCGAGCCCGCCGGCTCCTCGGAATTCGCCGAGTCCGTGGGAACCGTCGGCGCCGTCATGCGTGCGCTCCCACCGCGACGCCCGCCGAAGCGGACGAGCCCCGGAACGTGCGCACCACCAGCGCCACCGCCATCAGCCCGAATAGCAGGTACGGCGCCCAGTTCGAGGAGATCGACACGCCGAGCGTCTCGATCTCCCCGACCGCGATAGCCGCCAGGAACGCCCCCACCACCGAGCCGGGCTTGCCGAGCACGATCACCACCATCGAGAGCATCAGCACCTTGTCGGCGGTGTCCGGACCGGGGCCGATGATCGGCGCGCCGAGCCCGCCGGCCAGCCCGGCCAGCGCCCCGGCCGCCCCGCACAGCGCGGCGTGCACGCGCCACGGCGCGTACCCCATGGCGCCGACCATGTCCCGGTCGTCGGCCGCGGCGCGCAGCAGCGAACCGGCTCGGGTCCGGCCCAGGATGTACGTCCCGGCCAGCGCCAGCACCGAGGCGACCACGATGAACATCAGGCGGTAGGTCGGATAGACGTGCCCGAAGATGTGCACGGTCCCGTTCACCGAGTTCGGGATCACGACCGGGTGCTCGTCCCCGCCGTAGACGGTGCTCAGGATGTCCCCGCCGACCAGGGAGAGGCCGAAGGTCAGCAGCGCCTGGGGTAAGTGCCCGCGATCGGCGAGCGGGAGTGTCCCGGCGGCCAGCACCGCGCCGCCGAGGGTGCCGCCGACGGTGGCCACGGCAAGTCCGAGGAACGCCGACGACCAGGAGCCGTTGGACACCGTCGCGGCCAGGTAGCCGCCGAGCGCGAACAGGGTCCCGTGGGCGATGTTCAGCACACCGCCGATCCCGAACAGCAGTGTCAGGCCCGCGGCCGCGACGAAGAGCAGCAGCCCGTAGGCCACGCCGTCCAGCGCGGGCACGAAGTGCGCGTTGATCGCACCCATGGAACCCCTTTCGCAGTGCTCTTGCAGGTTGTGCGGTTGTGCGGTGTTGCGGCAATACAGACAATGCTCGTCGATCCGTCAAGCACATCGGGCCGGTCGAGCAGAATCCTGCTCGACCGGCCCCGCGGCGACGAATCAGCT
Source organism: Catenulispora sp. EB89 (assembly GCF_041261445.1). Lineage (NCBI taxonomy): Bacteria > Bacillati > Actinomycetota > Actinomycetes > Catenulisporales > Catenulisporaceae > Catenulispora > Catenulispora sp. EB89. Next base: position 7,459 of record NZ_JBGCCU010000056.1, read on the forward strand.
ACCGATGGTCGCCAGGTCGCCGATCTTCACGTTCGCCAGCGCCGTGCCGTCCATCTCGACCTTGCGCAGGTACCACTTCTGGACCGGCACGTGGGTGTCCGCGGACAGCTGCCAGGTCCCGCGCGGGCTGTCGATCTGCCCCATCGCCTTGATCGCGGCGTTGATCGCCTCCGGGGTCAGGTTCGAGCCGGCCTTGGCGATCGCCTGGTCCAGCACCGAGGCCGCGTCCCAGCTGTACATCGCGGTCGCCGGCGGCGCCTCGCCGTTGTACTTCTGGCTCCACGCCGAGACGAACGCGCGGTTCGCGGCGCTGGAGATGTCCGGCGAGTAGTTCATCGAGGTGATGATGCCGTTGGCCGCCGAGCCCTCGGCCTTGAGCGTGCCGCCCTCGGTGATGAAGCCCGCGGCGTACAGCGGGATGTCCTTGGCGTCGGACTGGGACCAGTCCTTCACGAAGTCGATCGCGTTCTGGCCGGTGTAGAAGCAGTAGATGGCCTTCGCGCCGGAGGCCTTGACCTTCGCCAGGTACGGCGTGAAGTCAGAGGTGTTCGGGAACGGCGTGAAGGTGGGCTTGCCGCCGTCGTTGGCGAGCTTGCCGCCGGCCTTGGTGTAGGAGTCGGTGAAGCCGCGGAGCTGGTCGTAGCCGCCCTGGTAGTCCGGGCCGAAGGCGTAGACCGAGCCCTGGACGTTCTGCGCCATGTACGGGCCCATCGCGCCGCCCGGGTCGGTGGACATGAAGCTCATGGTCCACAGGTGCGAGACGTCCTTGACCGTCGGACGGCCGCCGGTGTTGACCACCGGCACGCCGGCCGCGGTGGCGATCGGCACGACCGCCTGGATGGTCGGGGTGGCCACGATGCCGGCGATGGCCAGCACGTGGTCCTGCTCGATCATCTTCTTGGCCACCGGCACCGCGGCCGAGCCGCCGTTGGCCTCGTCGCCCACGTCCAGCTTGACGGTGTGGCCGCCGAGCTTGCCGCCGTGGTTGTCCAGGTAGAGCTGGAACCCGTTCAGGTGGTCCGGGCCCAGCGCCTTGTTGCTGCCGGTCAAAGCGGTGATCAGGCCGATGTGGATCGGCGCGTCGGCCTTGGCGCTGCTCTTGCTCGAAGTACTGCTGCTGCAACCGGCGGCCGCGAGCGCGGTCACCGCGCCGACGACCACGAACGCCCGCAGGCGCGCCGGTACTCGGGACGAGAACAAGACTTTCTCCTTAAGCGGTTGATATCAGTGGTCACCCGGAACGCCGGCCGGCCGGTCGGGTCCGGCAGGCCGCCGCTCGCACGGTTGAATGCGATTGGTGCGGTGATGCAGTGGTTCGGTGGTTCGGTGGTTCAGCGATCCGCGGCGATGCGGCACGGCCCCGTCCGGCTCACTGGCCGGCGTAGGCCGCGTCGGGGTTCATCCGCAGCTGGGTCACGGCGTGCTCCACGAGGGTCACCAGCACCCGCTTGCTCGACTCGCGGCGGCGCGCGTCGCACATCAGCAGCGGGACGGAGTCCCGGACCGAGAGCGCGTCGCGGATCTCCTCGTGGCCGTGCATGGGGGCGCCGTCGAACTGGTTGATCGCCACGACGTGCGGGATCGACCGGTGCTCGAAGAAGTCGATGGCCGCGAACGCGTCGTCCAGCCGCCGCACGTCGGCCATCACCACGGCGCCGATCGCCCCGCGGGCCAACTCGTCCCAGAAGAACCAGAACCGCTCCTGCCCGGGCGCGCCGAACAGGTACAGGATCAGGTCCTGGGCCAGCGTGATGCGGCCGAAGTCCATCGCCACGGTGGTCGCGGTCTTGCCCGGGATGCCCCGCACGTCGTCGATGCCCGCCCCCGCGACGGTCATCTCCGCCTCGGTGGTCAGCGGCTGGATCTCCGAGACCGAGCCCACCAGCGTGGTCTTCCCCACGCCGAAGCCCCCGGCCACGACGATCTTCGCCGCGGTGGCCTGGTTCGCGCGGTTCACCGCATCCTCGCCGAAGCCTCACGGGCCAGCATCCGCGAGCGCGCCATCGGCGTCAGTGCGGCGCCGACCTGGTTGATCAGCTCGGCCATGGTGTAGGAGACCTGGCCGATGTCGCACTCGCGGCGGGCGAAGACCAGCAGCGAGGCGCCGTCGCTGACCGCCATCGAGAACAGGAAGCCGCCGAACAGCTCGGTCAGGTTGCTCTGCACGGGAGCGGCGTGCAGCAGCCGCGCCGCGCCGGCCAGCAGGCCGACCAGCCCGGAGGCCACCGCGGCCAGGTTCTCGGCCTGCTCGTCGGTCAGGTCGTTGCTGGCCGCCACCACCAGACCGTCCGCCGAGACGGCCAGCGCGTGCACCACGCCGGGTACGCGCAGTGCGAAGTCGTTGAGGAGCCAGTCCAGATTGTCGGGGGGACTGCTGGGCATGAGCGACATTTAGAAGGTCCCTGTACTTGAAGGCGGCGTGTAGGGGGTCTGGGGGACACTGCCGGGGGCGCCGCGGCCGCCGATCCCTCGGGCGTAGGCCACCATCGAGGCCGAGACCCGGGACGGGTCGCGCTCGGCCGGGCTGGTCGCCTCCGGGGTGTCGTCCATGGCCTCGGCGGGCAGCCGGGCCAACGGCACCCGCTTGGGCAGCCCGTGCGTCGTCCTGACCTGCTCCGCGGCCGGCGCGGGGGGTGGTGCCGAGGCCTGGGGCGCGGTCGGCAGAGCAGGCTGGGCCTGGTACGGGGACTGCACCGGGGCCGGTGCCGGGACCGGGGCCGGCGGCCGGGGCTGGTAGGACGGCTGGTTCTGGAACGAGGGCTGCACCGGCGTCGGGACCCCGGGCCGGGGCTGGTAGGACGGTTCGCCCTGGAACGACGGCTGGGCCGCGGTGGCGGCGGCCGGAGCCGGGTAGGAGGGCCGGGGCTGGTACGACGGGTGTTCCTGATAGGACGGCTGCGCCGGGGGTTCGAACGCTGATCGCACCTGGTACTCGGACTGCGGCTGGTTCTGCCACGAGGGCTGCGAACCCTGCGCCGCCCGGGCGGCGGCGGCCTGCGCGGCCTGGACCGCCTGGGCTTGCGCGGCCTGGGCGGCCTGCGCCTGCGCGGCCTGGGCCGCTTCGGCCGCCGCCCGGCCGCGCAGCGCTCCGGCCAGCCACGGGCTCACCGGGCCGTCGGCCACTCCGGGACCGGACACCGCGCCGCCGACCGGGGCCACCGGACCCGACGGGCGGCTCAGCGGCCGGACCCGGATCGGGGCCGGCGGGAATCCGTTGACGCCCTCGCTGATGCCGGGCTGGGTCACGCCGTAGGGACCGCCGTCCATGGCCGCCGCGGGAACCGGCGGCTGCGGGTACGGCGCGGGCCGCTGCCGCGGGTCGAAGCCGCCGCCGGCCCCCGGCCCGTACTGTTCGGCGCCTTCCTCAGGCGCCGCACCTCGGCGACGTCGGCTGCCGTTGCCGGCGGCCGCGGCCGCACCGGCCGCACCGGCGGCGTTCGCCGCACCGGCCCCGACGCCCGCCGCGGCGCCGGGGTTCGAGCCGTACGCGCCGGGCTGTCCCATCCCGGAAGCCAGGGTGTTGATCGCGGCGGTCGGCGAGGCGGAGAACGAGGTGAAGGAGCTCTCCTGCGCGCCGGGCGTCCAGTACAGCGTCGGCGGCAGTACGAGCTCTGCGATGGTGCCGCCCTGCGGGTTCTGCCGCAGTTCCACGGCTATGCCGTACCAGGACGCGAGCTGCCCGGCCACGGTCAGGCCCATCGCCTTGACCGAGGCCGCGTCCAGGTGGGTCGGCGTGGTCAGCCGGGCGTTGAGCTCCGAGCGCCGGCGCGGCGTCATGCCGATGCCGCGGTCGGTGATCTGCACGATGATGCGGTCGGCCAGCACCCGCATGTCGACCAGCACCCGGCTGTCCGGGGAGGAGAACGCGGTGGCGTTGTCCAGCAGCTCGGCGCACAGGTGCACGAGGTGGTCGACGACCGGCGGGGCCACGACCACGCTCATGTCGACGTTCACCAGGTCCACGCGCGAGTAGCGCTCGATCCGGCCGGAGGCGGCGCGGATCACGTCGATCAGCGGCACGCCCTCGTCGCGCACCCGCACCGTGCCCTCGCCGCCGAGCACCAGCAGGCTCTCGTTGTTGCGGGTCATGCGCGCGGCCAGGTGGTCCAGCACGAACAGCCGGGCCAGGCGGTCCGGGTCCTGCTCGTCCCGCTCGGCCTTGTCCAGCTCCAGGGTCAGCGCGCCGGTCAGGCGCTCGCCGCGGCGGGCCAGGGCGACGAACGCCGCACCGACGCCGGCGCGCAGCAGCACCTGTTCGGCGGCGGTGCGGATGGCCTCGCGGCGGACCGCGTTGAAGGCCCGGGCCACGGCGGCGATCTCGTCGTCGCCCTTCACCGGCAGACCGCCGGCCGCCTCGTCGGCGAACTCCTCAGGGGTCTGACCCGTCAGCGATCCGGTGCCGCGCAGCGCCTGCACCGCGGCCGGCAGGTCCTCGAAGGCGACCGCGTGCGCGCCGTCGCGCAGGCCTCGCAGACCCTTGATGATCGGCCGGCCGAGCCGGAGGCTCACCATCAGCGCCAGCAGCATGGTGCCGGCGATCGCCGCGGCCTCGACGCCGGCCAGTTCGCGCTGGCGGGTGCGGTCCTTGGCGATCAGGTCCAGGGTCGCCAGGTCCATGTCGTGGCGCACCCCGTCCAGCGCCGCGAGCCGGGCGTCCAGGGTGGTGGTCCACAGCTTCGGATCCAGCTGGACGGCCTTGCCCGGCGGGGTGTCCGCGACGGTGTCCTCCAGCTGGCCCGCACCGGCCATGCCCGGGCCGCCGAGCGCCTGGTTCGGGACGTCCTGCCAGCTCGCCGGGGCCAGGGCGCCGAAGGACTCGATCGCGCTGGAGTAGCTGGAGCGGCTGCCGATCAGGTCCTGCTGCGCCGACGCGGTCTGGAACGGCGCGCCGAGGGTGCGCAGGACGTCCGCTTCCTCGCCGCTGAGCGATTCCCGGGCCTGGCTCAGCGCGGAGGTGGCCCGCAGCATGGTGGCGACCTGCGAGGAGGCCCCGGAGTTCTGCACCAGGTCGTGGTAAGCCAGCAGGTCGGCGATGACGATGTGGTACTGGAAGTCCGCCGCCGACAGCGCCTGGGAGTTGCCGCTGCGGATGTGGTCCCGCAGGGTGTCGATGGCCCGCAGCTCGCCGTCGATCCGGTTCAGCAGGGTCTTGCCGTCCGAGGACAGCCAGGGCATGCCCTTGAGTTTGTCCTCGTAGGCCGCGGTCGCCGCCTGGGTCTTGGTGATCTGGTCGGTCAGCGGGTTCAGATTGGTGCCGGCCGGCGCGGTCAGGAACAGGGCGACCTGGGTCCGCTCGGCCTGGAGCTCGGCGACCAGGTCGCCGGCCGCCGAGGCGGAGTTCATCAGGGTGTACAGATGCCCGGCGCTGATCGCGCCGGACGTCGAGGTCACCAAGGCCAAGGCCCCGAAGCCGGAGACGGCACACAGGGGGACAGCGACCAGTATGCCGAGCTTCTTGGTGATTCTCACGACTGGGGCCTTTGCGATCCGCGCTGGTCGGCGCATCGGGTGGTGGCGAACGACGTCAGGGTGCTTCTACGCGTGGTTCAACGCTCGATCAAAGTTCTGTCAAAGGCCGACCCGACGGCCATGAAACAGACCACTGCTTTGTTCGAGCGAATGCATGCTAGCGGAAAGTGCTTGGCTTGAGACAGCCTGGGTGGTGGAACGGACACGGAACGCGCAAAACTGCCGGTGAACAGGCCGTTCAGGGCTTACCAGGTGCCGGGTATGTCCGATTCCGGACGAGCCGGACCGGTGCGTCCGCCCGCCGCGACTACCGTGTGTTGCCAAAGTCCGAAGAAACACGTGATGACTACGCCGATTCCGAGACGAAACGCCGACGGGAATCGACGCCGATGTGGTCGATCAGGAGTTCACGAGCACGTAACCTCAAGCGCCGGCCGGCTGTTCGGTGGCGCCCGCCGGGTCGGCCGGATCGCCGCCCGCCGCGCCGCCCGAGTCGCCGCCCGGGGTGGTCAGGTCGGCAAGCAAAGCAGAGACCGGAGGCGGCGTCCAGCGTTCATCCCTGGGCTTGTCCACGCCATATTCGTCCTTGAGGTGATCAGGGATCGCATAGTGCATGACACGCCCGCGCGTCAGGGAGCTGAGCTCGAAGCGCGTGGTGACCGCGCCGAGCCGGTCGATGACCATGGCGGCCAGCGGTGAGCGTTCCTTGAGGTGTTCGGTGACGCCCAGCAGAAGCGGCGCGGCGGGCACCAGGTGGTCGAACAGCGCTGAGCGGGGCACTTGGAGCCAGTCCGCGGCGGTGTCGCCGACCAGATAGCGGATCAGCGCCGGGACCACGGGGTCAAGCAGTGTACCCGGGACGACATCCTCGTACAGCTCGATGAGCTGCCGCGTCAGGCTGACGCCGGCTTCGGAGGGGCCCATGAACTTCGTCATGTAGAGATCTGAGAAATCTCGCGCCTCGGACAGATCCGCCGGCGCCGTCCCGGTGTCGATGCCGAGCATCGCGCCGACAACGCGCCATGCGTAGAAATACGCATCCGCGCCGGCCTCGGTGACATGGACACCCAGCCGGTGCAACGCGTCCAGGACCTGGATCGAGAACATCATCTGGCCGCCGATCATGTCCTCCTGGCAGATCGGCACGCCCCAGGCGGCCTCGTCCCACGCGCCTTCGCGGCGCAGGTGATGACGGATCGAGGCGTGCAGGAGGCGGACCTTCTGCGCGGCCGGGACGAACGAGCCGCCGGCCTCGAAGGCGTCGGGGCGCATCAGGTAGACGGTGAACTGGCCGGTCGCGGCCATGCGGTTGGACGGGTAGTCCAGGGCGTGCGTGGCGGTCAGCAGTTTGGCGACGTGCGGCAGCATGTAACACGCCGGCATCGAGGCGAAAGACAGCGCCGTGGAGATGTGGACGTTGTTGTCGATGAAGAACATCCGCGCCGCCTCCATCCGGTCCCAGTCGACCCAGTCCGGCGGCGTCGCGGTGGCGGCGAGGTAGTCGTGGGCCACCTGCGGCAGGCCCTCGGGCAGCGGATCGCCGGAGCGCTCGAACCAGCGCATCAGGGTGTTGAAGTGGCCGATCTCGCCGGACGCGAACAGGGCGTCGACGGTGGCGTCGGCGGGGTCGTCGCCGCGCAGGCGCAGTGCGGCCATGGCTTCGGGGGTGACGGGCATGAGGGTCTCCTCGACGGGGGAAGTCAGGACCTGCGGGTGGTGACGGCTTCGGCCAGGTGGTCCAGCGCCTCGGCGGCGGAGCGTGGCAGGGTGCTGCCTGGGGCGGCACCGGTGCCGGTTCGGGCGCCGGCGCCGGCTCCGGCCAGCGCGGCCCGGGCCCGGCGCACGCGCTGCGCGATCAGCTGCTCGACCCGGCCGCGCGCGCCGCTGCGCTGCAGGATCGCGCGGACCTCGGCGAGGTCGGCGGCGCCGAGGTCGTCGCGGCCGAGCAGGCGGTCCAGCACCGAGCGGTCGCGCGGCGCGGCGCCCTGGCGGGCGTAGGCGATGAGCGCGGTGGGGCGGGCGGCGGTGATGTCGTCGAGGTTGGACTTGCCGGTGAGGACCGGGTCGCCGAACACTGCGAGCAGATCGTCACGCAGTTGAAACGCCTCGCCGAGCGGGAGTCCGTACTCGGTGAAGATGCGGAGCGTGCGATCGGAAGCGCCGCCGAGCCGGCCGCCGATGTGCAACGGATGCTCGACGGTGTACTTGGCGGTCTTGTACCGCACGATCGTCAGCGATTCCTGCGGATCGGTCTCGGTCCCGGTACGCAGAACCTCCAGGCACTCCCCCGCGATCAGCTCGCGCGCCAGGACGGACCACATGGGCCTGGCACGCGCCAGATACAGCGCGGGCAGCCCGCAACCGGTGAACATCTGCCCGGCCCAGGCCATCAGCAGGTCGCCGACGAGCAGTGCCAGCGAGCGCGCGGCGCCGTCGGGATCGGGCGCCTTCGCGGTGGCGTCCCGCAACGCGATGTGCGGCGTGGGGATGCCGCGACGCAGAGGGCTGTCGTCGATGAGGTCGTCGTGCACCAGCGCGGCGGCGTGCACGAGCTCCATCGCGGCGGCGGCCCGCACCATCGCCGGACTGTCCCCCTGCCCGGCGGCCCGCCAACCCCAGTAGCAGAAGGAGGCACGAACGCGCTTGCCGTCGGCGACCGCCGCCCGCAACTGCGCCCCGACCGGCGCGAGCAGCGGATCGACGGCCTCCAGCAAATCGGTCTCGGCCCGCACGAAGGCCCGAAGCTCAGCATCTATCCGGGACTTGAGATCGGCCTGAGAAAGCACCTCACGCCCCGGAAGCTGTGTCACGCGCCGCAGCAGCCCGCCGCGCCAACGCCTCCATGTGCGCCTGCGCGGGCGGCGCGACCCGGTCGAGCACGACGTCCCCGTGCGCCTTCACCTCACGGTGCAGATCAGAGGCCATCTCCGGCAGATCCGAGCGCGCCAGCACCCCCCGGGCACGCCGCACCGCCCCCTCAGCGGCCTCCAGACCGAGATCGGCGAGGCCTGCCAACAGGCGCATCGCGTCCCGCGCCACCGACCCGGCCTGGTCCTGCTCAGCCACGATTCCGGCCCTCCCCCACGCACGCACCGCTCCGACGCCGGGCCCCTTCCCCGGGCCGGGCGTCATCAAGCCCTGATTCGCTCGACGGGGTGATGGGGGTTGACATGCGGCGGGTGAGTAATGGACGGCGGTGGTTTGGGGGCGGTGGTGGTTGGGGGGCGGTGGTGGTTTGGGGGCGGTGGTGGTTTGGGGGCGGTGGTGGTTTGGGGGCGGTGGTGGTTTGGGGGCGGTGGTGGTTTGGGGGCGGTGGTGGTGGGTGGGGTCGTGGTGCGGTTCTGGTGAGGGGGTCTGGAGTCAGGCGGGGTGTGCGGTGAGTTGCCTATGTGCCGTTGGCCTGTGGGCATAAAGGCGATTTTGACGGCTTCGCAGGGTTTTAAGAAGGATCCGCTGGGTGGCGCAGTTCGGTGGCGTGCCTGGGGACGCGTTGGCGGCTGGCGGCCGGGCTGGGCAAGACCGCGCACGGGTCCGAGTCACTGCGCATGCGTTGCGTAGGCGGCGATCGTCGGGCGTGGTGGGTGCCTAAGATCAAGAGCAGGCGCCTCCGGCGGGGGCACTCGAGACTCTGAGGGATCCCCAACCCCCCGCCTCGGCGG
>NZ_JBGCCU010000057.1 GCF_041261445.1 Catenulispora sp. EB89
AGCCTTGATAGCCTTCTGGGGTTAAACGGCAAGCTCAACCTGGTTCCGAAACAGCATCAGAGCCTTGATAGCCTTCTGGGGTTAAACGGCAAGCTCAGGCGGAGTGGGGGTTGGATTATTGCGGCAGCGTGCCAGCGTAGGTGCTGGCGGCTACAGAGGGTGGGGCTGTTGAGTTGCCCGGAGCGCATGCGCTGCGCGGCGTGGTCCAGAGTGTGGGCGCTGCGGTCGGTTTGCGGTGGCGTGATCCCATAGTTGGTGAGGCGTACGTAGTAGTCGGCGACGAGTTGGGTAGCGCCGCGGTTGTTGATGGATCACAGAGTGCTGATGACGTGTTGGCCGCCGACTGTGTTTGCCCCGCGCAGTCAAACACCTAGACACTACAGTGTCGGACATGCAACGGGACATCTGGTATGTACAGGCGCCGCCCGAACTGGCCGGCGAGCTCGCACTCGAAGGCTTCGACATCGCCGGTATGCGTGGCGCCCTCGAAGAGGCCCTGGCCGCGAGCGCGATCGCGGTGAACGTGGTGACCATCCTGGTAGCGAAGGACAAGGTCGCTGAGTTCATCGGGAGCGTGCGCTCCTGGATGACCCACCGCACCGCGGCGCCCGAAGGCAGCGAACTCGTCCTCGACCTGTCCGCCCGAAACGGGGATCAGCGGCTCGAGGTGCGGGTCGTGGCCCGGCGTACGGTTTCTGGAGCGCCGCCCCTAATTGACACGGCTGTGTTGGAGGCGCTGCTCGCGTCAACGCTCGAAGACGTGCCGGGAGTGGCGTCTGAGCATCACGAGTAAGGGCACTGATCGTTTGATTCTCGGAGTCTGGTTGGAATATGCGTGCCGATGTGCAAGAGCGTCTCGCATCGCTGAACCGACGGCTCGAAGCCTACACGCGCCACGGTGACGTATCCGCGATCCTTGCCGACGAGGCGCTGTCCGAGGCCAAGGCCCTGATGGGCTCGGCTGGGGCGGATGCGCCCGACGGCGGGTCGGTTCCGCTGACAGTAGTCAGCGCCGTGGCCTGGCTGCACTGGAACCGCGCCCTGGAACTGTCCGGAAAGCGGGGAGCGGGCGACCGTCGGATCGCCGCCGACTTGTTCACGGCAATTGCCGGAGTCGATCCGACGCAAGTCCCCGAACAGCTCCGGCTTGCCGACGACGCAATCTCGAAAGACCTCTTGCCGGTGGTGTGGGCGGATCGAGCCGCAAAGCTTCTAGAGCAAGCACAGCGGCTCGACGACCCGCCTGCCTTGGACCAGGCCATCGGACTGCTGCGTCGAGTGGTCGCTGCAGCGCCAGTTGATCATCCCAACCGCGCCGGCTGGTTGACGAATCTAAGCATCGCGCACCGCGTGCGCTTAAAGCGGCTGAGCGACGCTGCTGACCTGGAGGCCTCAGTTGCCGCCGCGCAGGAGGCCGCTGCGACGGTTCGCGCCGATGATCCATTCCGGGCTGGTGTGCTGAGCGCGCTAGGCAACGCGCTGCAAAGCCGATTCGAATTTCTGGATGACATAGCCGACATCGACGCCGCCGTCAGCGTCCTGCAGGAGGCGGCAGCGCTGACCGCAGGTCATCCCAAGCGCGGGCTGTACTTGACCAACCTCGGCTTGGCACACCAAGCTCGGTTCGAGCGTACAGACGACCCGGCCGACATCGACGCCGCAAACAGAGCGCACCGGTCGGCGACTGCGGCCACGGGTGTTGCAGACCCCAGTTACGGCCGCCGGATGAGCAATCTGAGTGCCTCGCTGCAGATCTGTGCAGAGCGATACGCCAATACGCCCGACATCGAGGAAGCTGTCACGGCCGGCCGGGCCGCCGTCGCTTCCGCTCCCGCTGATCACCCCGAGCGCCCGGGGTTCCTCTCTACCTTGGGGACCGCGCTGGCGATGCGGTATGGGCAGTCAAGGGATCCCGCGGACATTGACGGCGCGGTGACCTCCCACAGGGAAGCAGTCACGGCCACGCCTGCTGGGCACCAGTCTCTCCCGATTCTGCTCTCCAACTATGCCGAGATGTTGCGCTTCAGGTTCGAGCAATTCAACACGGTCGCCGATCTGGACCTCGCTGTTAGCGCATTGCACGAAGCGCTCGAGATTCTGCCTGTAGACCATCCCCAGCGCGCGTCGATGCTCTCCGACCTCTGTCGAGTCTTACGCGCCCGTTTTGACCGCCTCGGAGCCGTCGCGGATATCAACGACGCCGTTGCCGTCGGTCGACAGGTTGCTGCGGCGACTGCGGTCGACCATCCGAGTCTAGGCACGCGTCTATACGTGCTTGCTGTGGCGCTGATCGCCCGCTTCGAGCTGACTGGCGACACGGCAGATATCGACGAAGCTATCACCGTCGGCCGGCGGGCCGTAAAGGCCATCGCCCCCGATCATGCGAGACGGCCCCGCGCGCTGTCCTGTTTGAGCGGTGCACTGCTGACCCGCTTTGGTCGCACAGGTGACGTCTCTGATCTGGATGCGGCAGTAGCGACCGGTAGGCAGGCCGCTGCCGGGGCACCTCGTGACGCGACGCTTCAGCACAACCTGTCGTTCGCGCTGTACGTGCGCTTTGAGCGGGACGGGGAACTTGCCGACATCGATGCGGCCGTGGCCGCGGGGCGCATAGCGGTCGCTGAAGCCAAGGCCGACAACCCGGAACGGCCGCTCTACCTGTCCGGCCTCGGTACCGACCTGCGCACCCGGTTTCACCGGACCGGGGACCCAGCCGATCTCGACGAGGCGATCACCGCACACCGCGAATCGGTCGAGTCAGCCGCCGCCGATCACCCAGACCGGGCACTGTGCCTGTCTATGTACGACACCGCCCTTGGTGACAGGTTCTCTGTGCGCGGCGACATCATTGATCTACACGATGCGGTCGCTGCTGGGCGCGCCGCAATCGATCTGGTCGGGCCCGACCATCAAAGCCGCGCGACGTACATGTTCAACCTCGGTAGCACGCTGCGCACCAGATTCCTCGTCACCGGGGACCCGGCCGACATCGAGGCGGCGATCGAGGTCAGCCGGCTGGCAATCGCGGCGACGCCCGCCGACCATCCGTACCGCGGCCGATTCCAGTACGGCGCTGGGCTCGCGCTACACTCCCGGTTCCTGGCAACCGGCGACGCGTCGGATGCACGGGACGCACTCACCCTGTGGCGGCAAGCCACCTCGGTCGCAACGGCACCGATAGATGTCCGTATCGAAGCGGCCCGAGCCTGGGGCGACCTGTCGGCAACGTTGGGCGAATGGCAGGCTGCAACGGACGGATATGCCGAGGCAGTGCAACTACTGCCGCTGCTCGCGTGGCTCGGCGCGGGCCGTCGCAGCCGTGAGCAATTGCTTTCTGCCCGCGACGGACTTGCCAGCGACGCCGCGGCGTGCGCGATCGCGGCCGGGCAGCCGGACCGGGCAGTTGAACTGCTCGAACAGGGCCGCGGAGTTATGTGGTCGCAAATGCTGGAGACCCGCACCGAATTGACGGCGCTGCACGAAGCGCATCCGGAACTGGCTGCGTCACTGGACCAGGTGCGCGCCCAACTCGATGGTCCCGCCGCGACCGCCGAGACCTGGGAGGTTCACAGCTCCGTCAGCAACACGGCACCCACCGTCGACAACAGGATCGAAGCCGCCCGCCGGTGGAATGCCCTGCTCGATCAGGCGCGAGCGCTTCCCGGATTCTACGACTTCGCGCGTCCTCCGGTAGTAGAGCAGCTGCGCGCTGCCGCCGCCGACGGCACCGTCGCGATGATCAACATCAGCCGATGGCGCTGCGACGCGCTGCTGATCAAACAGGACAAAGTCGATATTAAGTCGCTACCAGGCCTGACCCGGGAGATCACAGTTGGTTGCGTGAACACCTACCTGGGAGCTCTGCAGGCGTTCCAGTTAGCCGGAGCCGAGGAGGGCGCCGACCGCGATGCGATGGAACATGCCACGGTATCAATGCTTGAATGGCTTTGGGATGCGATCACCGGCCCTGTGCTGGACGCCCTTGGCCACCGTCATCTTCCCGCGAGCGGCCAGCGGTGGCCGAGGCTCTGGTGGTGTCCGACCGGCCCGTTGACCGTCGTGCCTCTCCACGCTGCCGGATATCACGGCAAGCCCGGTAACCGCAGCGTGCTCGACCGGGTCATCTCCTCGTATACGCCTACCCTCCGAGCCTTGGCCAACGCCCGAACCAGGCCACGGTCCACATTGCGAGGACGCCTACTCCTGATTGCTTTGCCCGACACCCCAGGAGCCCTGCCACTACCCGCTGTAGAGGGCGAGAAGGCTGTCTTGACCAGTCGGTTCGATGATGCCGAACTTACCCTGCTCGAAGGTGCAGGCGCCACGCACGCCGCCGTCGTCCGCGAACTCGCCGCGCATCCGTGGGTGCACGCGTCCTGTCACGGCGACCAGAACCTGAGTGATCCGACCAGCGGCGGGCTGCTGCCCTACGACTGGCGTAGTGCCGGGGCCGTCAGCATCCTGGATGTGGCCGCCGCGCAACACGAAGGCGGTGAGTTCGCGTTCCTATCGGCCTGCAAGAGCGCCACCGGCGGCGTCGCTGCGATTGATGAGGCTGTCAACCTCGCCGCAGCCTTGCACTACGCAGGCTGGCGCCATGTCATCGGGACCCTCTGGTCAGTATGGGACGCCGATTCCGCCCGGATCACGAAAGGTGTGTACCAGCGGCTTAGCAAGAGCACTACTCAGCCCGCGGGAGTCAACGGTGCTCTGTCCGCCGCTGCTGAAGCACTTCACCACACATTGCGCGAATACCGCCGGCGCGATCGTTACGACCACGAGCCGAGCCGGTGGGCGCCATTTCTCCACATCGGTCCGTGATCGTCGGTTGGCACGGGATCCAGGACTACGACTGACGCACGCAGACTCCTATATCAGGGGCCGATGTGGAGAAAAGGCGCCCACCGGCTGGGTTGGGCGCGGTGATTGGGCCGTTCGCGGTGACCGCGAAGTGCGTGGTGAAGAGCCTCGGCACTGCGGTTTGGGTCGAGACCGGATTCATTGACGAGGTGCTGGTATGTATCGCGGGTGATGAAGGCGGCGTCGGCGTCCCATACTGACCAGAGCGTCCCGATGACATGGCGCCAGCCTGCGTAGTGCAAGGCTGCGGCGAGGTTGACGGCCTCGTCCATGATGGTAATTCCGCCGGTGGCGCTCTTGCAGGCGGAGAGGAATGCGAACTCGCCGCCAGCGTGTTCGGATGCTGCGAGGTCGAGCACACTGAGAAGTCCGGCTCTGTTCCAGTCGTGAGGCAGCAGCCCGCCGCTGGTGGGGTCGTGTAGGTCCTGGTGACCGTGGCATGCTGCATGCACCTGGGCGTGCGTGGCGAGCTTGTTGCGGATGCCAGCGTGGGTTGCATCCACATCGGTGAGCAGGGTGAGCTGCGTGTCATCGAACTGGCTGGCGAGGAAGCCTTGTTCGAGCCTGGCGGCAGGCAATGGCGGCGCACCGGGAGTGTAAGGCTGGGCGATGAGCAGTAGCCGTCCTGGTGAGGTGGGTTGCGGCCGGGAACGGGCGGCGGACAGGGCCCGGAGAGTTGGCGTGTAGGACGAGATGACCCGGTCGAGCACGCTGTGATGACCAGGTTCACTGTGATATCCGGCCGCGTGCAACGGAAGGATGGCGAGCGGGCCCATCGGGCACCACCAGAGCCTTGGCCACTGGTCGTCGGCAGGAAGACGGTGGTGACCTAGAGCGTCCAGTACCGGTTCGGCGATGGATTCCCACAGCCATTCGAGGGTGGCGGCGATTTCTCGCTCCATCACGTCGCGGGCGGTTGCCGGGTCTTCTGAGGAAGACTGGAACTCCCGCAGCGCGTCCAGGTAGGTGTTCACGCGTTCGACGGTGGCGGCCTGGGTCAGGTCGGGCAGTTCTTTGACGTTAACGCCGACCTCACTGACGAGAAGCGCATCGCAGCGCCACCCACTGATGTTGATCATCACGACGGTGCCGCCGGCGGCCGCCTCGCGTAGCTGCGTCAGTGCTGGCAGGCGCGCGAAGTCATGGAAGCCACTCAGTTCGCGTACCTGGTCGAGAAGGGCGCTCCACTGCCGTGCAGAGGCGATACGAGCGTCGACGTTGTGAGGAAAAGACGGCGTATGCGGTGTGGCAGCCGTCCCGTCTAGTTGGGCGCGTAGCCTGTCCAGGCGCGCAGCCAGATCGGGGTGGGCTAGGCGCAGGGCGGTCAGATCGGTTCGAGTCTCGAGCATTTGCGACCACAGCACCGCCCGGCCCTGCTCGAGCAGTTCGATCGCCCTTTCGGGCTGCCCCGCCGCGATCGCACAGGCAGCGGCGTCGGCGGCCAGGGCACTGCCCTCGCTGGTCAGTAGCCGTTCCCGGCTGCGTCGGCCCGCCCCGAGCCACGCCAACAGCGGCAGGAACTCCACCGCTCGCGCGTAGCCGTCGGCTGCATCAGGCCACCGCCCGAGCATCGCGGCCAAGCGTCCCCATGCCCGACCAGTCTGTATCCGGACCTGCGCCGGTGCGGTTGTTATCGTGGTCGCTTCCCGCCAAGCCCCGAGCGCTGCATCCGCATCGGCCGGATCCTTAGTGTGCTCGAACCTGGCCTCCAACGCGTCACCAGCGACTAACAAGAACCTCCCCCGGAAAGGGTGATCGGTACGTACGGCAGCGATCGCTTCCTGACCAGTGGCGACCGCAGCATCAATGTCGGCCACGTCCCGGGTGAGTTTGAATCGATCAATCAGCGACGCGGTGTGGTTTGACAGGTACAAAGCCCGGTCTGGATGAATCGCCGGCGTGGCCTCGATCGCATCGCGTTCGGCCGTGATCGCGGCGTCCAAGTCTTCTTGGTCGCCCACCAGCCTGAACCGTCGGTGCAACGTGATGCCGTACATAGATAGGTGCAACGCCCGGTCTAGGTCCCCGGCGAGCGTGGCCTCGACCGCCTGCCTGCAAGCAGCGACAGCCGCGTCCAGATCGTCCGGTTCTCCACCGTGAGTGAACCTTGCCCACAGCGCGGTACCGAGACTGGACAGGCACCCCGGCCGTTCGTAGTGGCCCGTCGGGGTTGCACTTACGGCGGCTTGTCCCGCGTTGACGGCGGCATCTATATCGGCCAATTCCCCGTCTCGCTCAAACCGGGCTTGCAACGCAAGGTTGAGATTGTGCAAGAAAGCCGGTCGCGGGTGATGCTCGGTGGCTGCGATAGCTTCCCTGATGACCGTGATCGCTTCGTCAAGGTCGGTCACTCTCCCCAGTCTCTGGAAGCGTTCCCGCAACGTGCCGCTGAGCATGGACAGGTACCAAGGCCGGTCAGCCTGGTCCGGAAGGCCTGAAACGCCAACCGCGAGTGCTTCCCGGATGGCGGCGACCGCCGCGTCGATATCGGCCGCATCACCGACATGCTCGAACCGAGATAGCAGCGCAAGGCAGAGGTTGGACAGATATTCCGCGCGCCTGACATGGTCCGCGGGCGTGACCGCTATCGCCCGTCGGCCGATGGCGGTCGCCCCATCGATGTCAGCCACATCCCCGAAGCGTTCGAACCGTACTCGCAGAGCTATGCAGAGATTAGACAAGGCTGTTAGGTCGACAGAGGTAGTGGGATCGGGGCCAACCACCTGTTGCAGTGCAGTGACTGCGGCATCTAGATCGGAAGGATCGCCGAGGTGCTCAAACCGCATCCGTAGCATGTCGCCAAGGTTGTTCAGACAGATAGTCTGGACGGAATCACCGACAGGAGCGGCCTCAACGCCGGTTTGAGTAGCAGTGATAGCCGAGGACAAGTCCGCAACGTCACGGAAGCAGATGTAGCGTCTGTGCAGCGCAAGGCCCAACGTGGACAGATACCCCGCCCGGCTCGGGCCTTCGCCTGAGGCGCCCACGACCGCCTCTCGCGCAGCGCTTAGGGCCATGTCGATGTCAGCCACGTCCCCGGTCCATTCGAACCGGGTCTGCAGCACCACACTGAGACTGTTCATCCTGCCAGGCCTTTTCGCATCTTCGACAGGAGTGCACTCGGCCGCGGCCAGGCTCGCGTCCACAGCGTCATCGAGGTCAGACATGGTGTTCAGGGAATCGAAGCGGGCCAACTGCGCTCGTCCGAGGTCGGTCAGCAGCCCTGCACGGTCGGGATGCTCGATGACGGTCGCCGCGACCGCCTGTCGTCCCGCAACGATCGCCGCGTCGATGTCGGCCACATCCCCTGTTCGTTCGAACCGCATGCGAAGAGCGCTGCAGAGATCAGACAGCCACAACGGCCAGTCGGGGTGACCGAAGTCTGGTTCCACGGCCTTGCGCAGCAAGCGAATAGCGAGGTCGAGGGCGGACGGATCGTCGAAGTGTCGACCCTCGGTGAGAAGGGTGACGGCCTGCTCGGCCCATCCCTGCGGGCCGTAGTCACGGGCGGCCGTCGCAGGGGCATCGTCCCCACGCAGCTCATCAGGGACCAGCGTTGGATCCACCGCGCTTACAATGCTGAAGAGCTCCACTGCGAGGCTACGGTCCTTATACCTCAGCTCGTCCTCATCGGGAAGCTCCAAGGAGCGGTACCAGTACAGCCACGCAACCGCGTTGACCGCTGTGATCCACTCGCTGAACGGTAAGTCGTGACCGTCGTCGGCGGGCGTCCCAGCGACTCTAAGCAGACGAACGGCATCCTCCAGCGCCTCATCAGCGAGTATCCCGGACGCGTCGTGGTAGTTGACGTAACTCTCGAGTCGGCGTTGCAGCGCCGCCAGAAACTTCTCCACGACCAACCCCCCCAAGGGATGGAAGACACGATCACCCCACGAGGAGCCTACAACGGGGTGTCCTTCAGCATGCCCAAACCCACCACCGACCCGAACACCTGCGTGGCAGCCTTCAGCGGCTCGCTTCCGCCGGCGGGGCCGCGTTTCTGGTCGCTCTGGCCTATGGCGTCGGATACGGGCCCTGGCCCCGCTGTGGGACGCCAAGTACCGGGCGTTGATTGCACTCGCCGAAAATCTAGGTGAGTTGCTCGCGCGCCATGTTGGTTCGCCAGGATTCCCGACAGGTGAGTGTCCGGACCTGCCAGCGGCGTCAAGGCCGAGCCCTACGGGTAGGCTTCGCCGAGCCTTGACGTCGCTACCAGGTCCGAAGGGGCGGCAGCTATCGGAAGCCCTGACGAAGTGTCGCCGGCTGCTGGAGTGATCTAGCTCTGAATCGCCAGCTCGTTCGATGCGCGGCAGGTGAGCGAGCACGAGCATTTTCAACGATTCTCAACAGCGTTCCGACGAGGCCGCCACACCATCGTCATCCAAGGTTGATCAGGCGGGCCGAGCTGGCCCGTTTCGGTATATCTGTTCGAGTGCGGCGCGGGCGTAGCGTATGTATTCGGCACCTGCTGCGGTCGGCTGGAGGCCATCGCGGCCGGGAACGCTGTTTAGGATCTTGATTCCAGCCGTAGTTTCAAGGTGCCGCCTGCGGCTGTCAACCAAGCCGGTTGTGGGCAATGCGACTGGCGCTACGAGCCTGCGGCGAAGTGCAACGCTCGGTAGGCGCAGGCTACGGTGGCCTCGAGTTGAATCCATTCGCGCGAGATGAAGCAGATTCCGTGCGTACAAAATGACCGGAGCGCGGCACGCAAAACGGCGTAGCGTCCACCGACGCCGCCCGCTGGGGGCAGCTGCAACGAGGGCGCAGGTATGGCACTTACGTATGAGTGGGACGAAGAGACGGTCAGCGCATTGAAGCAGGCTCTTGACGAGGGCCTGGATTCGTACGATACGGCTGCGCGCATGATCGTCCTCGTTGGGCCCGAGCCGCCGGCCCACGTAGCATGCCTCGTCAGCGCACTGCAGTACCAGCAGACATCGCGTCCGGATCTCAAGGACGCCGCGGCGCGGGTCTATGCACCGATGTTTGAGATTGGTGGTCATAGTCACCCTGAGTCGGCGGGTGAGGCGACGGAGTCGACGTTGCTGGCCTGGGCCGATGCCCTTGAGCTTCTTGTTGCGTACCCTCTGGCGGTCTCACGGCTTGCCGATCTCCTGTGGCTGCGGCGGTTCGGCCCGAAGCACTATCTGCATGCTCGGGCCGCGCACCAGGCGTTCCGTGCGCTGTGGACCTACCCGGGTATTGCGGAAGTGGACAGAACGGAGTGTTTGACACGGGCGCTCGACCTCACCACCGAGGCGGGGATGAAGCCGCAGGTAATCGAGACCGTCACAGAAATCGTTTCGACGGCTACGCAGATCCTTGCGGATCCCCAGCCGGCACCGGGGTCCGTTCTTAGGCTGCTCACTCGGCTGGCTGCGCTGCCAGTCAATGAACGCCACCCGGAGTTGGCTGACCTCGTAGACAACGCAGGCGTGGCGTTCAGCGCCGATCCCTTCATCTTCGATGCCGTCATGCAGATTCGCCTGAAGCTGAGCGGGGCGGATGCCGAAGCACGCCGAGCTGTTGCCGCTGAGATCGTGGAATCGTGGGAGCAAGCCGCGCGGGGCGCCGAGCCGCTGGCCGCGATTCGTCACTTGGAGCAGGCACTGGCGATGGCCCGTACCGTAGGCCTACGTGAGGAGACGCAGCGCCTGCTCCTGCACCTGCAGGAACTCAGTCGGGGCGACCTCGGGCTGCGCGAGTTTTCCGCAGGAGTGGACATCCCGTTCGAGCTGGCCGAGGCCTTCGTTCGTTGGTTCCTCGAGGGAGACGATCCGCTCCTATGGCTCAATAAGCTCGGGAACTACTGTCCCGTTGAGCAAGACCGGGATGCAGTTGCCGAGCATGTCCGTGCCGCGATGAAGGAAGCGCCGTTCTACTATTTGGCGACGCACATCAAGCTGAACGAGCAAGGGCTCCCCATCAAGATCATCTCTGGGGATGACGACCGTTTCGCCCAAGCCGTTCTCGATCACCACACGCACCGCATCTCCATTTGGGGCCAGTTCGCAGCCGAGATCCTTAGCCGGGTTACTGCTGATGCCCGAACGTCGCCCGAAGCAATCGCTGAATTTCTGGCGGGCGGCTTGTTCGACGAAGCGCTGTCCGAGGGCCTCGTACGTGCCTTCGGTCACTTTGCTGCGGGCCGCTACGAAGAGACTCTGCTATGCACCCTCCCCCGCTTGGAGGCGGCGCTTCGTTCGGCTTCAATGAATCTCGGCTTGGTCGTCTATACAGAGCCAGGTGTCTCCCGAAGCGGCTTGGGAAGTTTTATCGGCCTTGGAGAGCTGCTTTCTGGGCTTAAGGGGTTCGTGCCTGAGGCCGAGCGGATCTATCTCACGATGTTGCTGGCCGCTCCTTTGAGTGTGAATCTGCGTAACCGGGCACTGCACGGGCTCATGCAGTATGTCTCCAAGCGCGATGCAGCACTCGCGCTGCACGCAGCCGCCACGATTGCCTTGTGGCGGTCGAGTGCCGGCGAGGACCTGAACCAGGACGACGGCTGACCGGTCGAGCCCAGCGGCCGCACTGCGACAATGAGGCTCGTCGGCCGACAGTGACTGCGGTATCCGGTGAACAACGTCGAGTTCTGTGTAGATCTCGCGCACCTCGGCGCGGTCCTCAAGCCACTTCGTCAACTCGGACGGGATCTCCCGGCGAGTGCGACACCGTCCGCGAACATTTGTGTACGCCGGAGCGCGTCGATCGAGACGCAGTGCAACCGTTCGTCTCGGTAGTAGAGCATCCCCACACTGGCATACGTGCCCTGAGTCATTGGCTGCTCGTGAACACCACCCCAGGACGGATTCGGCTTGGCGCTGTCGAGCGCGTCCCGCCCAACGCCGCTGCATTTGGTGAAGCTAGCTTCGGGCTCTCCGTCCTCAGCGGCTATCGCGCCTCATGGTGTCTTGGGCAGATGCAGATCCCTCCGGCTGGGCCTGTCTGTCGGCGGCGGCGCGGGCTCCGACGCCGCGTTTGCCCGGCTGGCGCTCGAATTTGACAAATCCGTCTGTCGCTCATCAGGCCAGTGTTATGACGCGACCATGTGAACGTCCGTGCAGATCTAAGCGCGCTAGTTGAACCTAGATGACCCGATCGAGCGCAACCACCAACCAGGTGTAGAGCGTCGAGCGTGCTTCGACGATTGTTCGGTCTCAGCCGGAGCCTTCACAGCCGGGAACGAGGGTACGACAATGCGCGCATGTCTAGTGAGTCGCAGCAACCCACTTCGCAGACCATAACGATTGCGTCGGCACGGCGAGATGGTGCTGCTGAGGTAGACGCCGCCGTGCTGATCGGCAACGCGGCGCGCGACACCCTGGGACATCTTCCGTTCGCCGCCTACAGAGAGGCTGCGCACAAGGGCTGTCTGCTTCTGGCGCGAGATGGCGAAGAGATCGTCGGTTACGCGCTCTACGGCCTTACGCGCGACCACGTGCGATTGGCCCACCTGTGCGTCAGGCCCGATTACCGCGGGCTTGGCATCGGCCGCAGACTTGTCGAACATATTGTCGACGAACGGGCGGGCTACCCGGGGATCAAGGCGAGTTGCCGCCACAGCTATGGCTTGGGTGAAATGTGGGTGAGCTTGGGCTTCAGCCAGATCGGCGAGCGGCTTGGTCGAAGTGATGATGGGCACATTCTGGTGATTTGGTGGCGGGACCACGGGCACCTGAACCTGCTAAGCCGCCAAGAGGAGCTGGTGCTCGTGCGCGCTGCGGTGGACTTGAATGTGGTGCGCGCTCTGGCTGGCCCACAGCGTCAGGACACCCTCGATGTTCAGGCCCTGTTGGATGACCAGATCATCGACAGGCTGGAGTTGATTCGCACCCCTGCTCTGAACGCAGAGATCGACACCATTGAGAGCGCGCTGCGAGCGCAGTGCACCAAAAGCATTCGCAACATGGCGGCTGTGCGAAGCAGCACAGCTGCTGCTGGCGAGGCCAGGGCTGCGATCATCGCAGCAATCGCTCGGGCGTCGCCTGGGTACCCGCTGACGAGGCAGGATGAGTTTGACCTTCGGCATGTGTGTGACGCGATCGCTGCCGGATTGAACGTGCTCATCACCAGCGATCGTCGGATGATCAGGACGTTGGGTGCGGCGTGCGAGCGTCTGTACGGTTTGCGGATCATGCTCCCCGTTGACGTCATCACGCATCTCGATGAGTTGGTTCGGGCGGAGGCTTATCGCCCGGCCGGGCTACTTGGCACAGCGTGGAACTCCCGCTTGCTTGGCGCTGGCGATGCGGCTCGGGCTATGCACCTAGTGGGAGATGGTGAGAAGCCCAAGGCGTTCCAGGACTTAATGGAATCGCTGGCACGCGACCAGCACGAGCGGATCGGTATCGTCGACGCAGCTGGGCACTTGGCGGCCGTGTACTGTGCCTACGCGTGCGGCGACGAGTTGCTTGTCCCACTAGCGCGTGTAGCCCCTGTGCGGCTCGGCGAGACTCTGGCGCGCCAGACAATCTTCCTCCTCCGTCAGATGGCAAGAGGCAACGCTGTCTCGACGATTCGGCTGGTCGACAGCTACGCAAGCCGTTCGCTCCGGTTGGCGGCTCTCGAAGATGGATTCCAGCCGGTGGATGGAGGGCTGGTTGCCCACTCTCTCAACGTTTGTGGAACCGCAGAGGAACTCAGCCATCGAGCAATCCTTGCTGCGCGTTACGCAGGTCTGAGTGAGCCGCCATTGCTACGATCAGCCATGCCATCCGTCGCCGCTGCCGAGATCGAGCGCGTTTGGTGGCCCGCCAAGGTCGTCGACAGCGCGCTGCCCTCGTATCTCATCCCCATAAAGCAGGTCTTTTCGAACGACTTGCTCGGGGTTCCAGAGACGCTCGACGGCCGTAACGACCAGTTAGGCCTGAGCCGGGAGCATGTTTACTACCGAAGCCCTCGTGGACCACGACCGGCAGCACCGTCTCGTTTGCTGTGGTACATGAGCGCTGGCGGGCAGACCCGTTTGCAGAGTCCAGGCGTGATTGCCTGTTCGCAGCTTGACGCTATCGTGACTGGCGTACCTCAAGAGCTGCACAGCCGGTTTCGGCACCTGGGCGTGTGGAACGAACAACAGGTCATCGCAGCGGCCCATGAAGGACAGGTGCAAGCGCTGGTGTTCACGAACACGGAGATCCTGCCGCAACCCGTGGGGCTTCGAGAATTGCGCGAACTTTCAAAGCGGTACCGGGAGCAGGCAACTCCGCAGGGACCGGTACGGATCTCGGCTGAGTATTTCAGCGCCATCTACCGGGCAGGCCAGAGCCAATCGTGACTGATCGTGTGCTCCTTCTGTCTCTGCGTCCTCGCTTCGCAGAAGCGATCCTTGAGGGCTCCAAAACGGTGGAGCTTAGGCGACGACCTGTTGCCGCCGGTGCTGGCACCAGAGTTGTTTTGTACTCGTCAGCGCCGACGATGGCGATCGTCGGCACGGCAAAGCTGCGAACCGTCGACGTCGCTGCTCCTGAGGTGGCGTGGAAGCGGCATCGCGCGCGGTTGGGTCTGACAAAGGAAGAGTTTGATGGGTACCTCGACGGGGCCGATCAGGCATATCTCCTGCACCTGACCACCATCTGCGAACTCGATGAGCCACTGCACCTCTATCACTTGCGGAAGAGCGGTGTCTTTCAGCCTCCGCAGAGTTTCCGATATGTGGCGGCCGATGATCCACTACCGCTTCGCGAGCTGGCAGCGCGATGAATCTGGAGCTTGTGCGTGGCTGCACGGAGTAACCCAGGTGTGTATGCTGCGGACAGTTGTTACTGGCCATAAAGCGTGATGACGGCGGCGACTACGCCTGGCCGGTAACACGGCCGCACGGGTACGCGTGAGCGGTTGGCGCCGGAAGACGCCGCCATCAGTGGCCTGCTCCCGCGCGTCTGCATGCAGCGCCCCTCAGGAACCGCTCGCCGGTCTCCTTTTTGGAGTCGATGCCTGCGCAGCGGCCGGCCCGTCACTGCGCCCTCCAGGACGTTGCCCATGGTGCCCGGCACCGCCGTGCATGCATCCCGAGTCCGTCCCCAAACATCGGCTATACCCCTGTAAACGGCACCGCCCGGCCCAACCCCAGCTTCCCCATGAAACCCGACGATAAGGGAGCACACCCGCCGACCGCGCGTCCCTCACTGAGAATCCTCCCACACTGCATCCCAACCGCGGCCTCCGGAGGCGGCACGCGATTAAGGTGGGGTGCGGAAGGCTACGCCAGCTGCGGGAGCCGGGCCGCGGCAACCCTGGTTGCAGTGCGTTGCTCTTAGCTTGCCGTTTAACCCCAGAAGGCTATCAAGGCTCTGATGCTGTTTCGGAACCAGGTTGAGCGCGTGTTCCTGTTCTTCGAGACAGCGACG
>NZ_JBGCCU010000058.1 GCF_041261445.1 Catenulispora sp. EB89
GAGGCACAGTGGGGGATCGCCCCGCAGCGAGCAGGCCCCGAAAGGGGCGGGCACCGCACCACAACCCAACAACCGGACCCCGGCGCCACCCCCAAGCGCCAGGGTCCGGCCCTGGAGGCTGCCTGAAAGCCTCACAGCAGGCGGCGCCGCGCCAACCAGACGCGGCGCCGCCCCGGCTCCGCACCCGAAACCGGATCGACCAGAAGGGCGAACCGATGAACCTATGAGAAGGCCGACAGGCACGTGGTCGGCGTAGCGTGCGCCGGATCCAGCGCGTTGACCGCCTCATGCAGCGCGATCTTGTCGGTGGTCCCGATGGCGACGTGCTCCGACAGGTCGGCGGCGCACAGGTTCTGCAGCAGGACGTTGTGCACGTTCGGCCCGTTCAGCGCCTGCGACTGCCACGGCGTCACGACCTCGTCGTACTGCGTCGAGATCACCGTGTACTGCACCCCGGGCACGGTGTCGCCGCCGGCGTTCAGCTGCTGCATCAGCGGCGAGCCGACGATCTGGTCGCTACAGGCCGGGCAGGCCGTCCCGATCAGGCCGATGGCCCCGGGGAAGTAGTCGGCGGCCAGGGTCTCGATGCCGTCGAGGTTGGTGCCGTGGTTGGAGGGCGCCAGACCCACCAGCGTGTGGACCTTGGGGGCGCCGCCGAGGAACTTCAGGTAGTAGCGGGGCATCATCCCGCCCTGGCTGTGCCCGACGATGTCGACCTGCGACGCGCCGGTGGCGGCCAGCACCTGGTTGACGTAGTCCGCCAGCTGCTGCGCCGACTGCGCGACCGGGGCCAGGCCGTGGAACAGGGGGATGCCCGGTTCCTGGCCGTAGTCGAGCTCGAAGACGCAGAAGCCGCGTGCGGCGATGTAGGGCGCGCCGACGATCCAGTTGTCGCCGGCGTTGCCGAAGGTGCCGTGCACCAGCACCACGGGTCGTGGGTGCTCGGCGCTGGGCCGGCAGGAGAAGTCGTTGATGCCCGACGAGGCGGCGGCCTGCGCCGGGGCGGCCAGTGCCAGGAACGGCGCGGCCAGGAGTGCGGCGGAGATGGCGTGGGCGATGCGGCGTTTACGCATACTGACTCCCTGGGGGACCGGTGGGCGAACGGGTCGAGTGATCAGGGTCACACGCGCGTGGTTACCGGTCGGTAAAGCTACTCGCAGGTAGCCAGGAAGTCACGGACTCATGGCAACTCTTTTGCCGAGTTGCACACCGCCTCCACCAGGTCGATCACCCGCAACGCCTCGGCGGCCGTACATGTCACCGTCGCGTCACCGAGTCGGTACGCCTTCGCCTTCGCACACAAGTCCGCGTACTTCGGGAACAGCTCGGCCGTGTAGTCGGCCGCGGCCTCCTTCGAGATCACCTCGCCGGTCGCGATGGTCGCGTGCAGCCGGCCCGGCCCGGTCGCCTCCCAGGCCAGCAGGTAGGGGTTCACCGGTGAATCAGGGTCTTGACTCGAGAAGTGCGTGCGGTACCCGACGTGCGTGCGCCAGTACGACTCCAAGTTCCCGCGGTTCCACTCCCGCAGCCACTCCGGGTCCGGGGCGACCTTCAGCTCCGAGGCCTGCGGCCCGCGCAGCGTGACGCCGTGCCGGTCGAGGATCGCCCACAGCACCGGATCGGTGGCGTGGCCCTCGGGCTTGAAGACTCCGTCCACCGCGGACGGGACCTTGGCCTGGCTGCGCGTGCCGAGCAGATCGGGCGTGACGTAGTGGCCGTCGCAGTGCGGACCGTCGGCGCGCGTGGCCTCCAGCTCGGCGTGCATCTCGCCGGCCATCGCCAGGTCCGAGGCGGTCATCGGGCGGTCGAGCACCATCAGCAGGTCCAGGTCGCTGCGCCCGGGACGCCAGCCGTCGAGCGCGGCGGAGCCGACGACGTAGACGCCGCGCAGCATGTCCGGTGCGAGGGTCGCTTCCAGGGCCTTCAGATAACGGTCCGCTGCTTGCTCGTAGGCCATCTTCGGAGCTTAACAACGTCATCTCTGAGGCCGGGCGAGGCGGCGGAACGTGCTGAGGTAAGCGAAAACGAGTGCTCGGCGGGGTTGTGGACAACGAAGAGGGCCGGCCGACTCCCCCCTCGGAGTCGGCCGGCCCGGTCAAAGCAGAACCCTGTCTCAGCCGACCTCAGCTGATCTCAGTCGACCTCAGCAGATCTCATGATCTCAGTCGACCCTCGATCCGACCTCAGTCGACCTCAGCCAGAGCCTGCGCGAACTGCGCCGCGTACAACCGCGAGTACGCGCCGTTGGAATCCAGCAGCTGCGTGTGCGTCCCGGTCTCCACGATCCGGCCGTTCTCCATGACCAGGATCATGTCCGCGTCGCGGATCGTGGACAGCCGGTGCGCGATGACGAACGACGTCCGTCCCTCGCGCAGCTTGTTCATCGCGCGCTGGATGAGGACCTCGGTGCGGGTGTCGACCGAGGACGTCGCCTCGTCCAGGATCAGGATCGCCGGTTCGGCCAGGAAGGCGCGGGCGATGGTGATCAGCTGCTTCTCGCCGGCCGACAGGTTCGAGCCCTCCTCGTCGATCACGGTGTCGTAGCCGTCGGGGAGGGTGCGCACGAAGTGGTCCACGTGCGTGGCCGCCGCCGCGGTCTGGATGCGCTCGGTCGAGGCGTCTCGGGTGCCGTAGGCGATGTTCTCGGCGATGGTGCCGCCGAACAGCCACGCGTCCTGGAGCACCATGCCGGTCTGCGACCGCAGGTACTCGCGGGACATCTGCGCGGTGTCGACGCCGTCCAGCAGGATCGCGCCGGAGTCCACCTCGTAGAACCGCATCAGCAGGTTGACCAGCGTGGTCTTGCCGGCGCCGGTCGGGCCGACGATGGCCACGGTCTGGCCCGGCTGTACCGCCAGGGACAGGTCCTCGATCAGCGGACGGTCCGCCGAGTAGCTGAAGTTCACGTCGCGGAACTCCACCCGGCCCTGGACTCGCTCCAGTTCCACCGGGCGGGCCGGCTCCGGGGACATCTCCTCGGCGTCCAGGATCTGGAAGATGCGCTCGGCCGAGGCCACGCCGGACTGCATCAGGTTGGCCATCGCGGCGACCTGCGACAGCGGCATCATGAACTGCCGCGTGTACTGGATCGAGGCCTGGACGCTGCCCAGGGACAGCGCGCCGGCCGAGACCCGCAGGCCGCCGACCACCGCGACCAGCACGTAGGTGACGTTGCCGAGGAACATCATCGTCGGCTGGATCAGGCCGCTGATGAACTGGGCCTTGAAGCTGGCGTCGTTCAGCGAGTCGTTCTGCTTCTTGAACTCCGCCGCCGCCTCGTGCTGCCGGCCGAAGGCCTTGACCAGCTGGTGGCCGGTGTACATCTCCTCGATGTGCGCGTTCAGCCGGCCGGTGGCCGCCCACTGCTTGACGAACTGCGGCTTGGACTTCTTGCCGATCCGGCCGGCGACGTACACCGACAGCGGCACCGTGGCGATCGCGATCAGGCCGAGCAGCCAGGAGGTCCACAGCATGAACGCGGTCACGCCGAGCAGTGTGAAGACCTGCATCACGACCTGCGCCAGCGACTGCTGCAGCGACTGCGCCAGGTTGTCCACGTCGTTGGTGGCGCGGGACAGGACCTCGCCGCGCGGCTGCTTGTCGAAGTAGGACAGCGGCAGCCGGCTCAGCTTGGCCTCGATGTCGGTGCGCAGCCGCGCCATCGCGCGGTTCACCACCACGATGACCAGCCGCGACTGGACCATCATGCAGATGAACACCAGGACGTACAGGCCCAGCAGCAGCATCAGGACGTGGCCGACCCTGGTGAAGTCGATGCCGTGGCCCGGGATGAAGTCGATCGACTTCACCAGGCTGGCCTGTGTGCCGTGGCCGGTCTGCTGCAGGTGCTGGACTGCCTCGGCCTTCGTCGGGTACTGGCCGTTCGGCAGGCGCGGGGATTGGCGGCCGATGACGCCGGCGAAGATCAGGTCCGTGGCTTTGCCCAGGAGCTTCGGGCCCCAGACCGACATCCCGACGCCGAGCGCGGCCATCAGCATGGAGAGGATCAGGATCGGGCGCTCCGGGCCGAGGTAGGCCAGCAGTCGGCGCGAGGAACCCTTGAAGTCCTTCGACTTCGCGGCCGGCCCGGACATGAACGCGGCCGGACCGCGCAGCGCGCCGCCCTGCTGCGGACGCGGTGCGTCGCCTTCGCTCTCGGTCTCCAGACGTTCGGAGTCCGAGCCGCCGGAGGCGGGAGCGCCCGGCTTGGCGCCGTTCTGTACCGCACCATTCTGCGCCGCGCCGTTAGCAGCAGCACCGTTCTGCGCCGCGCCGTTAGTGGCAGCACCATTCTGCGCCGCACCATTCGTGGCGGCGCCGTTCACCGTCCCGCCGTTCTGCTCAGCCTTCACGATCTCGGTGTGATCGGCGCTCGCGCCGTTCCCAGTACTCGCGCCGTTCCCAGCGCTCCCGGTACTCGCACCGCTCGCACCATTGCTGGTGTTCTCGGCGTGCTCGTTGTTCTCGGCGTTCTCGCCGTTGGCGCCGCCGTTCCCCGCCCCGTCCGTGCTCATGCCGCGGCCTCCTCTTCGGTGAGCTGCGAGAGCACGATCTCGCGGTAGGTCTGGTTGGATTCCATCAGCTCGCTGTGCGTCCCGGACCCGACCACCACGCCCAGGTCCAGCACGATGATCCGGTCCGCGTTGCGGATCGTGGACACCCGCTGCGCGACGATGACCACCGTGGACTCCCGCGTCTGGTCCACCAGCGCGGCCCGCAGCCGGGCGTCGGTGCTGTAGTCCAGCGCCGAGAACGAGTCGTCGAACAGGAAGATCTCAGGCTTGTGCACCAGCGCGCGGGCGATCGCCAGCCGCTGCCGCTGACCGCCGGAGACGTTGGTCCCGCCCTGCGCGATCGGCGCGTTCAGCTTCTCGGGCATCCGCTCGACGAAGTCCCGCGCCTGCGCGGTGTCCAGGGCCTCCCACAGCTCCTCGTCGGAGGCGTCGGGGCGGCCGTAGCGCAGGTTGGAGGCGATGGTCCCGGTGAACAGGTACGGCTTCTGCGGCACGATGGCCACCGACTTGGTCAGCGTCGTCGGATCCAGCTCGCGCACGTCCACCCCGTCGACCAGGACCGCGCCGTCGGTGACGTCGGCCAGCCGCGGCACCAGGTTCAGCAGCGTGGTCTTGCCCGCGCCGGTGGAGCCGATGATCGCGGTGGTCTCACCGGGATGGGCGACCAGCGACACCTCGTTGAGCACGCAGTCCTCGGCGCCCGGGTACTTGAAGCTCGCTCCCCGCAGCTCCAGCGTCCCGGACGTGAGCGGCACCGTGGCCGTCTTCGGCGGCACCACGCTGGACTCGGTGTCCAGCACCTCGCCGATGCGGTCGGCGCAGACCGCGGCGCGCGGCACCATCATGAACATGAAGGTGGTCATCATGACGCTCATCAGGATCTGCATCAGGTAGCTCAGGAACGCCGTCAGCGACCCGATCTGCATGCCGCCGGAGTCGATGCGGTGCGCGCCGAACCACAGCACGCCGACGCTGGCGAAGTTCACGATCGTCATCACGATCGGGAACATCAGCGCCATCAGCTTGCCGACCCGCAGCGAGACGTCCAGCAGCTGGTCGTTGGCCTGGCCGTAGCGCTCGTTCTCGTGCTCGTCCTTGACGAACGCGCGGATGACCCGGATGCCCGTGATCTGCTCGCGCATCACGCCGTTGATCTTGTCGATCCGGACCTGCACGATCCGGAACAGCGGGCCCATCCGCCGGATGATGATGCCGATCGCGATGGCCAGCGCCGGGATGATCGCCACCAGCAGCCCGGACAGCGGCACGTCCTGGCGCAGCGCCAGGATCACCCCGCCGACCAGCATCACCGGCGCCGCGGCGGCCATGGTGAAGGTCATCAGCACCACGGTCTGCACCTGCAGCACGTCGTTGGTGGTCCGGGTGAGCAGCGAGGGCGCCCCGAAGCGGCCGACCTCGCGGGTGGAGAAGGCCTGGACCCGGTCGAAGACGCCGGCCCGCAGGTCCCGGCCCAGCAGCGTGGCGGTCCGGGCCCCGAAGTAGACCGCGCCGATGGAGCAGGCGATCTGCAGCAGCGAGAACAGCAGCATGAAGCCGCCGGTCTTGAGCACGTATCCGTTGTCCCCCTTGACCACGCCGTTGTCGATGATGTCGGCGTTGAGTGTGGGCAGATACAGCGCACACAGCGTCTGTACGAACTGCAGGGCCAGGACCAGCGCGATCGGCCCTCGGTACGGTCGCAGGTATTGTTTCAGGATCTTGACAAGCATGAAGATCGTCCCATCTGGCTCGGCATGCCGGGCAGCGGTGGCCGTCGGCGTGACCGGGCGTGCACTGTATGCGAAATCAGGGGTTTTCGTTTTCGTGTAGGCTGGGCCCCAGCGGGAGCGCGGGTTGCTGGGCCAGCGCCGCGGCGGTACGGACCGCCTGGCGCAGCAGGGCAGTGTACGAGGCGTCCACTTCCTCGTGCAGCCAATATTTCGTGGCCACCCGCACCGCCCCGTTCACCGCGGCCGCGACGATCCGCGGCAGCAGGTCCTGGGCCGGATCCAGCCCCAGGCGCTCGGCGATCACCGGAGTCAGCTGCTCTTCGAGCTGGCGCATCGACTCCAGCAGGTGCGGCCGGGCCCCCTCCTCGTCCATGACCGTGCGCAGCGCCTCTTTGCTGAAGCTGCCGTTGGCCATGATCTCGCGGAGCTTGCGGACGCTCTCCTTGCCCGGCTCGTGGCCCAGGGTGTACTCGGCGACGACCGCCTCGGCGAGCGCGACGTCGAAGGGTTCGTCGGCGGGGCGTTCGCTGAAGGCCAGCGCCACGCGTCTGGCCCGGTCCCCGGGCAGCGCGCCGAGCGCGGCCTCGCGGCTGTGGAAGTAGTTGTGGAAGGTGCGTGCGGAGACCCCGGCGCGTTCGGCGATCTCGTCGGGGCTGACGTTCTGCAGGCCGTTGTTCTCCAGCGTCAGTTGCAGGGCCGCCTGGCTGATGCAGTTGCGGGTCTCCAGCCGTTTGCGTTCCCGGCGAGAGCCCGCTTCGGCCTCGTTCTCGTTCTGGTTCTCAGTGGCGGACACGGGTCTACCTTCTCCCGAACTTGCGCTCAGCGCAATTATTTTCTTGCGCTCAGCGCAAGGTTTCAGCCCCCGGCGCTCTGCCGGCGCCCGGCGCGCAGGGTCGTGGCGGTCCAGGTGAGCTGGTCCAACAGGCTCTGCAGGGCTTTGTCGCGGCTTTCGGAGGGGCGCGGCCAGGACTGGTCCTCGGCGAACTGGTTCCAGTACTCGGTGAAGCTGATCGTGTCGCGGATCGGGACCGCGGACAGCTCGATGAAGACGTGCCGTAACTGCTGGACCGCGCGCAGGCCGCCCGAGACGCCGCCGTAGGAGACGAAGGCGACGGGCTTGCGGCTCCATTCGCCGTGGTACCAGTCGATCGCGCTCTTCAGCACCGCCGGGAAGCTGTGGTTGTACTCCGGCGTGACGATCACGAAGGCGTCCGCGCCGGCCAGCCGCGGGGCCAGCGCCGCGACGGGTTCGGGACGCGGCTGCCCGAAGTCGGTCATGGTCAGCGGGAGGTCCGTCTCGGCCAGGTCGATGACGTCCATGTCGAGGCCGGGGTGGCTCTCGGCGGCGCGCGTGACGAACCAGTCGGCGACGGTCGGGGCGAAGCGGCCGTCGCGGGTGCTGCCGATGATGACCGCTACCCGGAGCGGGTCGGGATCCGCGTCCGGCGTGGCGGTTGTCTCGGTGATGCCGGCCGTGGCGGTGGCGGCGGTCATGGTGATCCCCCTGGGGAGTGGATGGCGTGGCGCGGATGTGTACGGTGTACGCTCCGATGCGTACACCGTACAACGGAGCGTACGATGTACACAAGGCGGGAGCGCGGCACCGCGTTCCCGAGCCCATGGGAGGCTTTCGGCATGGCGAAGACCAAGAGCGGGTGCGGCCCGGCGGCGGATGCGGCGGACCCCGCGGGGGCGGATGCGGCGGACGGGGCGGCGGAGTCGGCGGCACGCGACGCCCAGGCCGTGCCGACCATCTGGGAGCGCATCGACGTTCCCCGAGGCACCCGCACCTCCCTGAGCCACGAGCGCATCGCCGAGGCCGCCATCGCCCTGGCCGACGCCGAGGGCCTGGACGCCGTGTCGATGCGCAAGCTGGCCGAGAGCCTGGGCGTGGCGACGATGGCGCTGTACCGGTACGTGAACAGCAAGGACGAACTGCTGGAGCTGATGACGGACGCGGTCGGTACCGCCTCCGAACTCGTCGCCGACCCGAACGACTGGCGCGCGGTGTTCCGCGAGGCCGCCCGCCGCCGTCGCGACACCACGCTCGCGCACCCCTGGCTTCCGGCGGCTCAGGCGCAGGTCCCGACCAGCCTGACGCCCAACCGCAACCTGGCGTTGGAGCGCATGCTCGCCGCCCTGGAACCGTTGTCGCTGACCGGGGATCAGAAGATGCGGCTCATCAGGGCCCTGGATTCCTACGCGCGCGGCGCCACCGACGGCGAGGTGAACCAGCGGACGATGCTGGAGCGGCGCGGCTACGGGGCGGACGGGGATGTCAGGCTTCTGCTGCGCTCGAACATGCAGTGGCTGCTGCGCAGCGGGCGGTATCCGCTGTTCTCCCAGCTGGTGCTGGAGGGACTCGCGCCAGTGGACGCGGAGGCGGAGTTCGAGTTGGGGCTCGAGGCGATGCTGGACGGGTTGGCGGCGCGGTTCGGGATTTGAGGCTTGACCGCTTTCCCCTTGCCGCCGTTGCCATCGGCGCGCGTCGCCCGGCGGTGTTTCAGCCCAAGCGCCGGGCCGCGACCTCCGCCGCCACCTCGCCGACCTCGCTCAGCAACGCCGGCGCGAGCTTCCACTGCTGCCAGTACAACGGCACGTCGACCGGCCGCTCCGGCGCCAGTTCCACCAGCTCCACCTGCCCGAACTGCCTCGCCTGCACGTCCGGGATCAGCCCCCACCCGAAGCCGGACTCCACCGCGTACAGGTAGGCGTCGGTCGCCGGCAGGTAGTGGCGCGGTCCGCTGGCGGGGACCCCGATGCCGCGCAGGAAGCCGTCCTGCAGGTCGTCCTTGCGGTTGAAGATGATGACCGGCGCGACGGTGAGCGCGGCGGCGAGGTCGGTCGCGCCGACGCCGTCCGGCAGCCACCGCCGGACGAAGCCGTGCGTGGCCACGGCGCGGTACCGCATCCGCGCCAACGGCCGTACCACGCAGCCCTGCACCGGCTTCGGCGACGACGAGATGGCCGCCATCACCAGCCCGGCCCGAAGCAGCTCGTCGGTGTAGTCCTGGTCCTCGCGGTGAAGGTCGAAGCAGACCGCCGCGTTGGCGCTGAAGCGGGCCGTCACCTCGGGGAACCAGGTGCTCAGCGAGTCGGAGTTCACCGCGATCGACAGCGTCTGGACCGGCACGCCGCGTCCCGGGCCGCCGGAGCCCGTGCCGTCGCCGCTGTCGCCGTAGCCGCCACCGGAGCTCGAGGCCCCGGTGAGCCCCAGCTCCGCACGCGCGCTGTCCTCCAGCCACGCCAACTGCCGCGCGAACCGCACCACCGCGACGCCGGACTCGGTCGGCCGCAGCGGCTTGGACCGCACCAGCAGCACCCGCCCCGTACGCTGCTCCAACGCCTTGATCCGCTGGCTGACCGCGGATGGCGTGACGTGCAGGATCCGCGCCGCGGCCTCGAACGTCCCGGCGTCCACGGCCACCAGGAGCGTCCGCACGTGGTCCAGCGGCAGATCCGTCATCATGATCTCTAATGATACGCAAGAAAAGTTAGCTGGCCTGCGGATCACACACCTTCCTAGCATCGTGCTCATGACCACCCCCCTCGCGGCCGCCGCGGCCGGCCTCGGCACCGGCCTGTCCCTGATCGTCGCCATCGGCGCGCAGAACGCCTACGTCCTGCGCCAGGGCATCCGCCGCGAGCACGTCACCCCGATCGTCGCGATCTGCGCGGCCTCCGACGCGGTCCTGATCGCGGCCGGCATCGGCGGCCTGGGCGCGCTGGTCCGCTCGATGCCGACGGTGGTGACCGCGATCGCCTGGATCGGCGCCGCGTTCCTGGTGACCTACGGCCTGCTCGCCGCCCGCCGCGCCTGGAAGCAGCAGGACCACCTGGCCGCCGAGGGCGCGGGGGAGAAGTCCCTGCGCACAGCCGTCCTGACCTGCCTGGCCCTGACCTGGCTCAACCCCCACGTCTACCTCGACACGGTCCTGCTGCTGGGCACCGTCGGCAACAGCTACGGCAGCATGGACTGGTACTTCGCCCTCGGCGCCACCGCCGGCAGCATCCTGTGGTTCGCAGGCCTCGGATTCGGCGCCCGGCGCCTCGGGAAGGTCCTCGCACGGCCCAAGGCCTGGCGCGTGCTGGACGGCATCATCGCGGTCACGATGATCACGCTCGGCGTCGCGATGGTCGCCAGAAGCTGAGCTCCGCTATAGCATCACGGCTCGTGGGGGATTTGGTCTTCACAAGACCACGCAAACTCATGGGGCTCGGCATCTATCCGCCGATCGCCGGCCTGCCCTGGCACTGGCTCCCCGGCCACACATCCCTGGCCATCGACATGGTCGCGGCCATCCCCTTCGTCTTCCTGGTCCGGCAGTGGTCCACCACCGTCACCGCCGACGGCATCACCATCCAGACACTGCGCCGCCGCTTCATCCCCTGGAACCAGGTCCGGGACATCAGGGCAGACTTCCTGGCCGGCGACCACTCGATCGACGTCTATCTGCACGACGGCACGCGCCGCCGACTCCCCGCGCCGGTCGAGCACTACGAAGCACACTCCGACGAGGAGTTCGTCGACAAGTACGCGCAGATCCTCGACCTCTGGAAAACCCACGGCCGACCGCCCCTGTCCCCAGAAGCGGTCGGCCGTCAGTCACAGGTCTAGCTCGCCGGAATCACCGACCCGTTGAACGTCTTCTCGATGTACTGCTTCACCTGGTCCGAGGTCAGCAGCGCGGCCAGCTTCTTCACCGCCGGGTCGTTCTCGTGCCCCTTCTTCACCACCAGGATGTTGACGTAGGGGTTCCCGGCCGTCTTCTCCAGGGCCAGCGCGTCCTTGCTCGGCGTCAGCTTCGCCTGGAGCGCGTAGTTGCCGTTGATCACCGCGGCGTCGACGTCGTCGAGGGCGCGCGGGAGTTCGGCGGCCTCCAGCGGCTTGAACTTCAGGTGCTTGGGGTTGCCGGCGACGTCCTTCTCCGTCGCGGTGGCGCCGGCGCCGGGCTTGAGGGTGATCAGGTTGTTGTCGGCCAGCAGCTTCAGGGCCCGGCCCTCGTTGGTGGCGTCGTTCGGGAGGGCGACGGTGGCGCCGTCCTTGATCTGGTCCAGGGACTTGGCCTTGTGCGAGTACAGGCCCAGCGGCTCCAGGTGGACGCCGACGACCGGGACCAGGTCGGTGCCCTTGCTCTTGTTGAAGTCGTCGAGGTAGGGCTGGTGCTGGAAGTAGTTGGCGCCGACCTCGCCGTCCTGGGTGGCCAGGTTCGGCTGGACGTAGTCGGTGAACTCCTTCACCGTCAGCTTCAGCCCGGCCTTGGCGGCCAGGTTGTCGCGGATGTAGTCCAGGATCTGCGCGTGCGGGACCGGGGAGGCCGCGACGGTGATCGAGTCGACGCCGCCGGAGGACCCCGCGGCCGCGGAGCCGGAGGACCCCGCGGACTTCGACGAGGAGCAGGCGGTCAGACCCACGGCCAGGACGCCGACGAGGGCGGTCAGGGACGCGGCGAGCTTCTTGTTGCGCATGAACAAGGTCTTCTTTCTTCCGTGTACTGATTGGGGGAGTGGCCGGGGTGGTTACCGGTGAGCCAGCCGCTTGGCGGCGAAGTCGCCGAGCCACTGGACGATCTGGACGAGGACGACCAGCAGCACGACCGTGGCGATCATGAGGCCGTTCTCGAAGCGCTGGTAGCCGTAGCGGATGGCCAGGTCGCCCAGGCCCCCGCCGCCGATCGCGCCGGCCATCGCCGAATAGCCGACCAGCGCGATCACGGTCGTCGTCAGGCCGCTGACCAGCGCGGGCAGCGACTCCGGGAGCAGGACTTTGCGGACCGTGGCCAGATGCGAGGCGCCCATCGCGGCCGAGGCCTCGATCAGGCCCCTGTCGACCTCGCGCACCGCGCTCTCCACCAGCCGGGCGAAGAACGGCACGGCGCCGACGGCCAGCGGCACGATCGCGGCGTCCACGCCGATGGTGGTCCCGACGATCCCGCGCGTGAACGGCGTGATGGCGATCAGCAGGATGATGAACGGCAGCGAGCGCCCGACGTTGACCACGGTCCCCAGCGCCTTGTTCGCCGGCGCGTTCGCCAGCAGGCCGCCGCGATCCGTGAGCACCAGCAGCAGTCCGATCGGCAGCCCGATCAGCACCGTGAACAGCGCCGACCAGCCGACCATCTGCACCGTCTCCAGGGTGGCCTGCCACAGCAGCGGCTGCATGTCCGACCAGCTCACGACCCGACCTCCTCAAGCGAGTGCCCGGTGCCTTCGGCCGCGACGTCGGCGGTGGTTCCGACCGTGCCATCGGTCGTAGCTCCGGTCGTAGCTCCGGTCGTAGCTTCAGTCGTAACTCCGGTCGTAACTCCGGTCGTAGCTCCCGTCGTAGCTCCGGTCGTACCTTCGGCCGCGACGACCTCCACGTTCAGCCCGCGCTCCCGCAGGAACCCGATCGGTACGACGTTCTCCTCGAACCGCCCCGGCAGCCCGATCCGCATCCGCCCGACAGTCTGCCCGTTCACCGTCTCGATCGCCGCGCCCAGGATCGTGACGTCGACCGAGTACGTCCGCGCCAGCTGCGAGACCAGCGGCTGCGCGGTGGAGTCGCCGTGGAAGGTGACGTCCAGCACCGTGCTGTCGGGCAGCCCCGACGGCTCCGGCGCCGGGCCCAGCTGGAACAGCTCCCGCGCCAGCTCCGAACGCTCCCGCGTCAGCAGCTCCGAGATGGTCCCGGACTCGGCGATCCGGCCCTCGCGCATCAGGGCCGCGCTGTCGCAGACCGCCTTGACGACCTCCATCTCGTGCGTGATCAGCAGCACCGTGACGCCGAGCCGCTCGTTGACCTCCTTGAGCAGCTTCAGCACGCTGCGGGTGGTCTCCGGGTCCAGCGCCGAGGTGGCCTCGTCGGAGAGCAGCACGTGCGGATCGGCGGCCAGCGCCCGCGCGATCCCGACCCGCTGTTTCTGCCCGCCGGACAGCTGCGCCGGGTGGGCGCCGGCGCGGTCGGCCAGGCCGACGACGTCCAGCAGCTCCTCGGCCTTCGCCCGGCGCTCGCGACGGGTCAGCCGGCCCTCGATCTCCAGCGGCAGCTCGACGTTCTCCCGCGCGGTGCGGCTGGAGAGCAGGTTGAAGTGCTGGAACACCATGCCGATGCGGCGGCGCTCGGCGCGCAGCTGCCGCCCGGACAGCGCCGTGAGCTCGCGCCCGGCCACGGTGACCGTGCCGGAGGTGGGGCGCTCCAGCAGGTTCACGCAGCGGATCAGCGTGCTCTTGCCGGCCCCGGACTGGCCGACGACGCCGTAGACCTCGCCGGCCGCGACGCTCAGGTCCACGCCGTCCAGGGCGGTGACCGGCCGGTCGCGGGCAGGGTAAACCTTTGTCAGGTTTTTTATTTCAATCATGATGCTTTCCAATGGGCCGCGACATGCGGCGGCGGGCGCGCAACAAAGGCGCGCCGCTAAGGCTTACAAGGGGGAGGAGCTACTAAAACCCGGGTCGGGGAGTCCTACAGACTCAGCAGCTACACATTCGACAAGAGACACGGCAACGCATCATCCGCGGCGCCATGATGGCGGCGGGCATGCGGGACGTCTCGTTGGCGATCATGTAAATGACTATAGGTGCATCACCCTTTTGGGGCTTACCAGTCCAGTCCGTGAGACGACACGAGTCCACGCCGGGTTCAGATCCCGGCGCCACCTGGGCCGATATCGTCAACTCATGACCATCGAGCGCGCCCGGGCCTGGCACCTGCTCACCCTGCTGGTGTGCGCGGCGTCACTGGTGCTCCAGTTCTACCTGTCCGCCGCGAACAAGAACACGCAGGTGTCGCCGTTCACCGTCGGCACGCGGATCGGGAACTTCTTCTGCTACTTCACGATCCAGAGCAACCTGATCGTGCTGGCGGCGGCGATCGCCCTCGTCCTGGTGCCTGACCGGCGCGGCACCTGGTGGCCGGTGGCGCTGCTGGACGCCCTGCTGTGCATCACCGTGACCTGCCTGGTCGACGTCATCGTGTTGCGGCCGCAGGTGCATCTGGGCGGGTGGAGCAACGTCGCCGACATCGGGCTGCACATCCTCACGCCGATCCTGATGGTGGCCGGCTGGCTGCTGTTCGGCCCGAGGCCGCGCCTGGCGTGGGCCACCCTGGGCTGGGCGACGGTGTATCCGCTGGCCTGGGTGGCGTTCACGCTGATCCGCGGCCATGTCGTGAACTGGTATCCCTATCCGTTCATCGACGTCAGCACGCACGGCTACGCCCGAGTGACGCTGAACGTGGCGCTGGTGGCCGTGTTGTTCCTGGTCCTCGGCGCCGCGTTCGTCTGGCTGGACCGGAGACTGCCGAGAGCCCCGGTCCAGCCCTGAGATTCCAGGATTCCCGATTCCAGGATTCGAGGATTCGAGCGCTAGGCCGTGTCTGAGAAGTGGTTCATAGCCAGCCGTTGATGGCTGCGATGGTGACGGTGGCCTGGTAACGGCAGGCGAGCTTGTCGTACCGGG
>NZ_JBGCCU010000059.1 GCF_041261445.1 Catenulispora sp. EB89
ACCAGCTCACCAGTCCACTCACCCTGCATAACAGCAGTCTGACCCCGCCGACCAAACGACGAGGTCAGAACGCATGATTTTCATCAGCCTTCTAGCGACTGTTCGTAGTTCAGATCTTTGATGTGTTTGCCGTGTGGGTGGTCGTGGCTGGTAGAACTGGGGTGCGGCACGTTTTGAACTCACGGATGCCGGGTGGGCTTTGATCGAGCCGTTTCTGCCGGTCCCGGCCACCGGGCCGCTGCCGAAGCGGGCGCGGGCACAGCATGCACGACCGTCCGCCGACGAAGACCGGAAGTCTGCGTCGGCGGACGATGCGCAACCTCGGCCTGGTTCGGTCTTGGCGAATCGGGTAGTTCCCCGGCTGGACCTGGCCGACCGGTCGGCGGCCACCACACGAAACGAGGCTCCGCATGGCTGCTGTCCCGTTCGGCGTCTACGAGATCCGCCACCCGGTGTTCGGAATCCTGTATCCGATCGATGTGGAGCCCGGCGCGCCCGCGCTGGTCGGCAGCCACCCCCTGCCCGGCTCAAACGCGCGGACCTGGCAGACCATCGACGCGAACGACGACACGCTCCTGATCAGGACGCCCTACGGCATGCAGCCGCTCTATCTCGCCTACCCCGACGACCCGCAGACCGGGATGCGCATCACCGTCATCGAGATCCCAACTCCTTGGACGCTTCGACCCGCCCCCGTCGAGGGCCAATGGCGCATCACCGTGCCCGCGAACCGGACCCCCGGCGGCAAAGAAGCCCTGGCCCTCGGCTTCAAACGGGAGATGCCGAACGGGATCTACCTCGCGGCGATCGACGCCAAGGACGAGACCCAGAACTGGCTGTTCAAGAGCCTCTAACGCACACGGTCCTACATCGTTGATGGGTCGGATTCGCCTAACGGCAGGTGCGGGGTCCGCTGTAGTGGAGCTCGTCGGCTGTAGCGACAAGGCATCCAGTCGAAGACCGCCAGACGAGGTCTCCCACACGACTCGGGTCTGGGCAAAATCCGCCTCGTCGTCGAACGGACCTCCGCACCTGCTACGAACGCCGCGCCGACATCCACGAGGCCTTCCTCACCCTCGGCATATGCGGCATCGCACTACGACACGTCATCTGTTGCTTCGATGTCACGCGATGCGCAGCGAGCTCGTCAGTGACGTGTCGGCTGTCGCCGGGTATCGCCGCCCGGCCGGTCTCCGGCCGGGCGGCGATACCCACCATGCGGAAGGTGGATCAGCGCGGTAGCTGATCGACGTCTCACCGAAGCGCGCAGCCGTGGATGGGCGCCGGCCCGCACAGATCAGTAGTAGACGTAGCCACCATAGGTCTGCCACGGGGTCCACGAGCCGTCGATTTCGCACTTGACGCGATCCGCGGGCCAGTTGCCGAAGTTGATGAGGAGATACGTCTGGCAACCCGCCCAAGTGTTGGAGGTGTCAACACGGTGCCAGTCGTCCGCATACGCGGCCGGCGCCGCGAGCATCAGCGTACTGACCGCAGCCATGGTGCAGACGCTGATCTTGAGCTTCCGCTTCGTTGTTTTCATCGGAGGGTCTCCTCTGCAGTGTCAACGGCGCCCTGAACGGGTGACGTGGTTGTCCCACGTCACATGGATCACCGGGGACGCGGGCTAGGACGATTTTCGCGGCTTTCACCCGCTTAAGAAGTGATTTGATGCGGCGTGTCCGGGCGTTTTCCGTCGAGGGCTGGACGCTGATGTCCGCCCTCGACACTTGGCTGAAGACACTCACCCCAACCACATGATCCGGACTCCGAACAGTCCCTAGAAGGCCGATGAAAATCATGCGTTCTGACCTCGTCGTTTGGTCGGCGGGGTCAGACTGCTGTTATGCAGGGTGAGTGGACTGGTGAGCTGG
>NZ_JBGCCU010000060.1 GCF_041261445.1 Catenulispora sp. EB89
ACACCTCCGACGTCCCCCTGGATTCCAGGGGCACTGCCGTTGGTGGTCGTGACGCTCGTGACGGCGTCCTGGCCCTCGTAGCGGTTGGAGTCCACATCGACGATCCACTTTTGGGCGGGGCTGCCGTTGCAGGTGTAGATCTGGAGTCCGGTGCCGTTGGATGTGGACGCGTTGGGATCGTCGAGACAGAGTCCTGACTCGGGGTTGAGGAGCGCCCAGTCGCCCTTGCCGTCGTTGGTGACGGTCCATTGCTGGGAACCGCCGCCGTTGCACTGATGCAGGTGGACCGGTGTGCTTATCGCGGTCGAGGCGTTGTCGACGTCCAGACACCACCAGCCGTCCGCCTGGTCACCGGTCTGCAGGCTGCCATCGGACTTGAACGACCAGACCTGGGCGGCGGAGTTGTTGCAGCCGGTGAGGTCCACCGTGGCCAGGTTGCCCAGCGTCCGGTTGAGGTCGTCGAGGCACTTGCCGAGATACGGGTTGTGCACAGCGCCGGTGGCCGGCAGGTTGGCCGTCGAGGGCATGACGGTCAGGCCGACCATGAAGTCGTACGCCGTGACGTTCGTCGGCTGGCCGACCATGTCGAAGCCCCGGACGTACAGCCTGTGGTGGCCGAAGACCAGGCCGGTGCCGGAGGGAACGGAGACCACTGCCGTGCCGCCGTTGCCCGCGGGCACGGAAGAGCCCGGCGTCGTCGTGCCGCACACCGGAGGGGCGTTCTGGAAGTTGCTGTCGAAGGAGTACTCGTACCCGACGACGTTGGCGTTGCTGGTTCCGGCGATCAGGAATTGCCCGCGGCCCTGTGGAGCACCCCATTGTGCATTACCGTAAGGGTCCTGCGGAAAGTCGAACGAAGAGATTTTCGGCGAGATTCCCTGAAGGTTCTCGTTCAGGACGGTGAAATAGTAGGACGCCGACCATATCGAGGTGATGGGTTGCGCGTTGTCTGTCGGAATGTCGGTCGCGTTGGCATATACCTGGAACTGCGCGTTGGGGAGCGCGCCGCTTGTCCAGGATCCGCCGCCGCCCTGGCCCGAGGCGACACCGGACGCGGTGCCCTGGGACATGAGGTTGTTCGTCAGGTCCCGCACTTGGAAGTTCAGGTTCATGTGCAGCGGCGACGGGTTGTTGTCGACGGCCCAGGTCGAGAACTGCGGCGTGTTGCTCGACGTGTAGTTGACCCCGTTGCAGGTCACCGCACCGGTCATGGTGGGGGTCGCGGGGATGCCCGGCCCGTAGTTGAACGTCACCGACAGCGTGGCCGCGTTGTTGAACTGCTTCCACTGTTGATCGTTGCTTTCGGTGTCCGCACGCAGTGCGAATGTGGTGTTCGGCCACCCGCCGTTCGCGGCACTCGTCGCCCAGTTGATCGCGTTGAAGCTCAGGGATGCTGAGGAGCAACCGTTTCCGGCGCCGGAGTAGACGCGGTCGAGCATCGAGATCGCCGGCCCGGGCCATGTCGTCGAGCTGGTGATGCCGCCCGATGAGAAGAGGTCCACGGGAGTGGCGGTGCACCCATTGGCGCCGTTCCATACCTGGGTGATGTAGAAATGTGCGTCGTACACGGAGGCGTGGCTGCCGTTGCCCGCGGACAGATAGCCGGTATCCATCTGGTAGTACGCGCGCATCGTGCGATAGGGCGAAAGGCAGCTCTGGTAATCGCACAGGCCGACCTTGGCGTTCTGGCTGTTGTCGTTCCAGTCGTGGCCGCCCTGGTTGTCGACCTCCATCCAGTCCTGCTTGCCCGTGGTGATCGCCGGGTCGATGTACACCGGGTAGCTGACGTCCGCTCCGGTGAGGGCGGCCGCCGGCGGGGCCA
>NZ_JBGCCU010000061.1 GCF_041261445.1 Catenulispora sp. EB89
CAAGAGCGGGTAGTTAAGGGTTTGTGGTGGGTGTCAAGGCCCTGGTCTGCTGGGCTGGCATGTGAAACGAGACCTCTGATACATCGGGACTGTCTAGGAACCCTGGTTTCGGAGGTCTCGTCGTGTCTGAGTCTGCCATGGTCTGTGCGTCCCGCACCATCACGGTTGCTCCGGGTGTGTTCGCTGCCGGGCATCTGGGTGAGTTGACGTCGGTGGTGCCGTTCGAGCTGGTCGATGCGGTGTTGGAGGCCACCGGGTGTGTGCAGCAGCGGGTACGGATGCTGCCTTCGCGGGTGGGTGTGTATGTGGTGTTGGCGATGGTGCTGTTCCCGGAGGTGGGCCTTTCCGGGGTGTGGTCGCATCTGACCGGTGCTATGCGGGGCCTGCCGAAGATCGCGGTGCCGGCTCCGTCGGGTAAGGCGTTGCGGGATCTGCGGCGGCGGGTGTCGGTAGCGCCGATCAGGTCGTTGTTCGAGCACCTGGCTGGTCCGACGTCCTGGCCGGGGATGCCGGGCTGCCGCTACCGCGGGTTGCGGATGGTGGCGATCGACGGGTGTTCCTCGTTCAAGGCGCCGGACACGTCGCGCAACCGGGCGGTGTTCCGGATCGGGCGGCGCCGCAGCGGTAGCGACGGCTGGCCTGGGGTGCAGCTGCTGGCTTTGGCCGAGTGCGGCACCCGGGCGCTGTTGGGCGCGACGGTGACGGCGTTGTCGGTCGGGGAGATCCCGGCCGCCGCTGCGCTGTGGGCCCGGCTGGATGCCTCGATGCTGCTGCTGGCCGATGCGGCATTCGACGCCGACAAGGTCATGGCCGCCATCGCCGGACGCCAGGCGCAGTTCCTCATCCGGGTCAACGCGGTGCGCAAACCCGCGGTGCTGGCGGTGCTGCCCGACGGGTCGTTCCTGACCCGCATCGGCGGACTTCGGCTGCGGGTGATCGATGCACAGATCAGCATCACCGGCGCCGACGGCACCCAGGTAACCGGCCGCTGGCGCCTGGTAACCACCCTCACCGACCACCGCACCGATCCCGCCAAGGCACTGGTGCAGCTCTACCACCAGCGCTGGGAGAT
The DNA here is from genome assembly GCF_041261445.1 of Catenulispora sp. EB89. Lineage (NCBI taxonomy): Bacteria > Bacillati > Actinomycetota > Actinomycetes > Catenulisporales > Catenulisporaceae > Catenulispora > Catenulispora sp. EB89. The sequence goes on from NZ_JBGCCU010000061.1 coordinate 1,073, forward strand.
CGAGACCTGCTTCTTCGGGCTGCGCCACACCCTCACCGGCCGCACCGTGCTGCGCTCCGGCGACCCCTTCGGCATCGCCCAGGAAATGTGGGCCCTGGCCTGCATCTGGCAGATCCTTCACATCGTCATGACCGACGCCGCCGCAACCCGCCCAGGCCTGGACCCGGACCGCTGCTCGGTTACCGTCGCGCTGGCCGCCGCCCGCGACAGCGTCATCCGCGCCGAGCACATCGCCGGCCATCCCGACCCGCTGCACGGCGACATCGCCACCGCCATCCTGGACCAGCCACTCGATGCCCGCCGGCCCCGTATCGCCGCCCGCGTGCTGAAAGCACCCGGCTCCCGCTACCCCAAACACCGACCCGCCGACCCACGCCCGGCCCGCGGCACCGCCATCCAAGCCATCGACACCGTGATCGCAGCCCCGGCCACACCAGCCACCTGCGACAGGCCAGATCCCGCCCTCACCAACGCGCTACGCACCCGCCACCCCGCCATGAGCCACCACATGATCTACGCCCTGGCCATCCTGCACACCCACCCAGGCCAACCCCACCAAGCCCGCCAACTCGCCCGCGCCCTGGGCATCACCGGCTGGGACCCCCTCAACGCCATCGGCGTCGCCCTCAACACCGCCGCCCGCCGCGGCCACATCACCAAATGCGCACCCGGCACCTACACCATCACCACCGAACAAGCCTTGACACCACCACCAAACCCTTAACTCCCCGCTCTTG
>NZ_JBGCCU010000062.1 GCF_041261445.1 Catenulispora sp. EB89
CTTGCCGTTTAACCCCAGAAGGCTATCAAGGCTCTGATGCTGTTTCGGAACCAGGTTGAGCGCGTGTTCCTGTTCTTCGAGACAGCGACGGGTTGAGGCAGCTCAGCACCGGTGTGTTCGACGATTCACCGGACAGGGCGACGGCCTCCGAGTGACTATGGGTTCTGCGAAGAATACTCACTGTCGCGAAGGAGGCCGTCGTGTCCAGTGTCCTGCAACCTGCGATCGTCTGCGGCCGGTTGGCGGTTTTGGCCGGGTTCCGCCGCGGCTTCTACGAGGCGTTGACCGCGCGGCGTGATGAGCTGTTCGAGCTGGCTGACGCGGTGCTGTGTACCGACGGCGCGGTGAAGACGCTGGTGGAGCTGGCGTTGGCACCCGAGCACCAGCGCGGGCACGGGGCACTCTACGACGGGATCAACCACGGCGGTCTGGACATCGGCAGGCTGCGGCGCGCGGTCGGCGATGCACCGCTGCCTCGGGCGGCGGATGGCCGGCTGGTGCTGGCCGTGGATGTGTCGCCGTGGCTGCGCCCGGACGCTAACACCTCGCCTGACCGGTGCTTCTGCCACACCTATGGCCGCGGCAGAGACGAACACCGCATGATCCCGGGGTGGCCGTACTCGTTCGTCGCCGCGCTGGAGTTCGGCCCGACGTCGTGGACCGCGATCCTGGACGCGATCCGGCTGCCGCCCGGCGCCGACGTCGTTGCGATCACCGCTGAACAGTTGCGCGAGGTCGTGCAACGCCTGCTGGCTGCCGGGCACTGGACGGCCGGCGATCCGGAGATCCTTATTGTCATGGACGCCGGATACGACGCCCCGCGCATCGCGTTCCTGCTCGCGGACCTGCCGGTCCAGATCCTCGGACGGCTGCGCGGCGACCGGGTGTTCCGCCGCCCGGCCCCGCCGTACGTCTACAACCTCAAAGGCGGACGCCCGCCCAAGCACGGCGGCGAGTTCGTCTTCGGCGACCCGGCCACCTGGAACACCCCGAACGTCTCCACCACGACTGACAACACACACTACGGCGCCGCGACCGCACAAGCCTGGGACCGGTTACACCCGATCCTGACGCACCGGGCCGCATGGGCTGACTTCCCCGGCGACCTGCCGGTCATCGAAGGAACCGTCATCCGCCTCCAGGTCGACCACCTGCCGTCCGGCGGCGATCCGAAGCCGGTGTGGCTATGGTGGTCGCGCGTCGATGCCACGGCCGAGGACGTTGACCGGGCCTGGATGGCGTTCCTGCGCAGGTTCGATATCGAGCACACCTTCAGGCTCCTGAAGCAGACCCTGGGCTGGACGGCTCCGCGGCTTCGCGACCCGGCGGCCGCCGACCGCTGGACCTGGATCGCCATCGCCGCCCATACCCAGCTGCGCTTGGCCCGCCCGCTCGCCTCCGACCTGCGCCGCCCCTGGGAGAAACCGCTGGACCCCGAGCGCCTCACCCCGGCTCGGGTCCGCCGGGGGTTTCGGAACCTCCGCGCGAAGATCCCATCTCCAGTGCGTGCGCCGAAACCGTCACGTCCTGGGCCTGGACGGCCGCCCGGCTCGAGTAACCGCAAGCGGGCCACCGTCCACGACGTCGGCCGGGTCCTTGCGACCGGCGAGGCCTACGCCAGACCCGAACACCACAAGAAGGGCACCAAACCCCGCCGAAAAGGTTAAACGACAAG
>NZ_JBGCCU010000064.1 GCF_041261445.1 Catenulispora sp. EB89
TCCTAATGATTCTCGGGAGTGAGCCATCCGGCAGACTCCTGGGTGGACAGCCGCTGGCAGGTGAGCACTTGTGTGTCCAGGACTTCGAGTCCTGTCGAAAGACCGTGCCCCTGTCGGTCGGCCGGGAGAGTTGATCGCTGATGGGATGTCGTGCCCGCCGGTTTCGGGCGTGAGCACTGGTTCATTAGGTCGCTGATGGTTCTCCGGCTGGCTGTTGGGTGGAGGTTCTGGATAGAGGAGGGGCGTTGAGGCTGTTCATCGGCGATGACTGGGCCGAGGACCATCACGACGTGGAGCTGATGGATGAGGGTGGCAAGCGGCTGGCCAAGGCCCGGCTGCCGGAGGGCATTGCCGGGATCGCCCGGCTGCACGACCTGGTCGTCAGGGCGCTGGGCGAGACCGCCGAGGACGACGACACCGAGGTCGTGGTGGGGATTGAGACCGACCGGGGCCCGTGGGTGGGCGCACTGCTGGCCGCCGGGTACACCGTGCTGGCGGTGAACCCGCTGACCGCGGCCCGCTACCGGGAACGCCGGGCGGTCTCGGGGGCCAAGAGCGACGCCGCGGACGCGCACATGCTGGCAGACATGGTCCGCACCGACGGCCACCAGCTGCGATCCGTGGCCGGCGACTCCGACCTTGCTGAAGCGATCAAGGTGGTGTCCCGGGCCCACAAGACCCTGATCTGGGAGCGCACCAGGCACACCCAGCGGCTGCGGCATGCCCTGCGGGACTACTTCCCCGCTGCCCTGGCGGCCTTCGAGGACCTGGACGCCCCCGAAGCGCTGGCGCTGTTGGCCAAGGCGCCCGACCCGGCTTCGGCCGCACGGCTGTCCCGCTCGCAGATCGGTGCCGCGCTGACCCGCGCCCGGCGCCGCGATGTGCCGGCCAAGGCCGAGCGGATCCAGGCTGCGCTGCGCGCACCCCAGCTCGGACAGCCCCCGGCGGTCACGGCGGCCTACGCCGTCACCGTGCGGGCTCTGATCGCGGTGCTGATCGTGCTCGAAACGCAGGTCGCTGCCATGCAGCAGGAGGTCCAGGCCCATTTTGGGCAGCACCCGGCCGCTAGGATCGTCGTCTCCCAGCCCGGCCTGGGACCGATCATCGGCGCTCGGGTGCTCGCAGAGTTCGGCGACGACCCGGCCCGCTACGCCACCGCGAAGGCCCGCAAGAACTACGCCGCGACCAGCCCGATCACCCGCGCCTCCGGCAAGAAAAAGGTCGTCGCCGCCCGCTGGGTGCACAACGACCGGCTCATCGACGCCCTGATGCACCAGGCAGAGAAGGCCATCCGCTACTCGCCCGGCGCCCGCGCCTACTACGACAAACAGCGCGCACGCGGCGCCGGCTACAACGCCGCCCTGCGCCAGGTCGCCAACCGCCTGGTCGGCATCCTGCACGGCTGCCTGAAAACCGGCAGCCTCTACAACGAGGCCACAGCCTGGGCAAAACATGGCGAACCTCTCACTACTTGACAGGGCTAGCTACAGGGATGTCTTTCGATG
>NZ_JBGCCU010000065.1 GCF_041261445.1 Catenulispora sp. EB89
GCCCTCGACCCTGCCGTCCAACGGTGTCTTCGACGGCTACGCCGCCACCTGCTGCACCAGTCAGTACGTCCCCCTCGGCGGACGCCATCTGACGGTCGGAAACCACAAGCTGACCGTGACCGTGACCGGGCAGAACGCGCAGTCGGGCGGATACGGCATGGGCATCGACTTCTTCGAGGTCTCGCCCTTCGCAAACGTCACCGCCGACAGCTTCGCGCACTCCCTGAACAACCACGGGATCAGCGACGACACCGCCCCGAACAGCGCGAACATCGATCTGATCCACCCCGCCGACATCGGCACCGTGGGAACCACAGGAACCGGCGACTCGCTGTCCCTGCAAGCTCTCGCGAAGGCAGGCCTGGCTCCTTCCACCAACCTCACCCTGGACGGCGTCAACTTCAGCATCCCGGCCGCGAACGGGACGAACGACAACACCATCGCCATGGGGCAGACGATCACCCTGGACAAGAGTCAGCAGATCAGAGCCAACGCCGTCGCGTTCCTAGTGGCGGCGGTCAACGGCGGCACCCCGGGTGACTCGCCCCAGCGGCGGATCACCACCACGATCAGCTACTCCGCCGGCGGTGCAACCGACGTCAAGCCGATGCCCGCGGTCGCGGACTGGTGCACGGGACCTTCCGCGTCAGCGGCTTACGTCCTCCCCTATCGCAACGCCTCGACCGGCACCAACGACACAAGTTGTCCGGTACGGATCTACATGGTGGTGGTGCCGGTTCACCCGCAAAGCCCCCTGCAGTCGGTCAGCCTGCCGTACTACGGCACCGACGTGACGCCCGGAACACACGACCAGGCGCTGCACGTGCTCGCGATCGGAGTCCGTCCGGCGGCTGCCGCCAACCTGCCTGCCAGCGCTGACGCCTCCGGCAACAACCACCCGGTCACACTCAACGGCCGCGTCGGCTTCGACAACGCCGGCAAGAACGGAGCCGCGGTGTTCGACGGCTCCGGCGGCAACGCCGCCACGAAGGGCAACGTCCTGGACTCCACGCAGAGCTTCAGCATCTCCGCGTGGGTGAACGCCGCGAACCTCGGCACCACCCACCAGGTCGCCGTGGTCCAACAAGGCGCCAACGTCGGCGCCCTCTACCTGCAGTACAGCGGATCAACCTGGGAGTTCACCCGAGAAGACGCAGACATCAACGGCAGCACCGGCCAATCGGCCTTCTCCAACAGCCCGGCCACAACCGGCTGGACCCACCTGGTCGGGACCTGGGACTCGACATCCGGGACCATGATCCTCTACGTCAACGGCGTCGCACAGAACGCCACCGTCGTCGAGCACAACGCGATGCCCTCCACCGGACCGCTGGTG
>NZ_JBGCCU010000066.1 GCF_041261445.1 Catenulispora sp. EB89
GCCCGCCGGAGGCCTGGCGGGTTCAGGGGGTGGTTGCAACATTCGTGTGTTGATGGGGTTGGTCAGGGTGTCTGGGTCTGGGTTTGTGGTGCGTTCGGATCGCACTGGGCAGGGGCCGGTTCGGTTGGTGGCTGAGCGGCGGGCATTCTTGGTGGCTGTGGCAGGTGGTGTGGGGACGAGTGAGGCGGCTCGGGCGGTGGGGGTCAATCCCCGGACTGGTCGGCGCTGGTTGCATGGGGATTCGCAGAAGACGGGGGTGGCTGGGTTGCCGGCGCGGCCGGAGCCTTCGGCGCGGTTTCTCTCGATCGAGGATCGGGTGGTGATCGCGGATGGGCTGCTGGCTGGTCGTTCGATGCGCCAGATCGCGGCGGGCTTGGGGCGTTCACCCTCGACGATCAGCCGGGAGATCGCGCGCAACGGTCTTGGGCCCGGCCGGGGATATCACCCGCATGCCGCCGACCGCAGGGCCGCCGCCCGTCGGGTGCGTCCTCGGGTGGGGAAGATCGCCGGGTGTCCCCGGTTGAAGGCCGCGATCCAGCAGGGACTCGATGACAAACTCAGTCCCGAACAGGCCGCGGCCCGGCTGCGCCGTGACCACCCGGATGACCTGGAGATGCACGTGTCGCACGAGACCATCTACCAGGCGCTGTATGTGCAGGGCCGGGGTGAGTTGCGTCGGGAGTTGACCGGGGCGCTGCGCACCGGCCGTGCGATACGCCGGCCCCGCAACCGGCCGCATCCCACCCGGCGCTCTGGTTTGCCGAAACCCCTGGTGATGATCAGTGAGCGGCCCGCGGAGGCCGAGGACCGGGCGGTGCCCGGGCATTGGGAAGGTGATCTGATCCTGGGTGCGCATGCACGCTCGGCTATCGGGACTCTGGTGGAGCGCACCACCCGGTTTGTGATGCTGGTGCACCTGCCCGGTGATCGCACCGCCGGCACCGTGCGCGACCAGCTGATCGCCACCGTCTCGACCCTGCCGGCACACCTACGCCGCTCACTGACCTGGGACCAGGGCGTGGAGATGGCCCGACACCGCGAATTCACGCTGGCCACCGACATGCAAGTGTTCTTCTGCGACCCCCACTCACCCTGGCAACGCGGCAGCAACGAGAACACCAACGGCCTGCTCCGCCAATACTTCCCGAAAAGCACCGACCTATCGGTGCACACCCCAGAAGACCTCGCCGCCGTCGCCGCCCAACTCAACCGCCGACCCCGCAAAACCCTCGGCTGGGACACCCCCGCCGAACGCCTCGCTAAACTCCTGAACAC
>NZ_JBGCCU010000067.1 GCF_041261445.1 Catenulispora sp. EB89
AAATTTAGTTCGGCCGCGTCCTACTCTCCCACCAGGTCCCCCTGGCAGTACCATCGGCGCTGGCGGGCTTAGCTTCCGGGTTCGGAATGGGACCGGGCGTTTCCCCACCGCTATGGCGGCCGTAACATCTTGAGACAACCAGCCGAGAACACACCTGTGCGTCCTCGAGGCCAGTAGGGGTCTCAGATCTAAACAGTGGATGCGAGCAGCAAGAGTCTTACTGTAAGAATCAGCTTTGTGGTCAAGCCCTCGGCCTATTAGTACCGGTCCGCTACACCCCTCACGGAGCTTCCACGCCCGGCCTATCAACCCGGTGGTCTACCGGGAGCCTTACCCCATCAAGTGGGTGGGAGACCTCATCTTGAAGCAGGTTTCCCGCTTAGATGCTTTCAGCGGTTATCCTTCCCGAACGTAGCCAACCAGCCATGCCCTTGGCAGAACAACTGGCACACCAGAGGTCCGTCCATCCCGGTCCTCTCGTACTAGGGACAGCCCTTCTCAAGTCTCCTGCGCGCGCAGCGGATAGGGACCGAACTGTCTCACGACGTTCTAAACCCAGCTCGCGTACCGCTTTAATGGGCGAACAGCCCAACCCTTGGGACCTACTCCAGCCCCAGGATGCGACGAGCCGACATCGAGGTGCCAAACCATCCCGTCGATATGGACTCTTGGGGAAGATCAGCCTGTTATCCCCAGGGTACCTTTTATCCGTTGAGCGACCACGCTTCCACAAGCCATGGCCGGATCACTAGTCCCTGCTTTCGCACCTGCTCGACCTGTCGGTCTCACAGTCAAGCCCCCTTGTGCACTTGCACTCGCCACCTGATTGCCAACCAGGCTGAGGGAACCTTTGGGCGCCTCCGTTACTCTTTAGGAGGCAACCGCCCCAGTTAAACTACCCACCAGACACTGTCCCTGATCCGGATCACGGACCGAGGTTAGACATCCAACACGATCAGAGTGGTATTTCAACGCCGGCTCCACCCGAACTAGCGTCCGGACTTCACAGCCTCCCACCTATCCTACACAAACCGAGTCGAACACCAATATCAAGCTATAGTGAAGGTCCTGGGGTCTTTCCGTCCTGCTGCGCGAAACGAGCATCTTTACTCGTAGTGCAATTTCGCCGGGTCCGTGGTTGAGACAGTCGAGAAGTCGTTACGCCATTCGTGCAGGTCGGAACTTACCCGACAAGGAATTTCGCTACCTTAGGATGGTTATAGTTACCACCGCCGTTTACTGGCGCTTAAGTTCTCAGCTTCG
>NZ_JBGCCU010000068.1 GCF_041261445.1 Catenulispora sp. EB89
CGGCTAGAGAGTTCTCGGCTCGGGAGTTTCGCTGGGGTGCGCCACGCTGACATGCAGTAGCCGGCGCGCTATGTCGTCGTTGTGAGGTATGCGCAAGGTGGCGGGCTCGATGCCGCGGCCAGGGCCCGGCGCGAGCAGGTGCGGATGGCCGCAGCGGAGTTCATCGTCGCAGGTGAGACCGATGAGCAGGTGGCGCGGCGGTTCCGGGTGACGAAGATGTCGGTCAACCGGTGGCGCCACGCGTTGCAGACCGGTGGTCCCGGCGCGCTGGTGTCCAAGGGCGCGGCCGGGACCAAGCCGTTGCTGACCGTCGATCAGCAGCAGGAGCTGATGGCACTGATCGAGGCTGGCCCGGCAGCGCACGGCTACCTCGACCAGCGCTGGACCCTTTCCAGGATCGCCGAGTTGATCCGGGTTCGGTTCGGTGTCCGGTTCCACTCCTCCGGGGCGTTACACGAGATGCTCACCCGGATCGGGGCCAGCTGGCAGGTACCGACCCGGCGTGCAGTCGAACGTAACGAGCAGGCCATCGCCGCCTGGCGTGAGGAGACGTGGCCGAGCATAAAAGCACGGCCGTAGCCCTGGGGGCGTACATCTGCTTCGAGGACGAGGCTGGCCAAGGGCTCAAACCGCCGCGCGGCCGCACCTGGGGCCGACGTGGCGTAACACCGGTGGTGAAGGTCTCTAACGCCGGGACCAAGCGGGTCAACCTCGCTGCCCTGATCGCCTTCCGTCCGGCGGCGCGGCCGCATGTCCGGCTGATCCACCGCAGCCTGGTCTACCACGGCTGGAAGAACGAGAAGAAGGGCTTCGACGAGCACGACTTCATCCGCCTGCTCGACGGCGCCCACCAACAGCTCCGGGCCCCGATCGTGCTGGTGTGGGACAACCTGAACCGGCACAAGTCGGCGACCATACGTGCGCTGATCAGCACCCGAGCCTGGCTGACCGTGTTCTACCTACCGACCACCGCCCCCGAACTCAACCCGGTCGAGGGCGTGTGGGCGGTGATGAAATCCGGGCTGGTCAACCTCATCAAACGCGAGATCGACCAGCTCCACCAGATCGTCAAACAACGGCTACGACGCATGCAGTACCGACCCGGACTCCTGGCCGGACTCCTCGCCAAGACTGGACTTGATCCACTACCCCCGTAACACCCGCAGCGAGAACTCTCTAGC
>NZ_JBGCCU010000069.1 GCF_041261445.1 Catenulispora sp. EB89
TCCTCGCTAGATGCTTTTCTCGGCAGCATAGGATCACCCACTTCGCCCCTACGGGCTCGGCATCAGATCTCAGGCCATGTGTGTCGCGGATTTGCCTACGACACGCCCTACATCCTTACCCCGGGTCAACCACCGCCCGGGTTGGGCTACCTTCCTGCGTCACACCATCGCTTGCCTACTACAAGTTCGGGCCGCCGGCTCCACCACACCCAACACCCGAAGGCGTCAGGGGGCTTAACGGGCTTAGCATCACCTGATTCAACATGGGGCGGACCTTCGCGGGTACGGGAATATCAACCCGTTGTCCATCGACTACGCCTGTCGGCCTCGCCTTAGGTCCCGACTCACCCTGGGCGGATTAGCCTGGCCCAGGAACCCTTGGTCATCCGGCGGCGACGTTTCTCACGTCGCATTCGCTACTCATGCCTGCATTCTCACTCGTGCAGCCTCCACCCCTGGGTCACCCCGGGACTTCACTGGCTGCACGACGCTCCCCTACCCATCCATACGCCTGGCCGCTGACTAAGGCGACAGGCTACATGTATGAATGACACGGCTTCGGCGGTGTACTTGAGCCCCGCTACATTGTCGGCGCGGAATCACTTGACCAGTGAGCTATTACGCACTCTTTCAAGGGTGGCTGCTTCTAAGCCAACCTCCTGGTTGTCTATGCGACTCCACATCCTTTCCCACTTAGCACACGCTTAGGGGCCTTAGCCGGTGTTCTGGGCTGTTTCCCTCTCGACGACGAAGCTTATCCCCCGCCGTCTCACTGCCGCGCTATCACTTCACCGGCATTCGGAGTTTGGCTGATTTCGGTAAGCTTGTAGGCCCCCTAGACCATCCAGTGCTCTACCTCCGGGAAGAAACACACGACGCTGCACCTAAATGCATTTCGGGGAGAACCAGCTATCACGTGGTTTGATTGGCCTTTCACCCCTAACCACAGGTCATCCCCCAGGTTTTCAACCCTGGTGGGTTCGGGCCTCCACGCGGTCTTACCCGCGCTTCACCCTGCCCATGGCTAGATCACCACGCTTCGGGTCTAGGTCGCGCGACTCAGACGCCCTATTCGGACTCGCTTTCGCTACGGCTACCCCACCCGGGTTAACCTCGCCACACAACGCTAACTCGCAGGCTCATTCTTCAAAAGGCACGCGGTCACAACC
>NZ_JBGCCU010000070.1 GCF_041261445.1 Catenulispora sp. EB89
CTAGGCCGTGTCTGAAAAGTGAGGTGTGAGCGCCTGAGCCGTCACGGCTCGGGCGCCCTGGTGTTGCAGGATGCTGACAAGCAGGTGAGGTCTCTGGTAGGTGAGTCATCGACCAAGACGAACCACACCTTCACAGAGACCTCGTGGACACCATATCTGCACGCGTCCGCGGCGATCTGACCGATGCGCAATGGGCAGTCCTGCAGCCGCTGTTGCCTGTCGGTCGGAAGCCCGGGCGGCCTCCGAAGTGGACGAAACGCCAGCTCATCGACGCCATCCGATGGCGCACCAGGATCGGGGCGCCGTGGCGGGAGATCCCCGATCGCTACGGGCCCTGGCAGAATGCCTACCATCTGTTCCGCGCCTGGTCCCGTGACGGCACCTGGGCAGCGATCCTGGCGATGTTGCAGGCCCAAGCCGATGCCGCAGGGCTGATCGACTGGGACGTGTCCATCGACTCCACGATCGTACGAGCTCACCAGCACGCCGCCGGGGCCCGTAAACACGGCGCGGCACAGGTCGAACCGCCCAGCGGTCTGGCCCACGAGCCTGCCGACCACGGCTTGGGGCGGTCTCGCGGTGGCTGGACCACTAAGCTGCACCTGGCCTGTGAGCAGGGCCAGAAGATCCTCGCGATCGTCGTCACCGCCGGACAACGCGGCGACAGCCCACAGTTCCCGGTCGTGCTGAATGCCATCCGGGTACCACGCACCGGTCCCGGCCGGCCCCGCACCCGGCCGGACCGAGTCCTGGCCGACAAGGCCTACAGCTCGAAAGCCAACCGCGACCTGCTCCGCCAGCGGGGCATCCGCGCCACCATCCCGATCAAGACCGACCAAGCCGCCCACCGGCGCAAACGCGGCTCGCACGGCGGCCGGCCACCAGCCTTCGACCCGGAACGCTACAAACAACGCCACGCCGTGGAATGCGGGATCAGCCGCCTCAAGCAACACCGCGCCGTGGCAACCCGGTACGACAAGCTCGCCTGCCGTTACCAGGCCACCGTCACCATCGCAGCCATCAACGGCTGGCTATGAACCACTTCTCAGACACGGCCTAG
>NZ_JBGCCU010000071.1 GCF_041261445.1 Catenulispora sp. EB89
AGGTCCAGCGCGACGGTGGCCTCGTGGTGTTCCGCTCCGACGCCAGGGGTGAGTTGGGCTGCGGTGATCAGCCCTGTCTCCGGTTCGATCGCGATGTGAGCCTTGAAGCCCTCCTGGCGATGGCTGCGGGTCTTGTGCACGTGCCGGGCTTCGGGGTCCACGGTGGAGACCATCCGGTCCGGCACGGTGCGCTCGGCGATCCGCCAGCGGCCGTCGCGGCCGTCGGAATCCTCGGCCGGCTCCACATCCTGGCCCGCGACCAGCGCCAGCAGGCCCACCGCGTTCGCCGCCTGCTCACCTAGTTCCTGCTCCGGCAGCTCGGACAGCAACCGCACCGCATCGGTGACCAGTGCATCAACCAGTACGGCCCGCGCGGTCTCATCGTTCCAGGCAATCCGTGGCTTGCCTGGATCGGCATAGTCGTGCGCCTGACACACCGCTGCCGCAGCCTGTGCGCCGCCGGGAACATCGCGGATCACCCTGCGAACGGCGGCGACCAGCTGGGTGACGGTGTCCTGCGTGGCCACGGCGTCATCCAGCACGGTGGAGTCCAGCGCCCGCCGCTGCCGCGCCTTGAGTACACCGGTCGCAGCCACCACCTCCCGCACCGTCTCAAAGATCCGATTCGGGCGGGCCGAGCGGGCCAGGCGCCGGCGGAAGTATGACAACAGCGAGGGATCGAACGCCGTGTCCAAAAGTCCCAGCCCGCATGCGGCCTTCCACCGCAGGTCACAGCGCAACTCCTGAACGGCCTCAAAGTCCGAACGGCCCATCAGCGCCTGCAACACCACCGCAGCGGCCAGCACCTGCGGCGGCATCGACGGCCGACCGTTGGCGGAGGGATACATGTCCGCGAACATCGACGCCGGGAACAACTGCTCCCGATGCTCAGCCAGGAACGCGTACACACTCCCGGCCGGGATCAGCTCTCGACACGTGCCCCACACATCCGCCCCGACCAGCTCACCAGTCCACTCACCCTGCATAACAGCAGTCTGACCCCGCCGACCAAACGACGAGGTCAGAACGCATGATTTTCATC